>JBILMF010000116.1:0-10135 GCA_044375655.1 Steroidobacteraceae bacterium | reverse complement strand
TCTGCGCTACGACGGGCTGTCGGCCGCGCAGCGCGCGATCCCGGGCAACACCGTGACCTCCGTCAACCCCGGCTCCGGCCGCGACATCCAGGCCTACAACCCGGACACCACGGGCTCCATCTGGACGGCGGCCGTCGGCGTCTCGAAGTACTTCGACAGCGGCTTCAATTTCGCGCTTTCCTACTCGAAGCAGAACTCCGACGAGTTCTCCGCCTCGGCGCGCTTCTCCTCGACGGCGAGCTCGCTCTATGGCGGCCAGTACGCCGCTCTCGATCCGAACACGGCCACCTCGGGCCGCGGCCAGGAAGAGATCTCTGACGCCTTCAAGGGCGAGCTCGGCTTCCGCAAGAACTTCTTTGGTGATCTCGAGACGCGCTTCTCGCTCTTCGCCGATTACCGCACGGGTCGCCCCGTCACCTTCACCATGAATGGCGGCTCCGGCCGCAATGCCACTTTTGGCGTCAACCGCGGAGCGCAGCTCGCCTACATCCCCGACCTCTCCGGCACCGTGAACACCACCACGGTCGGGACCACCAACGTGGCAACCGTCTCGTCGTCATCGCTCGTTGCCTTCGACAGCGCGGCGACGATCGAGTCGCTGCGCCAGGTGGTCGCGAAGTTCGGCATTCCCACCGGCGGCATCGTGCCGCGCGGCGCGTATGACAGTCGGGATATCAATCTCTGGGATCTGCAGCTCAGCCAGGAACTGCCGGCTTTCGGCGAGGGCCACCGCGCCCGGATCACTCTCGATATCGCCAACTTCCTCAACCTGCTCAACGAGAAGTGGGGCGTGATCGAGGAGTACGGCGAAGACGTTCGTCTGTTCGATGTGTCCTGCGCGGGCGCCAATGGCGTGTCCGACAACGCCGGCGTCCTCTCCTGTGCGCGCTACCGGATCTCGGGCGTGAACACGGCACTGCTCAATCCGGAGACCTCGTCGGGTCCGGCTGGCGGCGTCACGCGCAACTCGGATCGCTCCCGCTGGCAGATCCAGATCGGGTTGCGCTACGAGTTCTGAGGTTCCGGAGAACCGGCTTCAGCACGCGCATCCGTCATGACCGAAGGCCCGACCCCTCCTCTGGGGTCGGGCCTTCGGCTTTGTGGGCAGGTGTAAATCCCCGGCGACACCCGGTTCTCGAGAATGCCGGCGATTGCCGGGTTCGCGTAGAATGCGCGCCGCTCCGCGGCCCAGCAGGCCGCCCGTCCGGGCATGGCCAGCTCGCGGGGCAGCCCCGTCTTTCCCCAATCGGAGATTCCGCACGATGTCCACGCAGAACCCTGGCCAGGCCGCGGCCCTGCCCGCCGCCCGCCCCGCGCGCATCACCACCGCCATCCGGCTCGCCTGCCCTCTGCTGCTGATCGCGGCCACCACCCCCGCCTTCGCCCAGTCGACCGGCACGACCGCCGCCGAGGGCCTTGAGGAAATCGTCATCACCGGTCGTCGCGTGGTGCAGATCGGCGACGTCACCGAACAGAACGCCGCCAAGGCGCGCGTCACCGTCACCGGCGAGTCCCTGCTCAACGCCATCCCCGGCCAGACTTTCTTCGAGGCACTCAACCTCGTTCCGGGCGTGAGCTTCACGAACAACGACCCCTATGGCAGCTCGGGCGGCAACCTGCGGCTGCGCGGCTTCGACGGCAACCGCGTCTCCGTGACCACCGACGGTATTCCGCTCAACGATACGGGCAACTACGCCATCTTCACCAACCAGCAGATCGACCCCGAGCTCATCGAGGCCGTCGACGTCAACCTCGGCACGACCGACGTCGACAGTCCGACGGCCTCCGCCGTCGGCGGCACCATCAACAACCGCACGCGGCGCCCGTCGAAGGAGACAGGCGGACTCGTCTCGGTAGCGGCCGGCGAGCACAACTACCGCCGCTACTTCGGCATGTTCGAAACCGGCGAGATCGGCCCCTGGGGTACACGGGCCTATCTCACGGCCTCGCATGCGAGCAACGACAAGTTCAAGGGTCCTGGCGAGATCTACAAGCGGCAGTTCAACGCGCGGATGTTCCAGCAACTGGAGGGTGGCAACTTCTTCGCCGTGGCCGCCCACTTCAACCGCAATCGCAACAACTTCTACCGCAACGCCACCGAGGCGCAGTGGCTGGCCAACGGTCGCGGCTTCGACAACCTCGCGACCTGCACGCGGGTCCCGGGAGTGAACGGTTCGCGCCAGGACGAGAACTCCACCATCGCCGGGCTCACCGGCGGCAACGAAAACCCGCTCAATCCGGCAGCCTGCACCAACTACTACAACCTGCGCATCAATCCGTCGGATACCGGGAACATCCGCATCAACTCGCTGTGGAATCTCAGCGACACGCTGCGCCTCACCATCGACCCGTCGTTCCAGTACGTGCTCGCCAACGGCGGCGGTACCGCGCTGCTCAACGAGACGCCGACTGCCACGGGTACCGGAAGCTTTGACCGCCGCGTCGTCGGCAGCGCCACCGTTGCCGGCTTCGACCTGAATGGCGACGGCGATATCCTCGACAACGTGCGCTTCTACACCCCGAACAACACCAATACGCGGCGCTTCGGACTCAACGCATCGCTGATCTGGGATCTCTCCGAAACGCAGCGCCTGCGAGTCGCCTACGCCTGGGACTACGGCAAGCACCGGCAGACGGGCGCCTGGGGCTACCTCGACGCCAACGGCAATCCCGAAAGCGTGTTCGCGGGCAGACAGGGTCGCAAGGTCGCCACGGCCGACGGCAGCTTCCTGCGCGGCCGCGACCGCTTCTCCATCGCCAAGCTCAACCAGATTTCGGTGGAGTACCGCGGCAGCTTCCTCGACGAGAAGCTCTCGGCGACGGTCGGCGTGCGTGCGCCGTTCTTCGAGCGTGAACTCAACCAGTACTGCTTCTCGCAGGACTCGACTTCCAACGTGCATTGCACCACGCAGCGACCGACGACCGTGCTGGCGAACGGCAACGTGCTCTTTGGCAGCTCGCTGAACCAGTACATCCCGCCGTATGCAACCAGAGTGAAGTTCGAGGAGGTGCTGCCGAATGTCGGTTTCTCTTACGCACTCTCCGACTCGCAGACGGTCTATGCCTCGTACGCAGGTGGTCTGTCGGCGCCGCGCACCGACAGTTTGTACACGGTAAGGCGTCTCGCCGACGGCAGCATCGGACGTGCGAACCCGGACCCGGAACAGACGGACTCCTTCGACCTCGGCTGGCGCTATCGCTCCGACCGGCTGCTTGCCTCTGTCGCGGTCTGGCAGTCGCAGTTCAAGAATCGCATCGTCGAAGCGTTCGATCAGGAACTCGGCATCAACGTCGACCGCAACGTCGGCGATGTCGATCTGCGCGGCGTGGATTTGCAGGTCGGTTGGCAGGCGAACGACTGGATCGTCATCACCGGATCGGCGTCGTACAACGATTCTGAACTGAAGAACGACGTGCAGACGGGCGCTACCGCCGCCTCCGTGGTCGCCACCAAGGGCAAGCAGCAGGTCGAGACTCCGGAGTGGACCTTCAACGGGCGGGTCGTGCTGCAGCCCTTCGCGAACTTCAATGTCGGCCTGCAAGGCCGGTTCGTCGACGAACGCTTCACCACAGACGTCAATGACGCCAAGGTGGACAGCTACACGGTCTACAGCCTCGATGCGGGTTACAACTTCGAGTTCGAGGGCGTCAAGTCTATGCGCGTGCAGCTCAACGTCTTCAACCTGTTCGACGAGGAGTACTACGGCTCGCTCAGCACCCGCTTCACGGCGGCGCAGGGTCCGACCCTTGCGCTCGGCGCGCCGCGCACCGTAAGCCTGTCCGTGCAGACCCGATTCTGACAGCAGGGCTCTCCGGGTGGCCGGCGACCGGCGCGGGGGCAGTCGCGACGGCAGGAGCGTCCCGCGACGCTCCCTGCCGGTTGTCGCAGCGGTCATCGGCGGGGTCGTCGGTGTGCTCGCCTCCGTGAGCGATGCGGGCGCCCCCACGGCGGTCCTGCCGCCTCCGCGTGCCGAGGGAACGGTGCGGATCGCGACATGGAACGCGAGCATGTACCGCGAGGCCGCGGGGCAGCTCGCCCGCGAGCTGGCATCCACCGAATCGGCGCAACCGCAGCGCATCGCCGCCGTACTGCAGCGGGTCCGGCCAGACCTGCTGCTGCTCAATGAATTCGACCACGATCCACCCGCTGTAGACCTGTTCGCGCGCAACTATCTGGCGAAGTCGCAGCGCGGTGGCGAACCGCTGCAGTTTGCATACCGCTACCTCGCGCCGACGAATACCGGCGTGCCGAGCGGGCTAGACCTCAATCGTGACGGACGCGTCGGCGGCGCGCAGGACGCGCTTGGCTTCGGCAGCTTCCCCGGACAGTACGGCATGCTCGTGCTGTCGAACCTGCCCATTGACGTCGCCGCGTCGCGCACTTTCCGCTCTTTCCTGTGGCGGAACATGCCGGGCGCATTGCTGCCGCCCGGATGGTACTCGCCGCAGGCGCTGGACCTCCTGCCGCTGTCCTCGAAGAGTCACTGGGATGTCGCAGTGAGGCTGCCAGCGTACGGCACCGCACCCGCGCGGCAGCTGCATTTCCTTGTCAGCCATCCGACGCCACCCGCGTTCGACGGCCCGGAGGATCGCAACGGGCGCCGCAACCACGACGAGATCAGGCTCTGGGCCGACTACATCGAACCCGCGCGCAGCAGCTACCTCGTCGACGATGCCGGGCGTCGAGGCGGACTCGAGCTAGGCGCATCCTTCGTGATTGCCGGCGATCTCAACGCCGATCCGGCTGATGGCGGCAGCACCCCGGGCGCGATCGAACAGTTGCTGCACCACCCGCGCGTGCACCGCGAAGCGGCCATGGGCAGCCTTGCCCCACGCAGCGCGGGCGCGGCCGAAGCGGTCCTGCTGCAGGGCGAAGCGAATCTGCGCCAGCGCGGTGACGCGCAGTTCGACACCGCGGACTTCTCTGATCGCGGCAACTCGGTGGGCAATCTGCGGGTGGATTACCTGCTGCCCTCCAGCGACCTCGAGGTTTGCGCCTCGGGGGTATTCTGGCCGCGCGCGGATGAAACGGAGTTCGCGTTCGTCAACGACGGCAACACATCCGATCACCGGCTGGTGTGGATGGATATCGTCCCGCCCGGGCAGCGCTGCCCGGAGTGACTTCAGGGCGCCGGCGGCTCCGGCTCGAGCAGCGCGTAACGTCGGGCAGTCGTCGCCGCCGCGCAGTCCTCGGCCGACATGTCTTTCGTGCAGGCTCCCTCGACGATGGCCCGCTCCCAGGAACCGTAGATCGGGTTCGGCAGCAGAAACCAGCGGCTGCCGAACAGCGGCTCCAGCTCAGACCGTCGCGCCTCGAACTGCGCGCGGTCGGTGAAGTCACGCAAGTCGTCACCGACGAGCGCGACGATGCGGTGTGTCGAGGCGATCCATGAGCGGCGTATCGTCTTGTCCGAGCTGCTCCACTCGGGCCGCTGGTTGCGCAGGATGAGCGTGTCGCCCCCCTCCGCATCGGGCAGACCGAGCGCACGCAGGTTGCGCAGAGTAGCCACACGCGCCGGACAGGGGTCGGCGTACCCCGGGAGCACTCGGCACTCCCTGTTGGTCACATAGAAAACCCTGTGACCGGCGCGCGCTGCCGCCTGCAGGAATTCGACGGCTCCAGGCACCGCGGTGGCGGTGCCCTCCTGCATCCACGCCTGCCATGAGACCTCGTCATAACCCGCACCGGCGCGGATTTGGCGCGCCTGATAGAAGGAGTTGTCGAGCACCGTTTCGTCGAGATCGACGACGATGGCCGTCGGCAGCGCGGCGAGCGCGGTCGCGGATGCCGACCACTGCTCAAGTGCCGCACTGCCCGGAGCGGCGATGCTGCCCGCAAGCCGCTCCGTCGCGAGGCGATAGATCTGTCCGGCAGCGATGCGGTACTCGAGCGCGCGCTGCATCCACAGCGTAGCGTTGATCTGCTCACGACCGATGATCGGCGGAGTCGTAGCGACGGCTCCAGGGTCGCTGGCAGCACGTGCCGGGGCGTTGACTGCCGGCAGCAGTGTGCAGAGGAGGGCCGCTGCGTGGGCGAAAGTCTTGAATGCGCTTCTCATGGGGCTGCATGTTAAGGTTCACCGGTGCTGAAAGACACCATCCGTACGATCCCGGATCATCCCAAGCCGGGCATACAGTTCCGCGACATCACGACGCTGCTCGGCAATGCCACGGCCTTCCGCGAGGCCGTTGATGCCCTCGTCGCCCCCCACGCAGGCACTGGCATCGGTAAGGTCGCGGGCATCGAGGCGCGCGGGTTCATTCTCGGCGGCGCGGTGGCGTACCAGTTACGCGCCGGATTCGTACCGATCCGCAAGAAGGGCAAGCTCCCTCACGATACGGTGCGCATCGGCTACTCGCTCGAGTACGGCAGCGACGAGATGGAGATCCACCGCGATGCAATCGGTCGCGGCGAGAAAGTCATCCTCGTGGACGATCTGATCGCGACCGGCGGCACCGCAACCGCAGCGATCTCGCTGCTACGCTCCCTGGGCGCCGAGATCGTCGCCGCCTGCTTCGTCATCGACCTGCCCGAGCTGGAGGGTGCAGCGAAGATCCGTGCTCTTGGCGTGCCCGTGTACACCCTCGTCGCCTTCTCGGGTCATTGAATCAGTGCCGCGTCCCGCAGGCTCTGGATCATCGAGGTCTTGAGCAGGAACTGTCGCGACAACTGCGGATCGGCGGCGGCACGCATCAGCTCGGCCTGCCGTTTCCTCTGAACATCGGGGTCGCGTGACTCGAGCAGACGCTTGTTGTTGATGGTGTGCTCCTGCACGAAACGCACATAGATCTCGCGACGCTGCCTGTCGTAGAGGTCGAGCAGCGGACCTGCATCGGCGCCACCATGGATGGCGATCAGCTTGTCGGCAAGGTTCCAGGCGTCGTGGATGCCGCCGTTCATGCCCATGCCGCCTAGTGGGTTGTTGATGTGCGCGGCATCGCCAGCCAGCAGCACGCGCCCCCGGCGCCAGATCTTCGCCACGCGCTGGTGCACCCGGTAGATCGTGCGATGGACGATCTCATAGTCGGCAGGGTGTGGCGCCATGTGGTGCAGCCGCTCCTGGATCCAGCGGTCTGAAAGCCACAGGGCATCGTCCTCGGCTTTGGGATCGGTGGGTATAAGCACGCGCCACAACGCGGGCGTGCGCAGCAGCACCAGCCATTCGTCCGGATCGGAGATGTAGTTGACCAGCGCGAGACGCTCGAATTTGGTCTCGAGTGGAAACGGCGTCGAGGCGACCAGAAACTTTTCCGGCCAAGTGAAGCCCTCGAACTCGATCGCCACTGCTTTGCGCACAGCGCTGTCGGCACCGTCCGCGGCAATCAGGAACGAGCCGCGCAGGGTCTTCTCGCGTCCCTGCTCCCAGACGAGCACCTCGACGCCGTCGGCGGTCTGATGCACACCCTTGACGGCATGCTCGAAGTGACATGCCGCGACGTCCGCGTGTCTGACGAGCAACTCGTTCCAAACCAGCCGGGTGTACTTCCACTGCTCGGCCTGCAGGCGGTAGGGGTGACGCGTGTCCGCAGCCAGATGCCCGAGATCGAACTCGGCGATTTCGCCGGTGCGGCGGTCGCGGTACTGGTACTTGCGGCAGACGAGTCCCTGCGCCTCCAGTGGCTTCGCCATGCCCAACTCGTCCAGCATGTCGAGGGACGGCGGGTGGAAGGTCGAGGCACGCAAGGTTTCGGGAAGGTCAGCGAGCCCCTCAAGCAGCGTTACCGGTATGCCCGCCTGCGCCAGCTTGAGCGCGGCAGTGCAACCAACCGGCCCTGCGCCGGCAATGATGACGGGCGCCGTGATCGTCATCGATTGACTCCCAACCCTTGACTCGCGCCGGATTATCCTACGCCCATGGACACTCGTCGAACCTGCAGTTCCCCGCACCGGACTACTCCGGCAATCCACCGCGCCCGCGCGCACCGCCCGTCGGTAGCGGCGCAACTTGCACGAGCGCTTGCCTGTGCGGCCCTCGTCTTCGCCTCGGCGACACCGGCGATTCCGCAGGAGCGTACCGAGAAACCACCCCTGCACGGCCGTCAGTGGATGGCGATAACCGGCAAGCCGCTCGGGGCAACCGCGGGTTCGCGGATCTTTCAGCGGGGCGGCAATGCAGTCGATGCGGCCTGCGCGATGATCGCGGCGACCGCGACCATGTGGGATGTCCTGCACTGGGGCGGCGAGACGCAGGCGCTGATATGGCACCCGGGCGAGCGCAAGGTCATCGCCATCAACGCGCTCGGCGTCGCACCGAGCGGTGCCACGGCGGAGTTCTTCAGGGCCAAGGGCATGAAGTATCCGCCCGAGCACGGGCCGCTGGCGGCCGTCACCCCGGGTACACCCGGGGGCATCCTCGTCATGCTGGCCGAGTATGGTCGCCTGTCGCTGGCCGAGGTACTGGCTCCCGCCATCGAGTTGGCCGATGGGTATCCCATCGAAGCGCAGACCGCCAACCTGATCGAGCGCAACAAGGCGAAGCTCAAGGAGTGGCCCGACAGTGCCCGGGTGATGCTGCCTTACCTCGGCAAGGCGGATGCCCGTGACGGACGCGAGGGCCCCGCCGCTGGCGAGATCTTCCGCCAGCCTGAACTGGCGGCGACGCTGCGACGACTGGTCGAAGCCGAGGCACAGGCGCTGGCCCGCGGTGCTACGCGGCGGCAGGCGATCCTGGCTGCCTACGACCGTTTCTACCGGGGCGACATCGCCGAAGAGTTCGCGACGGCAGTGCAGGACGCGGGCGGCCTGATCACGCGGGAGGATCTTGCGCGCTGGCAGGTGAAGATCGAGGCGCCGCGCAGCATCACGTACCGCGGAGTCGACGTCTACAAACTCGATACCTGGACACAGGGACCGAGCATGCTGCAGGCGCTGAACATACTCGAGAACTTTGATCTCAAGGCGATGGGCTACAACTCCGCGCGCTATCTGCACACCGTGTATCAGGCGATGAACCTCGCTTTCGCCGACCGCGACTTTTACTACGGTGATCCCGCCGTCCCGCCGCGGGAGCCGGTGGAGGGGCTACTGTCCAAGGAATATGCGAAGCAGCGAGCCTCAACGATCGGCGAACGCAACGACCCGGCCGCCGGGCCTGGCGACCCGTACCCTTTCCAGCGCGCCACCAATCCCTACCTGCAGTGGCTGCGCGAGCGCGCCGCGCCCGCTGGCAGCCCGACCGAAGGACCGGCTCCAGCGCGCAACGCCACCGAGCGCCCGTTCTCGCCGTCCGGGGTTGCGCCCACAGCTGCTCGCGGTGGTGCACTGACTCCGGTCCCGGTCCGCCATACTGCGGAGCGCACCTACCCGCTCGATGATCCGGAAGGTCCGTTCTGGCGGGGAACGACCACCGTGATGGCGGCCGATGCCGAGGGGTGGCTGGTGTCCGTGACCCCAAGCGGCGGCTGGATCCCCGCGGTCATCGCCGGGCGAACGGGTATCGGACTGTCGCAGCGCATGCAGTCGTTCGTTGTCGATCCTGCCGAGAACCCATTCAACGTGGTCGAACCCGGCAAGCAACCACGGGTGACGCTGACGCCAAGTCTCGCGGTGCGCGACGGCAAGCCCTGGCTGGCGTTTGCGGTGCAGGGCGGTGACAGTCAGGACCAGAACCTGCTGCAGTTCTTCCTCAATGTCGTCGAATTCGGCATGACTCCTCAGGAGGCGACCGAGGCCGCCAACATGAACAGCTTCCAGCTGCGGGACTCGTTCGGCGACCACGCCATCAGCCCCGGACGCATGCTCCTCGACGACGAGACGCCTCGCTGGGTACGCAAGGAGCTTGCTGGGCGGGGCTATCGGCTCGAGTTTCAGCCGCGCACTGCCGGTCCGATCAACGCCATCATGATCGACCATGAGCATGGCACCCTCTGGGGAGGGTCCGGCAATCACGGCGAGGACTACGGCATCGCCTGGTGACCGCCGGCCCGCGCAAAGAAAAACCCCGTGAGTCTCGCGACCCACGGGGTTTTCTTCGATGAGGACCCTGACGGTGACCTACTCTAGCGTCGCAACAGGCGAAACTACCATCGGCGCAGAGCGTTTTCACTTCCGAGTTCGAAATGGGATCGGGTGGTTCCCGCTCGCTATGGCCATCAGGGAATTCTCTATGTCCGGATGTTTTTTGACGTGACGCAG
>JBILMF010000230.1:0-2628 GCA_044375655.1 Steroidobacteraceae bacterium | reverse complement strand
GTCGATCTTTCCCACCCTGAGCGAGGGAATCAGCGCGGAAAACGGCACCGCCTCGAAGCGCGGACGCAGTTGCAGAGCACCCACTACGGCAGACGCCGCATCGATCATGGAACCCGTCAACTCGTTGGTCCGAGGATCGACAAAGCTGAAGGGCACGCCTGTGGGCGATGATCCGACGATCAACTCATCCGGCTGCCGCGGGGCCCGGGTGCATGCACTCGTCACCGCCGCCGCCAACAGCGAGGCAAGCAAACTGCGCCGCAGCGGAACAGCTTGGTTCATATCGCGACCGGCCGGCCACAGTTGCGCAACCGCCGGAAATCCGGAACATAAGACGGGCATCGGTCACCACAGATTTTCCCATGGATCGCAGCCTGCCGCCTTTGGTCGCTCTTCGCGCGTTTGAAGCCGCCGCACGGCACGGCAGCATGCGTCAAGCCGCGGAGGCAATGTCGGTGAGCCACTCGGTGGTCAGCCGGCATATCCGCAACCTTGAGTCCTGGCTCGGGGTAAAGCTCTTCGAGCCTGGACGTCGGACGGCGAGTCTTACACCAGAGGGTCAACGGTACTTTCGGTCGGTCTCCGGTGCACTCGATCGTATCTCTGCGGCCACCGATGGGATCCGCCCCAGCAACCGCGCGCGCATCCTGAATATCTGGTGCGTGCCGGGTCTCGCGTCCCGGTGGCTGGTGCCGCGGCTCGGAGCGCTGCGCGCCCTCGTTCCGGACGTCGAGATCAGCATCCGCCCCACCCTCGATGTCCCCGACCTGACAAAATACGAGGTCGACTTGCTCATCGGCTTTGGTCACATCGAGGTAGACGGACTGCTGCAGACGGAACTGACGGTGCCAAGGGTAGTGCCAGTCGCGAGCCCCTCCTTTGTCAACGACCACCCGGGCATCAAGCAGCCCCGCGATCTGATGCGGGTCCCGCTGCTGCATGAGGTGTCGGCCGATTACTGGCGTCAGTGGTTCGAAGCCAACGGCATCTCGCACACCACGCCCCTCAAAGGTCCGCGCCTCTGGTACCTCAACAGCGTCCTTGACGCCGCGCAAAATGGGCAGGGAGTAGCGCTCGCGCCGGAAATCGTGGTCTCGGGTGAAGTTCGGGACGGTCAACTGGTGGTACTGACGGAGAGTCGGACGCGCCTCGGCTGCTACAACCTTTACATCCGCAAGAATGCCCGCGCAAGCGATGCGCTCACCAAGCTTCGCGAGTGGCTGATCGCCGAGTTCGAAGATTTCGAAAAGCGACACTCAGCCACCTAGCGCAGCATCTTGCCGTCCCGCTTGAGGATCTCCCCGCCTTTCATGACGAAAGCGACTCGCTGCAGTTCCGTAATGTCCGACAAGGGGTCGCCCTCCACGGCGATGAGATCCGCATACCGGCCGGACTGCACCGAGCCGACATCCTGCGAGGCACCCAAGAGCTCCGCTGCCTCGCGTGTCGCCGACAGCACCGCGTCCAGTGGCGACATCCCCGCCGCTACGAGCAGTACGAACTCCTCGGCCTTGTTGCGGTCAGACGTCGCGCCTTGGTCGGTGCCGAAGGCGATCTTTACACCCGCCTTGTAGGCGGCGGTCAGGTTCCTCGACATCTGCGGAATGGTCGCAATTGCCTTGGCCGCGACCGTCGGCGGCAGGGAATCCGGAGCACGCAGGGCTTGCCGCAAGACGGCATCGCCAACCAGCAGAGTGGGCACCAGAAACGTACCGTGCTCCTTCATGAGGCGGTACGACTCCTGATCCGCGAACGTGCCGTGCTCGATCGAGTCTGCACCTGCACGCACCGCCGTGTCGATGGACGACTTTCCGTGTGCATGCGCCGCAACCTTCATGCCAAGCGCGTGCGCCTCCGCGACCGCAGTGCGAATCTCCTCTTCGTTCATCAGCATCAGGGTCGGGTTGTCGCCAATCGAGGCGACGCCCCCCGAAACGAACAACTTGATCAGTTTCGCCCCGCGCGAGTGCCGAAGCCGTACCGCCCTCAGGATGCCCGCCGCACCATCAGCGACGTAGTTGCCGCGGTTAACGAACTCGATGTCCGGTCGGGTGCCATTCGCCGGGTCCGAGTGGCCCCCGGTGGGCCCCAGAGGCTCCATCGACGACCAGAGCCTTGGACCCACTATCCTGCCGGACTCAATCGCCCGCGAGATTGCCGGTGCCGTGTACGGTCCGGAGCCGAGATCCCGGACCGAGGTGAATCCGAGTTCGATCTGGCGACGAACATTGAGGACCGCGCTGATCACGGCGTCGCCCTCATCGAGCAGGAAGCGGTTCAAGGTCCGCCGATCCCCCGTCGAGGACAGATGATCATGGGACTCGATCAGCCCGGGCAGCACGGTCGCTCGCCGCAAATCGATGGTCTCGGCACCCTCGACAGCAATGAATCCGGGCGCCACGCGATGGATGCGCTCTCCCTCAATAACGATCGACACATCCACCCGTGTGGCGACCCCCGTACCATCGATAAGCCGTCCCGCATGCACCACCAGCGTTTTTGCCGATGCGGGTGCTGCAGCGAGGACGCAGGCGAGGGCGATCCCCGCGATGACCAACTGTGCGAACCCGTCGACTGACCGGCCGCCGTGCGTAAAGGCCCATTCAGAAGGTGACCTGCAGGCCAGCG
>JBILMF010000003.1:0-62422 GCA_044375655.1 Steroidobacteraceae bacterium | reverse complement strand
GCCGCAGCCCATGACCACCAGCTTGCGGACGAAGCCCGGACGCGCGAGGCAAATGCCTATCGACACCGCGCCACCCAAAGAATTGCCCACCAAGGTGCACTCGCGAATATCGAGTGCATCGAGAAGCTCGAGGGTCGTCGACACGAAGAGTTCGAGCGTGTAGTCGATTCCCGTGGGTTTGGAGGAGTAGCCGAAGCCGATCAGGTCCGGAACGATCACCCGATGCCCGGCAGCCCGCAGCGGCTCCACGTTGTGCCGGAAGTTGCTCCAGCCGTTCGCTCCCGGGCCGCTGCCCTGCAGCAGACCCACCGTTGAAAAGACCACTGTCGGATCCGTGGGCTGCCCGGTGTCGTGGTAGTGCAACTCGTGGCCGCTCGGCAGCCGTCGCAGGTGTGCCCTCGGCGGTCCGCCCCCGGCGGTGGCCCCCGCCGCGCTGTCGCTGGTGTTCATCGGTCTCCCCCGCTCGCTGCCGGACACCCTGGAACGATAGAGCCTTTACCCCCCGCTCGGCAAACCCGTTTCGTAGATACCAACCCTCGATAACGACGGGGACTGCGCTTTCCGGTCGTCTGACTATGCAAATGCGTAAAATATAGTGCCTGTTTTTGCGAATCTTGCTTGCGCCGGCCGACCCCCGCAAGTTAGGATTCAGGTCGGGTCAAAAGCCTGCCGGGTCCTTTCAGTCGGGTCCATTTATCAGAGGGGAAATCCATGGCTACTGCCGCCGCCCACGTCCTCGAAGACCAGATCCCTTCCCGCGAGGAACTCGTACGCCGAGCCCGCGCGATGCTCCCCGCCCTGCGGACTCGTCAGGCTGAGGCTTACGCCGCCCGCAAGCTGCCCGCCGAAACCGTACGCGAAATGGTAGCCGCAGGCTTCTTTCGTATCCTGCAGCCGCGCCGCTACGGTGGCTACGAGATGGACCCGCAGGTGTTCTTCGACGTGCAGATGACTCTCGCCGAAGCCTGCATGTCCACTGCGTGGGTGCTTGGCGTTGTGGGCTGCCACCCCTACCAGATCGCCCTCTTCGATGATCGTGCCCAGGGCGAAGTTTGGGGCAGCGACCCGGACACACTGGTCAGCTCCTCCTATCAGCCGGTCGGCAAGGTCGAGGTGGTCGAAGGCGGCTTCCGCTTGTCGGGCCGCTGGGGTTTCTCCAGTGGTTGCGAATACTGCGACTGGGTGCTGCTCGGCTCGCTGATCTTCAGCAAGGACGGTCCGCCCGAGATGCGCACCTTCCTTGTGCCGCGCAAGGACTACAAGATCCTCGACAACTGGCACACCTTCGGCCTGCAGGCCACGGGCAGCCAGGATATCGTGGTCGAGAACGCCTTCGTGCCAGACTACCGCACGCACAAGGCCATCGACGGCTTCATGTGCAAGAACCCCGGACAGGCCGTCAACACGGGCCCGCTGTACAAGCTGCCCTGGGCTCAGGTATTCGTGCGCTCGGTGTCCACAGCCTGCATCGGCGCTACGCAGGGCGCGCTCAACGCGTTCACGGACATCGGCAAGAAGCGGGTGTCTACGAACACCGGCAAAGCCACCAAGCAGGACATGACGGCCATTCTCGCCGCGGCCCGCACGCAGTCTGCCATCGACGAGATGAAGACGCTCCTGTATCGCAACTTCGACGAGATGATGGCGGCGATGCGCGCCGGCGGCGAACTCACTCTTGAGCAGCGCGTGCGCTATCGCTACCAGTCCTCGCAGATCGGCCGACGCTGTGCCGATCTGATCGACGAACTTATGCCCCTGCTGGGCGGACGGGCCATCTACACGGACAGCCCGATCATCCGCTACTGGCTCGATGCCAACGCGGCACGAGCGCATGTCGCCAACGATCCGAACCTGATCGGTTCGACACTCGGCGGCATGTACATGGGAGAGCAACCGCAAGACTTCTTCGTCTGACGCCATGGCGACGACGGCCGAGTACAACATCGGGCCGCACACCTTTCCGCGCGGCTGGTTCATGGTCGGCATCTCGAGCGAGGTGACCGACCAGCCCCAGGGTGTGCGTTACTTCGGGCGCGACTTCGCGCTGTACCGTGGCAAGCAGAGCGGCAGGGTGATCCTGCTGGACGCCTACTGCCCACACATGGGCACTCACCTCGCGAAGAACCGCACCAGCTACACCGCCCGTGACGGTCACGTCGAGGGCGACAACATCCGCTGCCCGTACCACGCCTGGCGTTTCGGTCCGGACGGTCGCTGCAATCACATCCCCTACTACGACGGCGCGATCCCCAAGGCCGCGCAGGTGAAGAGCTGGCCGGTACGCGAGCACGCCGGAGCGGTGTTCGTCTGGCACGATCCGGAGGGCGGCGAACCGGACTTCGATCTGCCACCGCTCAGCGAGTACGGCCAGCCGCACTGGGTGCCGTGGAACATCGACAAGCTGGGGGTGATGGCCAGCCATCCGCAGGAGGTGATCGACAACATCGCCGACCTGCCCCACCTCGGGCCTATCCACGGCTCCACCGTCGAATTCTTCGAGAACGAATTCCGCGGGCACAAGGCCATCCAGCGGCAGGCGGGCGGGCATCGCACTCTGGTGGCCGGTCCCGGCGACAAGCTCTACACGGACACCGTGTACCACGGCCCCGGCATCCTCGTCTCGCATCTCACCGGCCTGTTCGAGACCGTGCTGATGATCACGCATACGCCCGTCGATGACGGCGTCATCGAGGTCTGGCACGGTTTGCTCGTCAAGGCGGCGAATGCGGTACCGACAGACGCCGATCTCGAGGCTGCCCGCGGCTTCAACGAGTCGAGCCGGCTTGCGTTCCTGCAGGATTTCGAGGTTTGGGGAAACAAGCGTCCGGCGCTCAGCATCATGCAACTGCCGGCGGACGGCCCTTTCCACAAGGCGCGCATCTGGTACAAGCAGTTCTACCACCCGCGCAGCGAGGCCCGCCGAATCATTGCGCCCATCGAGGGCGTGCATGTGGTGCCCGGAACGCCCGGTTGGCCGCTCGACCGCGTGTCCTGAACCGCGAGACGCTCAGAGTCCGGCGGCGAGCGCCGTGTCCTTTGCCCAAGAGTAGTCGGGCTTGCCGGTGTTGGTGCGCTGGATCGCGGCGGTGAAGGCAACGGCGCGCGGCAGCTTGTAGCCGGCGATCAGCGGGCGGCAATGCTCGCGCAAACTCTCAGCAGTGACCGAGTGGCCTTGGCGCAGTGCGGCCACCGCAACCACGCGTTCCCCCCAGCGGGGATCCGGCAGACCGACGACCAGAGCATCGAGCACTGCGGGATGCGCCTTCAGCGCCTGCTCCACCTCCTCCGGGAAGACCTTCTCGCCGCCGGTGTTGATGCAGGTGGATCCGCGGCCCAGTACCGTGACCGAGCCGTCCGCCTCCAGACGCGCGAAGTCGCCTGTCAGCGACATGCGGGTCCCGCCTATCCGCACGAAGGTGCGCGCGGTGCGCTCGGGATCACCGAAGTAGCCAACGGGGAGCGCCCCGCTGCGCGCGAGAATACCGCTCTCGCCGGGAGCCGCCAGTCGCTGACCGTCACATACCACGTGGATGTCGGCACGCGGCGGGAAGCGCATCAGGCCCTCGCCATCGGCGACGCCGGCACCGAGCGTCCCCGACTCGGTGGTGCCGAGCGAGCTCGTAGTCATCAGCCGCGGCAGCGAGCTGCGCAGCGCGGCTTGCACGGCCTTGGAGAACACCGCGCCGCCTGAGCCGACGTGCACCAGGGATTCCAGCGTCCAGCGGCCGGGATGTGCGACGAGCGCGTCGGCCAGCGGTCTGCCCATGCCATCACCGACGATGACGAGGATATTCACCCGCTCGCGCGCGCACAGCTCCAGCACCTTCTCGGCGTCGAAGCCGCGTTCGGCCTGCAACACCAGCGTGTGTCCCGCGAATAGCGACGAGAGCGCAGCCCATAGGGCAGCACCGTGCATCAGCGGGGCGACGGGAAAGGTCACGAGGAGTGGCGACTCGCGCACCCGTTCGATGATGTCCTCCGGCGCGCCAATCGGCCCCTTGCGTGAGAAGAAACCGCCGCCGCCCAGCGAAGCCATCAGCATGTCGTGGTGAGTCCAGACCACACCCTTCGGCATTCCCGTAGTGCCGCCGGTGTAGATGATGAGTTGGTCGTCGCTGCGCGGGGTGCGCGCAGCGCGCGGCAGCGTGGCGCCGGCGGCAATGGCGGCACCGACGGTGTCCGCGTCCTCGCCGCCCCCCTCACGGCCTTCCATGCCGAGCAGGATGGCCGGCCGGGCGCGCAGGGCAGCCACCCGCGGCAGGAACTCCGCTTCGACCAGCGCAGCGGCAGCGCGGGCGTTGCCGTAGAGGTACTCGAGCTCGGAATCGAGGTAGCGGTAATTGACGTTGAACGGCAGCGCCCCGAGCCGGCAAGCGGCAAAGAAACCGATGAGGTACTCGGGGCGGTTACCGGAGTGCAGCGCGACCGTATCGCCGGGTCGCAAACCGCGGTCCTCGAGCGCGGCGGCAAGCCGCTCGACCCGCGCCGCGAGATCGGCGTAGGACAGCCGCTCCCCGCCACATACCAGCGCGGTCCGGGTGGGTACTTCGCCCGCCACGAGGGCCAGAAGGTCGGCGAAATTGAAACTCGGTGCCGCCGTGTCCATCACATCAGCCCTCCCGATGCCGTATCCCCATGGCTGCCGCTTCCGCATGCAGGCTACGCGCCGCGCGGTGGATGATCACCGCACCGATGAAACTCACGCTGATTGCCGCGAGCAGCGCGTACCGCAGCGATTCGCTGCCGAAGCGCGCTGCGAACAGGTCGGAGAGGATCCCGGCGAACCACGGACCCGCGGCGATCCCGAACAGATTCACCACGAACCAGAACACCGCTGTGCCGGTGGCTCGCAGGTCCGGCGGCAGCGCGTTCTGCGTGCTCGACTGCATCGGCAGCACCCAGCCGCCACCGACGAGACCCATCGGGATGGTGAGCAGCACGACAAGACCGAACGAGGGGACCCAGCAGGCGAGACAGAGGCAGGCCGTTGCAAAGGCGAGCGCGTAGCTCGAGGCGCGGACCGGCGCATTCAGATCCCGCCGCACGAGACGGTCGGCGACGAATCCGGCGATCAGGGTGCCGGCGAGCGCCGACAGCAGATACGGCGGTGCGAACACGGTGCCGATGGCAGCGAGGTCGACGCCGTGGGAGCGCATCAGGAAGGGCGCAGACCAGCCGGCGAAGGCCTGGCCACCGAACACCCCCAGCGCGGTTCCGAAGCACAGGTTGCGGAAACTGCGATAGCCCCAGAGCGTGCGCAGTGCGGCGCCGAGCGCGATTCGCTCGTCACCCCGCGCCTTGGCGGAGTCCTCCATTGCCCCGCGCACGGGCTCACGCACCGTAAGGAACGCGATGAGCGCCACCGCAAAGCCTGGCAAACCGGCATAGATGAACACATCGCGCCAACCGAGCGAAGCACCGAGCATGGCCCCGGTAACCATTCCGGTGACCTGACCGAAGTAGACGGCCAGACCGAGAAGCGACAGCGCCCGCGCCCGATAACGTACCGGGAAGTAGTCGGCGAGGATGGAATAGGCCGGCGCGAGGAACGCGGCCTCGCCGATGCCGACGCCGATGCGGAACAGCGCGAGCTGCTGCCAAGTTTGCGCGTAGGCGGTGGCTACCGTGAAGCCGCTCCAGACGATGCAGCCGACGACGATGATGCGGATGCGGTTGGCGCGATCGGCGTAGCGGGCGATCGGAATGCCGGCGAGTGCGTAAAACACCGCGAAAGCCGGGCCGACAAGGAAGCCCATCACGGTGTCCGATGCACCGAGATCGTCCTTCACCAGTTGCGAGAGGACGTTGAGGATGGAGCGGTCGATGTAGTTGACGAGATAGATCAGGAACAGCATCCCGGCCACGTACCACGCGTAGCTGCCGGGCCTCGCCTCAGCCGTGCCATTCATGCGCTCGACCACGTCGCCTCCACCCCCTTCGGCATCGGGACGATTCGTGGCGAAAGTACCACTTGGCTGCGATTCTAGCAGCCCTAATGGCCTCACGACGTTGCTTTGCGTAATTTTTATTGACATGGATTACGCATATTGAAAGCATAGGCTGAACGGGGGTCGCCTGCCCGCAAGGCGGGTGACCAGTTGCAGTGTCGCGAAAGAACACTTGTTTACTGGAGGACAGGGGACCATGAAGTCGAAGCACTCTCTTTCTTCGGTCGTCGCCGGCCTGATCGCCGCCACCGCCGCCGGCTGGTCCGGCGCGCAGGATGCCGATCAGGGCGGTCTCGAGGAGATCGTCGTTACGGCGCAGAAGCGCGCGGAAAATCTGCAGACCACACCGATCGCGATCACCGCGATCTCCGCAAACGCCATCACCGAACTTGGCATCGCCAACAACAAAAATCTCTTCGGCGTCGTACCCAACCTGCAAGGCTTCGAGCCGCCCTCCTCCCGCGGCAACCTCTCGCTGAACATCCGCGGCGTACCCTCGGGTAACGCCAATAGTGTCTCCAACGACCCTGCTAGCGCTCTCTACGTCGACGGCGTCTACATCGCCAAGGGATTCGGTGTCGGCCTCGATGTGGTCGATCTCGAGCGCATCGAGGTGCTGCGCGGCCCGCAGGGCACGCTCTACGGGCGCAACACCACCGGTGGCGCCGTCAACTTCGTATCGCGCAGGCCGAGTGGCGACTTCCGCCTCGATGCGCGGGTCGGTACGGGCAATTACGGTCTGCGTGACTATCGCCTGTCCGTGGACCTGCCGAGCGGCGGCCTGCTCGCGAGTTCCTTCACGTACTTCAAGAGGGAGCGTGATCCGCTCTACGGCAATACCAACCCTGCGCTCAAGGGCAACGAGAACCTCGACCGCGAGGGCTGGCGCGTCGCACTCGAGTTCACCCCGTCGGAGAACTTCACCGCAGCCTACAACTTCACGCACTCGGAACTCTCCGAGTTCTCGCAGGCGCTGAAGCCCTTCGGCCTCACGCCGACGGCGGCCGCGGTAGCCGCGACCCCCGGATTCCCGACCAACGTGGCGCTGACGAGCCGTAGCCGCTCGGCGACCCTCGCCGGCCTGCAAACCAACCTGGCCTTCCTCGGACCCGCGGCGGCGACGCCGCAGGTCCGCCAGCTCAGTCAATGGATCACCGACTACCGCGCATGGGAGGACCGGATCTTCGCAGCCGGCGTAGGGCGGCCGGACAACGTGTCGGGAGACATCCCGCTGCAGTCCAGCAACGACGTCGACGCACACGGTCTCACTTTGTCGTGGCGCCCGCAAAACGCCGGCGTGCTGGGCGACGTCGAATTCAAGTCGATCACCGGCTACCGGAAAGTCACCAATCTCAATCGCGGCGACCTCGATGGGGTGGACGGCACGATCCGTCCGCTCGGCAACGGCCTGACCACCGGCGTGGTTCACGACGTGGTGCTCTCGACCATCGGCGGCCTGTTCTTCAACGCGGTGTCGCCGGCGATACCGGCTGCGGTCGAGTTTTCGGTGGGTCAGGGTATCGTCGACGCGATCAACGCGCTCGGACGGGCCCCTTCGTTCACCAACTACGCGCTGACCAACTTCGACTCCCTCCAGCAAGAACTGTCGATGGTCGGCAAGGCGGGCAATCTCGACTATGCGGCGGGCGTCTTCTACTACAAGGACGAAGGCGAGTTCCGCAACAATCGCTGGGCGCTCTTCCCCATCTCCGCCTCCGATACCACATCGCATGACAATGCCACCGAATCGACGGCGGTCTATGGCCAGACGACATGGCGGGCGAGCGCGGAGAGCCCGTTCGCGGTAACGGCAGGACTGCGTCACACCAAGGAGACCAAGGACGTCACCTACCTGTGGCGCAGCAGCGCGAACCCGGCCGGATTCTTCGGCTTCTTCTTCGCCGGCCAGCCGCTATCGCGGGGCTATGTTTCCGACGAGCTTGCCGAGAGCCAGGCGCCCGTTGCCGGGATCTTCGGCAAGGAGTTCAGCAAGGACTTCAGCAACACCAGCGGCAAGCTGACGCTCGGCTATGACGTCAACGACGACGTCTACAGCTATCTGACCTACTCGACCGGCTACAAGAGCGGCACCTACAACGGTGACTTCTACGACACGGTGAACAACACCGGCGACCTGCTGCAGCCCGAGAAGATGAAGAACATCGAGGCTGGCATCAAGGCGGACATCAACCCGCGCCTGCGCATCAATGCCGGCGTCTTCCGCTACGACTATCGGGACATGCACGTCTCCTCGCTCTTCGTCCGTCCCAACGGCAGCGTGGTGAGCCGCATCCAGAATGCGGGCCGCGCCAAGCGCTGGGGCGGCGAAATCGAGGTCACCGTGCGGCCGATCGACAGCGTCACCGCGGCATTCTCCTGGTCAGGTGTACGCGGAACGTTCGACGAGTTCCCGCTCGCGCGCAACGCGACGACCACGATCCCGAACACCGTCGACTTCGCCAAGCGCGGGCTTGCACCCGACAACCAGTTGACGGCCAACATCGACTGGATCATCGCGCGTACCTCCCTGGGTCGGCTGTCGCTGAATCTGAACGCCAACTACCAGTCGGAGACCTTCGCGCAGGCGATGTCGTCGGACTCGTATGCGGCAGGACCCGTGATCTTCGCGCAGTTACCCAACAACTCGCGCACACTCGTCAATGCCCGGCTCAGCCTGAGCGACATCGAGATGGGCGGCTCCAAGCTGCGAGTCAGCGCCTGGGGTCGCAACCTCACCGACGCCGACTACCGCGAGTTCTCGTTCAACTACGGCGCGTCACTCGGCTTGAACCTCGCGCAGTACGGCGAGCCGCGCACCTACGGCATCGACGTAGCGGTGCTGTTCGACAACGACTGAGAACAAACCGGTGCTGCGGTCCCTGCCGGGGCCCCAGCGCTACCTCTCGGCAGCCCGGTCGGCGACGACCGGGCTTTTTTTTGGTGGTGCGCGGCGGCAATCCGTCCCGGCGCCAGGGCCGCTCCACGCTACGCGGCCGACGCCCGCAGCAGGAAATCCGCGGCTCGCTCGCCGATCATCACGCAGGTGGCATGGGTATTGCCCGAGATAAGGGCCGGCATGACCGACGCATCGGCCACCCGCAGGCCCTCGATACCCTGCACCCGCAGCCGCGGATCGACGACCGCGCCGGGACCGCTACCCATGCGGCAGGTACCCACAGGGTGGTAGCCCGTTGACCCGAACCGACGGGCGAAGTCGAGCAACTCGCCGTCGTCGACAGCGGCAGGACCGGGATCGGCCTCGATCTCCACGAGATCGCGAAGCGGCATCGCGGCAGCGACGTCGCGGGCGAGACGCATGCCGCGCAGCGTGAGCCGCCGATCGCGCTCATCGAGCAGGTAGTTGTGCACGATCTCCGGCGGCACCGAGGGATCATCCGCGGCGATGCGAACACTGCCGCGCGAGGTCGGCCGCAGCACGCAGGGCGCAATCGTGAACCCGGGTTGCGGACTCAGCTTGCCCTTGCCGCCGCCTGCAGCGGCCTCGAGATCGCCGGTCACGGGCAGGCAGTGGTACTGCAGATCCGGGCGCTCTACGAGCGCTTCGCTGCGCACGAAGGCGCCGCTCTGCGCTGCGGGGATCGTCAACGGGCCATCGCGCCGACCGAGATAGCGGATGAAGTTGCGCAGGAGACCCCAGCCGGCGAGTTCGCGGTTGTAGCTGAACACGCCCTCGCGTACGCGGAAACCCATCGGCACGACGTAGTGATCCTGGAGATTCTGTCCCACGGCCGGATTCGCCATGACCACGTCGATGCCATGGGCCGCGAGCAGCACCGGATCGCCGATGCCAGACAGCTGCAGCAGCTGAGGGGTCTGGTAGGCCCCGGCGCAGAGCACCACCGCGCTGCGTGCCCGGAAAACTTCCTTCCTGCCAGCAACCATGCATTCCACTCCGGTGGCACGAAGACCCTCGAAGAGGACTCGAGACGCCAGCGCGCCGGTGAATACCCGAAGGTTCCGCCGCGAGCGCGCGGGGTGCAGGAAGGCGCGGGCGGCCGACCAGCGCTCGCCGCCATCGATGATGGAGTCGTAGTAACCGCAGCCCCACTGACTGCCGTCGTTGAAATCGTCGGTCGGTGGTGTGCCGGTAGCGGCGAACGCGGCGAGGATCGCGTCGTTGGTCGCATCGCGCTCGCTCGCCCGCTGCACCCTCATCAGGCCTTCGTGCGAATGCCATGCCCCGTCGCGTTGCCGGCTGCGCTCCGAGTGCAGGAACCAGGGCAGCACGTCAGCCCAGGCCCAACCCCTCGCGCCCTGCGCCGCCCAATCATCGAAGTCCGCCGCCTGGCCGCGGATGTAGATCAGACCATTGATGTTGGACGAGCCGCCGAGCCCCTTGCCGCGCGGCAGCAGCACCCGGCGACCGCCGAGGCCGGGCTCCGGAGCCGAGAAGTAGTGCCAACTGTAGCCTGGCTCAAAGGCGACCTTGCCGTAGCCTATCGGCATGCGAACGAGGAAACTTCGATCTTCGCCACCCGCCTCGAGCAGTGCCACACGATGACCGCCGTCTTCGCTCAAGCGGTTGGCCAGCACGCAGCCGGCCGAGCCCGCGCCGACGATCACGAAGTCGAAGTCACCGGCTTCGCCCCGCGTCACCGCGCTCAGCCCTCGCGTTTGCGGTCGATGATCTTGGCGACGCGGTGGTCGTACTTGAGGGTGGACACCGCGATCGAAGTCTCGACGTGGCGGACTCCGGGCAGCGCAAGGATGCGGTTGTTGGCGATCGACACCACATCCTCGAGCGAAGTGAAGAGTCCGATACAGAGGATGTCATAGCGCCCGGCCATCGCGATCACGCAGCCGATCTCGCGCATCGCGGCGATCTTGTTGCAGAGGCTCTTCACCTCGCTGAGCTGCGCCTGTATGCCGATCAGCACCACCTTGGGCGCACCGACCGACGCCACGTTGGTGACCGCAGTGAAGCGGATGAGGTTCGCCGCTTCCAGGCGCTTGATGCGGCCGCGCACGGTTCCCTCGGTGACCCCGAGCGATTGTGCGAGCAGACGATTGCTGGCCCGCGCATCGCTGGTGAGCTTGTCGATGATCTTGCGATCGAGTTCGTCGACGACGTGTTCGGTCACGATATTGGTGCCACTTCGAAGTTGTACTTCACGACCTCGGCCGCGATGCCGCACTCGATGCTGCGGATGCCCTTGATCTTCGCGATGTCGCGCAGCAGCAGCGAATGCAGTTCGTCGAAGTCGTGCAAAGCGACCAAGGTCTCGATGTCGCGGGCACCTGTGACGACGTGCACGCTGAACACCTCGGGCAGGCGCGCGAGCTCCTGCGCGACCAGCTCGGCCGGCCGGCCCTGCACCTGCACACCGACGGCAAGCAGCACCTTGTAGCCGATGGCGGCGAAGTCGGTGACTGCGACGACTTTCATCGCCTTGGCGTTCTCGAGCCGACGGATGCGCGCACTGACAGTCGCCGCGGCCATGCCCAGACGTCTCGCGACCTCCTGATTGGTGGCGCGGCCATCCTTGCGCAGCAACGCGATGATCTTCTGGTCGGTTTCGTCGAGCTCCAGACGCTCGAGCTGTGCGCTCGCCTTGGGCATCAGTGCCTAGCCTCCTCACCGGCAACCATGAACCTGCTGATGGTATCAGCCACGCAGGCGGGACGGTCGCTTCCCTCGACTTCGATCGTCACCCTAACCACCACCTGCACGCCCCCGGGGACCGTGCCTACAGAGACGATCTCGCCGCGGGCCCGCAGCCGGCTACCAACGCGGACCGGAGCAGGAAAACGCACTCGGTCGAGGCCGTAGTTGATGCCCATTCCGGCCATCTCCACGCGCATCAGCTCCGGCAGGAAAAGGCTGCAGAGCGAGAGCGTGAGATAGCCATGGGCGATGGTCCCGCCGAACGGACCCTGTCGGGCACGCTCGACATCGACGTGAATCCACTGATGATCGCCGGTGGCTTCCGCGAAGGCATCGACACGGCCCTGCTCGATAGTGACCCACCCGGTGGGTCCAAGCGCGCTGCCGGCGGCGCCCTGCAGTTGCTCGATACTGGTGAACACTTGGCTCATGATGAACGTTCCTCGGGGTGAATCGACCCCGTCACGGATGCTGGCTGGACACAGAGAGAATTTCGCCCGTCAGGTAGCTCGCAAGGTCGGAAGCGAGGAACACCATGACGTTGGCAACTTCCCAGACCTCTGCCGGACGCCCGAAAGCCTCGCGCCGCGCGAGGTCGGCGAGCAACTCGGGCGTGGTGGTTTTCGCCAGGAATGCGTGCATCGCGATCGATGGCGCCACAGCGTTGATGCGCACGCCGAAGGGGGCAGCTTCGATCGCCGCGCAACGCGTGAACGCCATCACGCCGGCCTTGGCGGCAGCGTAGTGGGACTGCCCTGCCTGGGCACGCCAGCCGAGCACCGAAGCGTTGTTGACGATCGCTCCGCGGCCACGTGCCTGCATGTGCGGCAGGATGGCCCGCGTCATGCGCATCACGCTCGTAAGCGACACGTCGAGCACGCGCGCCCACTCGGCGTCAGTCATGTCGATGACGCTCGCAGTTCCGCCAAGGCCTGCGTTGTTGATCAGCACATCGATGCGCCCGAGGAGCTCCATGGCGTCAGCGACGAGCGCATCGACGTCCTGCTGGCGCGTCACGTCGCAGGGCAGCGCATGGACGCGATGCGGCGCGATCTCCCGCAGACGCTCGGCGGCCTCTCCGAGCCGCCGCGGGTGCATGTCGCTCACCACTACGCTCGCGCCCTCCTCGAGACAGCGCTTTGCGGCTGCGAAACCGATGCCCGTCCCGGCGGCTGCAGTCACGAGCACGCTCTGTCCTGCCAGCAAATTGCGGCCCGCAGGATAAGCGGGCGCCGCGGGCGCCTTGTTGACACCGGCAGCAGTCGGATTTTCAGCGGTCACCGCGCGGCTCCTTCGGCAGCCCGAGTGCACGTTCAGCGATGATGTTGCGCTGGATCTGGTTGGTGCCGCCGTAGATGGTGTCGGCTCTCGAGAAAAGGTAGAGGTATGGCAGGTCGGCGAGTTCGTATCCCTCGCCCGTGCACAACTCACCCGCGGGACCCACGACGTCCATCGCCAGCTCGCCGAGCTTCTTGCGCCAGGTGGCCCAATGCAGCTTGTAGGTCATGGCCTCCGGACCGAGCGAACCGCTGGTCGCCCGCGAGAGCATGCGCAGCGCGCTGTAGCGCATGATCCGCAGTCCCACCCAGGCCTCGGCGATCCGTTGCCTGATCACCGGATCACGGGCCGCACCGTTCGCGCGTGCCGCGTCGACGAGCATCTCGAGTTCGTTGCGGAAGGTCATCTGCTGCGCGAGCGTCGACACGCCACGCTCGAAGGCCAGCGTGCCCATCGCAACCTTCCAGCCTTCGCCCGGCTTGCCCACGCAGTACTCCGCGCGTGTTCGGGCACCATCGAAGAAAACCTCGTTGAACTCCGCGTCGCCGGTCATCTGACGAATCGGTTTGACGGTGACTCCCTTCTGCTTCATCGGCACCAGCAGGTAGGAAATTCCGGCGGGTCCTTTGCTGCCCTCCTCGGTGCGGCACACCACGAAACACCAGTCGGCAAACTGCGCGAGCGAAGTCCAGATCTTCTGCCCCTCGATGACCCACTCCGCGCCGTCGGGACCCTGCTCCAGTCGCGCCCGCGTGCGCACGTTCGACAGGTCGGAGCCCGCGTTCGGTTCACTGTAACCTTGACACCAGAACTCCTCGCCACGCGCGATCGGCAGCAGGAAACGCTCCCTCTGCAAGTCGTTGCCGAAGTGCAGGATGGTGGGGCCGGCCAGCTCGGTCCCGAGGTGGCCCACGCGACCCGGCGCGCCGCTGCGTGCGTACTCCTCGGCGAAGATCACCTGCTGGGCCAGTGTCGCATCACGCCCCCCATAGCGCTCGGGCCAGCCGATTACGCTCCAGCGTGCGCGGCCGAGCGCCCGTTCCCAATCGAGGCGTTTCTCGGCGCGAAACGTCTGGCTGACGATGCCGCGGATGTCGGCGAAGGGGCCCGCCATCTGTGCATGGAGCCACTCCGCGCACTCGCTGCGGAAACGCTCTTCCTCGGGGGTAAACCGGATCTTCATGGAGCCTCCGCGGGCACATCGAGACCGATCAGTTGCGCGATCCGCTCCCGATGGTGCTGGGGCGAGCCCAGCAGGTTGGAGCTCGCGCGCGCGCGCTTGAAAAAGAGGTGGGCATCGTACTCCCAAGTGAAGCCGATGCCGCCGTGCAACTGGATGGCATTGCCAGCGACGTCATGGAAGCCCGCTGAGCACTGCACTTTGACGAGCGCGGCCGCCTCGGCGAGTTCCTGCAAGCCGTTCTCGGGATCGGCACGGTACTCGTCGACCACGCAGGCGGCGTAATAGACCGCAGAGCGTGCCGCCTCGCAGACCACCATCATGTCGGCCAGACGGTGCTTGATGGTCTGAAAGCTGCCAATGACGCGACCAAACTGTACGCGCTGTCCGGCATACGCCGTGGTCATCTCGAGCAAGGCCTGCATCGACCCCAGCTGCTCGGCAGCCAGCGCAACCTGCGCAACCTGCAGCCCGCGCTCCACGGCGGGCGCGCCGCCCGCGGCGAGCACGGCGTCAGGAGAGACATCGATGAATTCGAGCCGCGCATAGGGACGCGTCAGATCCATCGCATCGAGCCGCCTGCGCGTCAGGCCTTTCGCTGTCGCAGACACCGTCACGAGTGCGAGCCCGCTGCGCCCGGCCCGACGATCGTGGGCGACCACTGCGAACACATCGGCGACGTGGCCGTTGAGGACAAACGCGGCGTGGCCGCGCAGCACGCTGCCGGCGGCCGAGTCGAGTAGCTCGACACGCACGGCGGCATCGCCAGCGAGCCCGGAATCGCCGGTCACTGCCGCCGCCGCGATGAGCTCGCCTGCAGCGAGTTTGCCGAGGATCGAGTCGCGCGCCTCGGCTGCCGGAGCCTCGAGCAGCAGCGCGCTCGCGAAGCCGGCGGATGCCAGAAACGGCCCACCGTATAGGCAACGACCCTGCTCCTCGAGGAGGATCGCCAGTTCCACCATGCCGAGGCCGCTGCCGCCGAGACTCTCCGGAAGAGCGATACCCGCCCAGCCCAGCTCGCGGACGATCGCCTGCCAAAGTACCGGGTCGTAGGCCTCATCAAGCGCGCAGTCGCGACGCAACCGGGCCGACCCTGCGCGCTCGGCAAGGAAGCCGCGAGCCGTTTCCCGGATGAGGTTCTGCTCTTCGGTGAACGCAAACTGCATGTTCAGTGCTCCCGCATCGGTCAGGTTCCCCAGACTTTTTTCTGCGGCGGGCGGGCAGCCACCAGCCCGGCAATCACCGCTCCGAGTTCCGTCGGCTCCCAGCGCGCGCCCTTGTCGACGGTCGGGCCGTCGCTCCAGCCGTTGGCGATCGTGATGCGTCCACCCTCGACGTCGAACACCATGCCGGTGACCGCGATCGACTCCGCGCTCCCCAGCCAGACCACGAGCGGCGCCACGTTCGCGGGGTCCTGACGGTCGAAGCCGGCCGCGGGTGTACGCATCTTGTCGGCGAAAGCCTGTTCGGTCATGCGCGTGCGCGCAGCCGGCGCGAGGGCATTCGCGGTGATGCCGTAGCGGCGCAGCTCAGCGGCCTGTACGAGCGTCAGACTGGCGATACCGCCCTTGGCGGCCGAATACACGCTCTGGCTGAAGCTGCCCTGCAGGCCGGCCCCGGAACTCGTGTTGATAATGCGGGCGTCGACCGCGCGCCCCGCCTTCTGCTGCGCACGCCAGTGTGCGACCGCATGGCTGGATACGCAGAAGTGTCCGCGAAGATGCACGCGGATCACGGCGTCCCACTCCTCAAGGCTCTGGCTGACGAACATGCGGTCGCGCACGAAGCCCGCGTTGTTCACGACCACATCGAGGCCACCGAAGGCATCGAGCGCCGTCTTGACGAGGCGGCCCGCCCCTTCCCAGTCAGCCACATCGTCGGCGTTGGCGACCGCCTCGCCGCCTGCGGCGCGGATCTCGTCGACCACCGCTTGGGCCGTGGCGAGATCACGACCTTCTCCGGCGAGAGAAGTGCCAAGATCGTTGACTACCACCCGCGCGCCGGCGCGCGCGAAGGCGACTGCGTAGGCGCGGCCGAGACCGCGGCCGGCACCGGTGATGATGACCACACGACCCGCGCAAATGCCGCTCATGCTGCCTCCATGGCCGGCTTGCGGGCCGAGAGATTCTCGATGATGGTGACGTTCGCCTGCCCCCCGCCCTCGCACATCGTGAGCAGTCCGTAGCGGCCGCTGCGCCGCTCCAACTCGCCGAGCAGAGACGTCATCAAGCGCGCGCCGGTAGCACCAAGTGGATGGCCGAGTGCGATCGCCCCACCGTTGACGTTCACCCGCTGCGGATCGACGCCAAGTTCCTGTTGCCAGGCGAGCACCACCGAGGCGAAGGCCTCATTGATCTCGAATAGATCGATGTCCTCAAGACGCAGACCACTGCGCTCGAGCGCGTGGCGGGTAGCGGGGATAGGCGCGGTCAGCATCCACACCGGATCGGCAGCCCGCACGCCGAGGTGGACGATGCGCGCACGAGGCACGAGGGCATGGGCGCGTACCGCCGCCTCCGAGGCGACCAGCAGCGCGGCCGAGCAGTCGGCAATCTGGCTGGCCACCGCAGCGGTGACACGGCCCCCCGGCTGCAACGGCTCCAACATTGCCATCTTCTCGAGCGAGGTGCCGCGGCGCGGCGTCTCGTCACGCGCAAACCCGTCGACTGCAGCGATCTCGGCATCGAAGACTCCCGCGTCGATTGCGGCAATCGCCCGCTCATTGCTGCCGAGGGCAAAGCGCTCCATGTCGAGTCGCGACAGCCCCCACTTCGCGGCGATCATCTCTGCCGAGCGGAACTGCGAAATCTCCTCATCGCCATAGCGCGCCCGCCAGCCCGGGGAGTCGCGGAAAGGATCACGGAAGCCGAGCGCCTGCCCCGCGATCATGGCCTGCGAGATCGGAATGAGGTTCATCTGCTGGACGCCACCAGCGACCACCAGATCCTGGGTGCCGCTCATCACCGCCTGCGCGGCAAAGTGCAGGGCCTGTTGCGAGGATCCGCACTGCCTGTCGATGGTGGTGCCCGGGACATGCTCGGGCAGTCCGGCGACCAACCAGCAGGTGCGCGCGATATCGCCGGCCTGCGGCCCGATGGTGTCGACGCAGCCGAAGATGACGTCGTCGACCGCGCCGGGGTCGATAGCGGTCCGGCGTATCAGCGCTGCGAGCGCGTGCGCGCCGAGGTCCGCCGGATGCATCGCGGCGAGGCTGCCCTTCTTGCGTCCGACTGGCGTGCGGACGGCATCGACGATGTAGGCCGTGGTCATACGCGTGCAACCTCCGTGGCCGGCGGCGCGTCCGGCTGTGCGAACAGGCGGTCCGGTCCGAGTTCGCACCGTCCTTCCTGAAGTGCCCGATGAATCGCGGCGGCGTGGCGGCTGCGGCCGCCATTGAGACCCGCGAGCGCCCAAGCCCGCTTGGCATAGAACTGCAGGTCGACTTCCCAGGAGTAGCCCATCGCGCCGTGCACCTGGATTGCGGTACGTGCCGCCCGGTCGGCTGCATCGATCGCGGCAATCGCGGCGTGGGCCACACGCAGCGGCGCAAGCGTCGCCGCAGCGGCATAGACCACCGGCCGCGCGAACTCCAGCTTCACCATGACGTCGGCCAGTTGATGCTTCACTGCCTGATTGCTGCCGATGGCTTTGCCGAACTGCTTGCGCTCGAGTGCGTAGGCGACAGCCAGCTCTGCCATCCGTGCTGCGAGTCCAAGCAGCTGCGCCGCATCGAACGTCGTGGCGCGCAGTTGCGCAGCCGCGCGCGCCGCCGCTGCGGGTGCGCCGTGCAGCACCGCGTGCGGGGCTGCGGTGTGCGCAAGCAACTGACCCAGCCGACGCAGCGGATCGACACTCTCCAGCGGGCGGACGGCGAAGTCGGCAGCCCGCAGCAAGACGAGCTCTTCGGGCGATCGACAGAGCAAGAACCAGTCGGCGTAGGGCGCCGCGGCGGCGATGTCTTCGCCATACGGCAGCGCGAGCACCGTGACGGAGCCGGCGATAGCCGCCCGCAGCACTTCGGCGGCCACCTCGCGGCCCGATCCCCTCGACCCTTCGACCAGCGCCGCGAGCAGGGGATGTGCCACGCCAGCGGCGCCCACCAGCGGTTCCGGCAAGGCCGCGCGCCCGGCCTCCTCGGCGAGCAGCACGAAATCGACCGGCTCGAGGCCGAGCCCGCCTTGCCCGCTGCCCACCAGCGCACCGTCGAGCCCGAGCTCCTGCAGGCGGGCCCGCCGCGGCGCGCAGACTTTGAGGAAGTCCGCAAGGGTTCGCGCCTCCGCGGCCCGTCGCAGGTCACTGCCGCGGCAATGGTCGGCGAGCAGTCCGCGCAGCGCCTGCGCGGCCAGCAACTGCTCCTCGCTGAAGGTGAAGTCCATGCCGCTCAGCCCCGCGGCATCCCGAGCACGCGCTCGGCGATGATGTTGCGCTGGATCTCGTTGGCGCCGGCGTAGATGGGACCCGCCAGCGAAAACAGGAAGCCGTCCATCCAGCGACTGCACTCGTCCGCGTCGGCGCCCGCCGCCCGCAACTCAGCGCGGGCACCGAGGATCGAGAGCGCGGCGCGGTGCATCGCAAGGTCGAGTTCGGACCAGAAAATCTTGTTGAGGCTGGCCTCGGCACCGATGCTGCCACCGGAGATCAGCCGCGACGCTGTCATGTACGTGGCAAGCGCGTAGCTGTCGGCGTCCATCCAGCACTGGGCGACGCTGCCCGTCACCCCGGGATCGCACTCCGCGGCGTGCCGCCGATGGAGTTCGACGAGTCGCTGCGCCGTACGCTGGAAACGCGCCGGACTGCGCAGCATCAGCCCGCGTTCGAAGCCCGCCGTGGCCATTGCGATCGACCAGCCCTCGCCCTCGGCGCCGACGAGATTTGCGGCCGGAACCCGGGCGTTCTCGAAGAAGATCTCCGCGAAGCCGGCCCGACCGTCGAGTTGTGCGATCCCACGCACCGTGACCCCCGGCGTGCGCAGCGGAAACACGATGTAGGAGAGGCCGCGGTGCCTGGCCGACTGTGCGTCGGTACGGAACAGGCCAAAGCCCCAGTCGGCGTGGACGGCGCGGGTCGACCAGATCTTGTGCCCGTTGATGACGTAGTCGTCGCCGTCGCGGATCGCCGTCGTGCGCAGCGCGGCGAGATCCGACCCCGCCTGCGGCTCCGACCATACCTGCGCCCAGATATCCTCACCGGAGGCGAGCCGTGGCAGGAAGCGTGCCTTCTGCTCGGGAGTGCCGTACTCGATAAGGGTCGGCCCGAAGAGGAATATGCCATTCTGGTTGACGCGGAACGGCGCGTCGGCACGGTAGTACTCCTCCTCGAAGATCAGCCACTCGATGAGATCGAGCCCGCGTCCGCCGTACTCCTCGGGCCAGGTGACCATGCCCCAGCGTCCGGAGTGCAGCGTTGCCTCCCAGCGCCGGTGCGCCGCGAAACCCTCGGCGGTATCGAACGACGGCAGCGGCTCGCGCGGCACGTGGCGCGCGAGCCATTCGCGAACCTCGGCACGCAGAGCCATCTGTTTCGGGGTGTAGCGCAGGTCGATGGCCATGGGGATCAGTACTTGGCCGCGTCTTTGGTCTCGACGAAGGCGTCACGTGCCTTTTGCGAGTCCGGACTCATGTACATCTCGAGAGTAAAGCCCTGCTCGAACCGATACGAACGGTCCACGTCAACAGGCTCGATGCCGTTGAGCGATTCCTTGGCGAGCACCAGCGCACGGCGGCTCTTGGCGGCGATGACATCGCAGAAGGTGCGTGCGGTCGCGAGCAGTTCGTCTCGCGGCACCACCTTCTCGATGGCGCCGAGACGCCAGGCCTCCGCCGCAGGACAACGGCCGCCGGTGAAGAACAGCGCCCGTACCTTGTGCAGCGGCAGCATCCGCGCGAGGTGGGAGGCGCCGCCCATCGCGCCGCGGTCGATTTCCGGCAACGAGAAGAACGCGTCGTCGGCGGCGATCACCACATCGCTGGCTCCGCAGATGCCGATACCGCCGCCGATGATGTAGCCATGCACGGCAGCCACGACCGGTACCTCGCAGGCACGCACGGCACGGAACGTGAGGTAGTTGCCACGGTTCACCTCGACGATCCGCTGCGGGTGCACCTGCAATTCCTTGATGTCGACGCCTGCGCAGAAACCCTTGCCCTCGCCGCGGATCATCAGGCAGCGCACCGCCGGGTCCCGGCCGACGCGCTCGATGGTCGATGCGAGTTCCAGCCAGGCGGCGCTATCGAGCGCATTCACCGGCGGGTGGGCGATGACGATCTCGGCAACACGCTCGCGGATATCGACGTTGATCGACATGTTCAAGGCTCTCCACACAATGCGCGCAGCCGCATCGCGCCTTCCGCGGCGATGCCGGCAACGAGTTCTTCGCAGCTCGGCAGGTCATCGAGGATGCCGGCCACCAATCCCGTGGACATCACCCCCTCGGCTGGACGGCCCTGGATCATGGACCGCTCGATGAGCACCGGCGAATTGGCCGCCATCAGCGCCTGCCCGAAGGAGAGACCACCCTCGCGCTGCATGCCGCGCGCCGCAGCGAACAGATCTTCGAGCCGCGCGCCAGTCAGCCGCTTAAGTCGCAAGGCATTGCGTAGCGCACCGACCAGCAGGCGCAGCGGCCCGGCGTTCTCGATGTCCGCGAGCACCTCGTTGCGCAGCAGCCGATGCTGCAGACCATCGAGACGCGTGGTGAGCACGATGTCATCGAGTCCTGCGCCTACATAGCGGGCCTTGGTGGGCTCGGGCACCGGGCAGTCCCGGGTCATCAGGAAACGCGTGCCCATGGCGATGCCAGCCGCGCCGTAGGCGAGCGCCGCGGCGAGCCCGCGGCCGTCGAAGAACCCGCCCGCCGCCACCACGGGAACCCGCACCGCATCGAGGACCTGCGGCAGCAGAATCGTGGTGGGCACCGAGCCGGTGTGCCCGCCGCCCTCTCCGCCCTGGATGGTGATGGCATCGACGCCGATCTGCGCCATCTTCTGCGCGTGGCGCAGCGCGCCAACCGTCGGCATGCAGAGGATCCCGGCGTCGCGGAAGCGCGCGATCATCGCCTTGTCGGGGCCGCGGCCGAAACTCACCGCCCGCACCTTGGCGGCGATAATGGTGTCGACGATCTGCGCCGCGCCGGGCTGGAACATGTGGAAGTTGACGCCGAAAGGCCGATCCGTCAGCGAGCGCACGCGATCGATGGCCGGAGCGACATCTTCCGCCCGCAAGGAAGCCGCCGCAAGGAATCCGAAGGCGCCGGCGTTGCAGGAGGCGGCGACGAGTTCGGGACGCGCGACCCAGCCCATTGCGGTCTGCACGATCGGGTAGCGGCACCCGAGCATGCGGACTAGCGGCGTGTCTAGCAGCGCGCCCGCGGTCATTGGCCGTCGCTGCCTGGCGCCTTGTTGCCGGCAGCCATCGACTTGGCATCCATGCCGCCGAGATTGCTGCCCATGGTGAGATCGCCCTGCGCGTGCGCGAAATGATGCATGTGGAACACGGCATCCATTGCGGCGCGCTTGCCCTGCAGATCCTCGACGTGGTTGACCGCCTGCTTGGTGAGCGCGAGCCCGAGCCGCGGCATGGTGGCGATGCGCTCGGCAAGTGCGCTGGTCGCCTCCTCCAGTCGCTCGCGCGGCACCACCCTGTTGACCATGCCCATCTGGAAGGCACGCTCGGCACCCATGCGCTCGCCGGTGAAGAGGAATTCTTTGGCGATGCGCGGATTGAGCTCGTAGGGGTGAGCGAAGTACTCGACCCCGGGGATGCCCATGCGTACCACCGGGTCGGCGAAGTAGGCATCATCGGCCGCGACGATGAGGTCACAGACCCAGGCGAGCATCAGCCCACCGGCTATGCACGCGCCGTGGACCATCGCGATGGTGGGCTTAGGCAGGTCGCGCCAGCGGCGGCACATGCCGAGGTACACCTCCTGCTCGCGCGCATAGAAGTACTCGGCCCCGGGTTTGTTGACATGGTCGTACCAGAGACTGCGGCGCTCGGGCCAACTCTTGGCGACATCACGACCCGGCGTGCCGATGTCATGCCCGCCGGAGAAATGCTTGCCCGCGCCGCGCAGCACGATGACCTTGACCGCGTCGTCGGCCACCGCGCGACGCAGGCAGTCGTCGAGTGCATAGGTCATCTGCGAGTTCTGCGAGTTTGCGAAGCCTGGCCGGTTGAGCGTCAGCCACGCGGTCGTCCCGCGTGTCTCGTAGAGCACGGGAGCATCCGTTTCGTAGTGGATATCGGCGGTGCGTGGTTCGACGAGGTCACTCATGGTCGATGCTCCTGCCTGCGGTGCACGATCAGTTCACCGCCGGTCGCCCGGCGGATCCCCCTTGAAGACGCTGCCGCGCAGGTTGCGCGGATCGAGACGCTCGCGGATCAGGGACAGTTGCTCGGGCAGCGGCGCCGGCGTCGTCGGCGTCTGCGCTGCAACCTCCAAAGGAAATCCAGTAGCTGCGATCACTTCGGCAACGGTCACGCCGGGATGCACCGACAGCAATCGCGCAGCATGTCCACTACCGCCGAAATCGAGCACCGCGAGATCGGTGATCACGCGGCCGACGCGCAGCGACTCCGGCACCTTTCCCCCAGGCCAGCGCGCGGGGTTGTAGCCGGCGCTGCAGACCATGTCCACCTCGCCGGCGACGAACACGCGGGTCGAGTGGTTGGGCACGAAAATGCTGTTGGCATGCGAGATGGAGTTCCCGGGAAAACCGCGGGCTCCGAGAATCGCGGCCTTGGGACGCGCGTAGTCGCCGACTACGCTGATGTTCATCTGGCCATAGCGGTCGACCTGCACGGGACCCACCAGCGCGTGCCGGCGTCCGCCCCAGAGCAGATCGAAGGTCCGCGAATACGGCATCCAGCCCTCCACGGCGGCATCGCGCGCGGCGCGCGGGCCGAGTGCGACCGGCTCGGCGAGCAGGTAAGCCTCGCCGTCGGTCATCAGCAGGTCGGAATTGAAGGTAAGACGGGCGAGGCCGGCGGCGAGCCGCGGAATGATGCCGATGCCGGTGGCGAGCACCTCGCCCTCGCCCCGCCATACCTCCGCGCACTGTGCGATGCAGAGTTCGGCCAGCGTGTATGCAGCTGTAGTCATGGGCCTGCCCCGCTTCAGTAGACCGGCGGCGGGACGCTGTTGAGGCGCCTGCGCCCGCCCACCGCTGCCAGATAGTCGTCGTGCGCGGGCAGGTCCACGTAGCGGGTGCGGTAGGCCGCCCAGCCCGCGGCGGTGGTCGCCGCGTTGTATTCTTTGAGATGTTCGATGTCTATGCCGTACCCGGGCACGCCGGCGGTCGGGTGTGCGCCAAACGGGATCTCCGCCACTCCGCTGACCAGCGAACGTTCGAACGGCTGATAGCGTGCCCGGTCATGGGTGCAGATCTTGTCGCTCGCCACGATGCGCTCGCAGCTCAGGTAGACACGCCCGGCGGCGCGGGCCATCAGGTCGTCGAAGAACGGGTCGGGGCTGAGGATCACGCAGTTGCCGCGCTCGTCCGCCTCGGTGACGTGCAGCAGCGCCGCATCGAGCTGCAGCGCCGGCATGGCGACCAGCATGCTGCCGTCATCGTAGGGAGAGCGCACGAGGCAGATTTGCGGATTGCGCACGAGGATGTCGGTACCGAGGCCGACCGAAGTCGGCAGGAAGGGTACGCGCATCGCGGCGGCCCGCAGGCCGAGCTGCACCATACCCTCGTCGAGTTCCATCACCTCGAAGGCTCCCGCCTGCCGCGCATTGCGGAAGTGCATGTCGAGCGGCAAGACATCGAGGGAGACAAAGCCGAAGACCAGTTTGCGCAGTTTGCCGGCGGCGGCAAGCAGGCCCACGTCCGGACCGCCGTAGGCAACCACCGTCAGGTCGCGCAGAGGCGAACGGAGGATCTCGCGCACCAGCGCCATCGGCTTGCGGCGCGTGGCCCAGCCACCGATACCGATGGTCATGCCGTCGCGCAACTCGGCGACGATCTGCTCGGCTGTCATGCGCTTGTTCATGGAGAGCACCTTAGGCGGGCGGCGGCGACCACTTGTGCCCCCAGAGATCCGGAACGAGGCTGCGCGTCGGTACCCAAGTGGTCCAATCGGGGGTGACCCCCATGCAGCCAACCTCCAGATCGAAACCACCCGGCGTGGCGACATAGAAACTGAGCATGCCGTCGTTCGAGTGCCGACCGAGAGAGGAGGAGATGTGCAGACCGGCCGCAACGCAGCGATCGAGGGCGCGCCCGACGTCGTCGAGCTCGCGCATCTCGACCATGGTGTGTACCAGCCCCGAGGGCGCGGGCATTGGAATGAGGGCGAGACTGTGGTGTCGCCGACAGCTCGCGTGCAGGAAGCGCAGCTGCAGTTCCGGCACTGCGGGGTCGGGAGAAATGACGAGACGCATTTCATCGGTGTCGCCGAAGCCGAGCAGCTCCTTGTAGAAGCCGACCGTACGCTCGAGCTGCGGCGCCGGCAGCACGACGTGCCCGGCGCCAAGATCGCCGGTGACGAATCCGGCGACACCGCGCGGCGAAACGAAGGGGTCGTAGCCACGGGCACGCCCCCAGTAGAGCTCGAATGCGTTGCCGTCGGGATCAGTGCCGAAGAGCAGGCCGCTGACACAGCGCGCCTTGAGTTCTGCGGCCGTACCCTCGCGCAGCACTGTCCCCGCGGCGCGCAGGCGCTCGGCCGTGCGCAAGAACTCGGCCCCCGAGGGCAGTTCCCAACCGGCCGCGAGGAAGCGGTCCTCGCCGCCATGCTCTATGAGGAGCCGGAAGGGTCGATCGTCGGTCCGCAGCCGGAGGCTGCCGGCGGGCGAGTCGCCGGCCATCAGGCCGAGCGTCTCGACACCGAAGCGATGCCAGGCAGCGAGGTCCCGCGCCATTACCCTAACGTATCCCAAAGAATGAACCGCCATCCGACACCCCGTGCGCGCCCGTCGAAGCCGCTGGAGAGGCCGCCGCCATGGATTGATGAAACCACGACGCTGACCCCCTGTTTTTGCGCGATTATGGCATCCGAACGCCCCCAAATCATCAACTTCAGCAATTTCTTGGATACTTTTTTACGCATTTTGCTTGTCGCGCAACCGCTGGCGGAGCCATAATCGATCCGTCATGCACCCTGACCCGCAACCTGCGGCCAGCCCCCTCGCCCGCGCCTTCGAGCCGCTGCGGCTCGGACCCGTCACCCTGCCCAACCGCTTCGTCAAAGCCGGCACCTACGAGGGCATGAATCTTCGCAATGCGCCGAGCGCCGCGCTCGTGCAGCACCATGTCGAGATCGCCCGTGGCGGCACCGGGATGAGCACGCTCGGCTACACCGCGGTGCATCCGGACGGACGCACCTTCGCCGAGGAGAGCTGGATCGCCGCCGACAACGTCGCGAGTTTCCGCGCGCTGACGGATGCGGTGCATGCAGCCGGCGCGCGGGTCTCGCTGCAGCTCGGCCACTGCGGCACCATGACCCGCACGGCCGGGCGTACACAGCGCAAGCCGCTCGGGCCATCGAAGACCCTGAACCTCTACGGCGCCATGGTGGGCGCGCTGCGCACCCGCGAGATGATCCCTGCAGACATGGACGCGGTCGCCGCACAGTTCGTTGCCGCCGCACGGCACGCTGCCGACGCCGGTTTCGACGCCATCGAGCTGCACATGGGGCACGGCTATCTGCTCAGCCAGTTCCTGAGCCCGCTCGCCAACCGGCGCGCGGACGCCTATGGCGGCAGCGCGGCCAACCGCCTGCGCTTTCCGCTGGAAGTCACGCAGCGTGTGCTCGACGCCGTTGGCAACCGGCTCGCGGTACTTGCCAAACTCAACCTGCGCGACGGTGCGCGCGGCGGGGTTGAAATCGAGGACTCGATCGAGACAGCGCGTGCGCTGCAAGGGGCCGGCCTGCACGGTCTGGTGATGACGGGAGGCTTCTCGCCGTTCTCGCCGATGTATCTGTTCCGCGGGAACTCTCCGGTGCCGGCGATGCTCGCGACCGAAAAGAGCGCGTGGAACCGCTTCCTGCTGAAGCTCGGCGCCAAGACCGCGTTCCGCGACACCCCCTTCGAGGAGATGTACTTCCTCAAGCTCGCGCTGCGCATGCGCGCGGCGGTGGCCATGCCGCTCGGCTTGCTCGGCGGGCTGCGCAGCGGCGACAACATCGCCGAGGCGATGCGCGCCGGCTTCGACTTCATCGTGCTCGGGCGCCCACTGCTCGCACAGCCCGACCTGGTCGCACGTCTCGCGGCCGATCCGTCGATGCGTTCGAACTGCATCAATTGCAATCGCTGTGTCGCCGAGTTTTCTACTCCGGGCGGCGTACGCTGCGTGCTCAACCCGCCGAACGACGCCGCACTCAACGCCCGTCCGGCGGCCTGAAGTCGCGCGCGAAATCGAACTCGGGATTCCGGCCCTCGAGCATCGATGCCTGCCGGCCGGGTAGCGCTCCCAGCATCTCGGGGTGGGGGAAAATCCAGAAACGGCCGGCGGCAACCGCCGCGAAAGTCATCTCGGCCACGCGCTGCGGATCCATGCCCGCACGCGCCGTGCCTGCAACCATGGCCGCGCGCAGCGCAGCCGCCGCGCCGGCGAGCGGCTCCGCACCCTGCTCGCCGTGTCGCTCGAAGCCGAAAATCCCGCTGCGCACCGCTCCCGGGGCGAGCAGCGACACGCCGACGGGAGCGTCAATCGCCTTCAGTTCGAGATGCAGTGTTTCGGCCAGCGCCCACAGCGCCGCCTTGCTGGCCGAGTAGGCGGCAAGCTGCGGCGAGGGAATGAAGCCGCCCATCGAGCCGGTAACCACGACGTGCGCCGCGCGCCCACGCTCCAACATTCCGGGAACACATGCGCGGATGCCGTTGACCACACCCTTGACGTTGACGTCGAAAAGCCAGTCGAACTCCCGTTCGCCCTGCTCCCAAAGCCGTCGCAGTACCAACACGCCGGCATTGCAGAACAGCAGATCGACACCGCCCCGCTCCATCGCCAGTTTCGCCGCCAGCGTCGCGAACGCACTCGCATCGCGCACGTCCAGCGGATAGCCCGCGGCGGAGGCGGCGCCCGCAGCGCGGCATTCGTCAGCCAGCACGACCAACCGGGTCGCGTCGATGTCGCAGGCGGCCACATGCATCCCGCGAGCCGCTGCCCCCAGGGCGAGCGCGCGGCCTATACCGCCGGCCGCGCCGGTGACGAGCGCCACCCTGCCCGCAAACTCGCGCATCGCTGTCTGCCCGCTCGCCACAGCGCCCAGCGAGTCAGTTCGCCGTGCGGACGTAGCTGCGGTTCGTCGCCGCGCCGCCTTCCTCCTGCGGCAGTTCGGCGTAGAACTGCCGGTAGTACTTGCGGAACGCGGCGATCGGCCCGTCACCGTCGCAGAGCAGCGCGTCGTGCGTGTAACGCTGCCGGTCCCAAACGACCTTGTCCTGATCGAGCTGCCTGCAGATATCTTTGATCATGGCGCGCGCGACACCGGCCGAAGGGCCGTCGATCGCCGACTTGAGCTGCGTGAATGCGAAGCGCACGTGCGTACAGTCCGGCGCCACCGGAGTGATGCCCGCGACCATCAGCGTCTCGCAGATGCCGGTGAACCGCGTCCAGGCCTGTCCGGCGCCGACGGTGCCGTAGGCGATGGTGCCGTCGACATCGCCCCGCGGCGTCGCCATCTTGGCGGCGACCGCAGCCACGCGCCGTATGCCCTCGAACTTCACATCGTAGTTCGGCATGCTCGCGGTGCCGTGGATGTAGCGAAAGTGCGCGGCATCGACGCCGTTCTCGGCCATGTTCTGCAGCGGCCCGTAGACGAGCCACTCATGCTTCTCGTAGTCGCTCCATTCAGGAGACGCCGCCTCGGGTAACGCCTCGACCTCGAACGTCGGCTCGACGTTGTGAGGGTGGTACCAGGCCCAGATGAAACGGTTGCGCTCGACCAGCCGCCACGGCTTGACGCAACTGCGCTTCGCCTGCGGCGGAATGACCTTGGCGTACGGGATCCGGGTCACCTCGCCCTGCCCGTTGTACTGCCAGGCGTGGAATGGACATTCGAGATCGTTGCCCTGCACCCGGCCGGCGTAACCCATGTGGGCGCCGAGGTGCCGGCAGTAGGCGTCGACCATGCGCGCAGTCCCATCCTCGCCGCGCCACAGCGCAAGCTCACGGTTGAAGTAGCGCAGCGGCTTCACCTCGCCGGGCCGCAGCTCGTCCGAGTAGCTGACCACGAACCAGCCGAACGGCATGGGCAGGTCGATGCCGCGCTCGGCGGCCGGCACGGGGCGCTCGAGCGGCGCCGTACGCCACGCGATCAGCTCCTCCTTCGAGAAGCGCGCGAGGTGCTGTCTCGCTGCCGTGTTCGAGGCGATTTCTTCGTTGCTGTGGGCAGGGTTGCTCATGACGGATGGCCTCCAAAGAGTCGGGCGGCGTTGTCGTAGAGGAATTTCGGCCAGACGCTCTCCTTGAAGGGGACGTCAGGCAGCTCGCGGAAGATCCGCTCGAGCGACAGGCCCATGGGCCAGTAGCCGGCGTACATGATGCGGTCGGCGCCCCGAGAGTTGGCGTAATCGATGATGGCCTTGGGGTAATGGCGTGGCGCAAAGGCGCTGGTCGAATAGAACAGGTTCGGCCACTTGAGCATTAATTTGACCGCGAGGTCCTCCCAGGGTTCGGCGCCGTGCCGCATGACGAACCTCAGCTCCGGGAAGAACCAGCAGACCTCATCGACGAGCTCGGCATGCTGCGGCGCCATCGGCAGACGCGGACCCGGCACGCCGACATTGACGAAGATCGGCAGCTCGAGCTCGACGCAGGCGGCATAGAGCGGATAAACCTTCTTGTCGTTGATCGGCACCTGCGGATTGTTGCCGCAGGGAAAGAAGCTCGCGGCGTGGATGAGGCCCGCCGCCTTCAGCCGCCGCAGTTCGCGCACCTCGTCCATGCCGCGGTTCGGATTGACGTGGTAGTCGAAGAGGAAGCGGTGCGGATGCTGTTCGCGCGCGCGCTTGACGCCGGCCGAACCCTCCCAGAAGCCGACCAGAGCGCGCTCGATGCGGTAGCGATCCATCTGCGCCACCGTATAGTCAACGTAATCGGCGTCGGACGGCAGCACCGGTACGTCCTTGAACATGTACTGCGCCGGCATCTTGAATGCCTCGCGGCTCTCGCGATCGAGCAGCAGCGGCAGGTAGGGCGTGTACCACTCGGTATTGGTCGAGCTGACCGGGATTCCCATCATGAGGTCGATGACCCGGGCGTCCTGCGGAAATGCCATGCTTGCTGCGACTCCTGCGGATTGCTGCGAGCAGTTTGCTGCCCGCGGGGTACTCAGGCCGAAGTGGGTGTGGGAGTGCCGTCGCCGTACAGTCGGCGCAGCGCCACCTTGTCCACCTTGTCCAGGTGGTTGCGCGGCAGCGGCGCGGACTGCACCAACACTTCGGCGGGAACTTTGTAGGCCGCGAGGTGGGCGGCGACATGTCGGCGCACATCCGCGCCGTCCACGGTCCCTGCCGAGGCATGCGGCACCACGATGGCGAGCAACCGCTCGCCGAGCCGTGCGTCGGGCACACCGAAAGCCGTCGCCTCGGCAAGTCCGGGATGGGCGAGCAGCACACGCTCGACCTCAGCGCAGTAGATGTTCTCGCCCGCGGAAATGACCATGTCCTTCTTGCGATCGACGATGTACAGGAAGCCCTCGGCGTCCAGATAGCCGACGTCGCCCGAACGCATGTAGCCGTCGGTGTCGAAGGCGCGCGCGGTCTCCTCGCGATCTCCCCAGTAGCCGAGCATGTTGGACACCGAGCGCAAGCAGATTTCGCCAGGTTCGCCGGCAGCGGCGATGCTGCCGTCCTCGCGGATCACTTTGACCTCGGTGGTCGCCAGCACGCGCCCGGCCGTCCCGGGGTGCGCGAGGTATTCCTCACCCACGGACATCGCGACCGCCCCGGTGGTTTCGGTCATGCCGAAACCGGTGCCGGGTACCGCCCGCGGGAACGCCCGCGTCATTTCCGCCAGCATACCGGCCTGCAGCGCCTGCCCGCCGGTGGACACGCTGGTGAGTGAACCGAGATCGTGCTGGCCGATCGCCGGCGAGCGCAGCAAGTCCCACATCATCGTCGGCACGCAAGGGAACTGCGTGACCTTCTCGGATTCGATCAGGCGCAGCGCCGTCGCCGCATCCCAGCGCCGCATCAGCACGATCTTGCCGCCGCGCATCAGCGTGGAGAGCAGCCCCGTGTGCAGGCCGCTGGTGTGGAAGAACGGAAACATCAGCAGCACGCAGGTCTGCGGGGCCATGGCCGCGAGCCGCTCCAGCGTGATGCCGTAACGCGCCGCCATGTCGACGGCGATACGGTAGCCGGCATAGAGGTTGGTCCACACCGAGTTGCTGGTGCCCCAGTGACTGAGCACGGCGCCTTTGGCGCGGCCGGTGGTTCCCGAAGTGAAGAGGATGGTCGCCGGATCGAGGGGCGCGACCTCGATCACGGGCATCACGGGCGTCGCCGGTGCCGCGGCAAGCAATTCGTCGAGGGTGATCACGGATTCGCCACCGTGCCTTGCCGCCCGCGTCGCCATCACCGCCGCGGCCTCCCGCAGCTGATCCTCACCCTCGAGCGTGCGGTCGACGGCAAGCAGCAGCGGGCATGCGCCGGGGTGCGCGGCGAGTTCGCGGCCGCAGCGGCTGTCGGCCAGCAGCAGCGCAACCCCGGCCGCGTCGCGCGCTGCAGCCAACTCGTCGCCGGAGGCGCGGCTGTTCATGACCACCGGGATCGCACCGAGGCGCGCCAGCGCGAGGAACGCGTAGACCCACTCGGGGATGTTGCGCATCGCGATACCGACGCGGCTGCCGGGGCCGACTCCGAAACGTGCATGCAACGCCGAGGCCAGGCCGTCGACGGTTGCGCAGACCTGCCGGTAGCTGAGCCGCAGCGGGCCATAGACCAGCAGAATGGCATCGGACTGCCACGGCGCGATCCGCAGCAGCGCGGGCAAGGTGCGCGGGGCATGCCTGAAGACGCGACATCGGTAGCCGCGAACCTGCTCGTCGACGAGTTCGAATTGGCCTTCCGTTGACACCCCGACCACCTTGATGTGGAATGTAGCGATAGTAGCAGTTGCAACCTCGAAAACAACGTTTTCGATGGGTGCCGGGGCTAAAGACCATTAAAATTCGTAAAGTTGGCCAGCCGTTTATACGCATTTGCTAGATGCGGCACGGCTGCACGGGGGGGTCGACATGGGACGATTAGAAGGTCGAGTGGCGCTGGTTACCGGAGCCAGCCAGGGAATCGGCGCCGCCATCGCGGCCCGCTATGCCGCCGAGGGAGCCCACGTGGCGATCTGCGCACGCCGCGCAGAGCCGCTCGCCGCGACCGCGGAGGCGATCCGCGCCGCCGGTGGCGCCGTGAGCCATCGCGTTCTCGACGTTGCCGACCACGCGGCGCTCGCCGACTTCGTCGCTGCTACGGCCGCGGCCCGCGGCCGCCTCGATGTGCTCGTCAACAACGCTCCCTCGGTGACTTACTCGGCGATCATCGACATGACCCCCGAGAGCTTCCGCCGCGACTTCGAAGTGAACGTGAATTCCGCCTTCGTGGCCACGCGCGAGGCGTTCAAAGTCATGCTGCCGGCGCAGCGCGGTTCGATCATCAACATCTCCTCGATCAACGGCCTGCTCGGTCTCGCCTCCATGTCGGCCTACGGCGCGGCGAAAGCGGCACTCATCCACTTCACCAGATGCGCCGCCATGGAAGGCGCCCGCGCCAATGTGCGGGTCAACGCCATCGCACCTGGAGTCATCAACACTCCCGCCACTGCCGCCGGTTTCGCCGGCCCCTACGCGGACTGGGGCCGGAAGATCGCCGCTGCGGTGCCGATGGGCCGCTTCGGCGAAGCCGCCGAAATCGCCGGTGTGGCCGCATTCCTGGCAAGCGACGATTCCAGCTACGTCACAGCGACCTGTATCAGCGCCGACGGCGGCAAGTCAGCGGAACTCGTCGTGCCGGCGCCCTGAGGGGCGATCCGCAGACCAAAGATAATCATGCAGGCAAGTACAGGGGATAGAACATGTCACTAACCGGCAAGGCAGCGTTGGTCACGGGAGCGGGACAGGGAATCGGCAGAGCCTGCGCGCTGGCGCTCGCCGAGGCCGGGGCCCGCGTGGCGGTGTTCGATCTGCAGCAGGAGGCGGCCGCAGCAACGGTTGCGCTGCTGCCAAACCCGCAACAGCACCTCGCCCTCGCCGGCAACGTCGCGGACAGCACCGCCGTCAAAGACGCTTTCGCGCGAGCCATCGCCGCTTTTGGCCGGCTCGACGTGCTCGTCAACAATGCCGGCACCGGCACCGGACCGAACGACGGCAGCGCCAAGATGTACGAGCTGATGGCACAGCGCAACGCCGAACTCGCGCGCGGCGAGACGCCGCAGACGCATGTCGAACAGGCAGTTTTCATGGAGGACGAGGGCTGGCGTGCCGTGATGGCCGTCAACCTCGACGGCGCGTTCTTCTGCACCCGCGAAGCGTTGCGCATCATGGGTGCACACGACATCAAGGGGTCGATCATCAACATCGCCTCGACGGCCGTGCAGTCGGGCGAAGGCCCGGTGCACTATGTCACCAGCAAGGCCGCGCTCATCGGCATGACCCGCGCGCTGGCGCGCGAGGTGGCCTCGCGCGGCATCCGCGTCAATGCCGTCGCGCCCGGACCCACGGATACCCCGCTGATGCGGTCTATTCCCGACGAGTGGATCGCAAGCCTCGAGAAGGCGATTCCGCTCGGCCGGCTGGCAAGACCCGCCGAGGTTGCGGCGGCGGTGCGCTTCCTCGCGAGCGACGAGGCTTCGTACGTTACCGGCAGCGTGCTGGTCGCGAACGGCGGGTCCTATTTCTTCTGATCTGCGCTGTCGGCCCGCGGCCGGCGCGCGCTCGGTTTCCTGTTGTCAAACAGTGAGGTCGACCATGAGTTTCATGCCCGCAAGCCCAGCGGCGAAGCTGGCGGCAATGCCACGATCAGCTTCGGCAATTTCTCCGCCGTCGGCGGCAAGGTCTCCATCGACCTGCCGAAGATCGGCGCGGCAAACGTGAATCTCGCGCTAGCCGCGCAGCGCCGCGACGGCTGGGTAAACAACCGTGCCGGCAACCTGCCAACACCGCCGGGGCGTACGGCCTCGACCAGCGAACTTAACGACCTCGACAGCAAGAGCGCGCGGCTCGCCGTGGACCTGCCGGTGAACGACTCGTTCAGCATCGCGTATCGCGGCGACTACAACGACATCGACCAGAACGCCTCGCACTCGCAGCTCTACCGCGCACTGCTGCCCTTCCTCGCGCCCTACGTGTCGCGCGAGCGGCAGTCCCGGGCAACGGTCGACGGCCCCTCGTTTGAACGCTCGCGCACCCAGGGCCACTCGCTGACGCTCGAGTGGCAGGTAGGCGATGCGGACGTGCTGCGTTCGATCACCGCGCAGCGTCAGCTCACTTGGGAGGACGGCCTCGACCTCGACGGCTCGCCGCTCGACATCGCGCACACGCAGCGCCTCTCCGACTACGACTCGCTGTCGCAGGAACTGCAGTGGGTCGGCAGCCGCGGCAGGCTGTCGTACGTCGCCGGCCTCTACTACTTCGAGGACGATGGCTTCACCGACAACCCTCAGGCCTTCTTCGTCGAGTTCGGACCGGCCGTCGGCGTGCGCTTCAAGTCGCAGTACGGCTTCGAGACGCGCGCCACCGCGCTCTTCGGCCAACTCGACTACGCGCTCAGCGACCAGTTCTCGGTAACGGCCGGCCTGCGCTACACCGACGAGGACAAGTCGATTGCGCGCTGTGCCGGACTCGTCGGCATCTTCGATTACGTCCCCTGCATCACGCGAGCGAAAACCAGCTTCAGCGATACCACGCCGCTCGCAGTGCTGACCTGGAAGCCCCGCGATTCGTTTTCCGCGTACCTCAAGTACGCGGAGGGCTTCAAGAGCGGCGGCTTCAACGGCGAGGCGGGCGATCCCGCCAACCCGATACCGGTGAACATCGCACAGGTGCAGACGCCTTACCTTCCCGAGAGCCTGCAGTCCACCGAGCTGGGCGCCAAGTGGCTGTTCGCCGACAACCGCGGCTACGCCAATGTTGCCCTGTTCCACAACGACTCGCAGGATATGCAGTTGTCCATCTTCGAGGCCCGCGGCGCCGCCAACTCATCGATCAGGAACGCCGGCGAAGCGACGGTGAAGGGTCTCGAGGTCGAACTGGGCTGGCAAATGGCGCAGGGCACGCGCCTGCAGTTCGCGCTCGGCAAGATGGACGGCGAGTTCGACCGCTACGTCGATCGCGGCGTGGAGGTCTCCTTCAACCGCGCGCTCACCCACCTGCCGGAGACCACGCTGTCGGCCTCGCTCGATGCGGCCATCGGTACGCTGTTCGGCGCCGAAGCGCGGCTGTTGCTCGACGCGAGCTACATCGACGAATACACGCTATACGCCTACCCGCTCGCGACGCTGCCGAGCACTGATCCGGCATCGGTGGGCTCGGCGCTCGCCAACGACACCCGGGTGCCCGGCCACGGGCTGCTCAATGCACGCCTTTCCCTCGACGGCGTCGAGATCGGCGGCACCCGACTCGACGTTGCGCTGTGGTCGCGCAACCTCGCCGACAAGGAGTACATCCAGAACATGATCGACTTCGGGCCGGGCTTCGGCAGCCTCACCCAGGTGTACTTCGGCACGCCGCGCACCTGGGGCATCGAACTGACGAGCCGCTGGTAGTGGGAACGGAGATCGCGAAACTTTTTCGCTTGGATGGCAGGACGGCGCTCGTCACCGGCGCGGGTCGCGGCATCGGCAGGGCGATCGCCCTCGCCTTTGCCGCTGCCGGCGCCGACCTTGCGGTGGTTGCACGGACGCGGGGCGATCTCGACTCGCTCGCAGCCGAAGCGTCCGCACTCGGGCGCCGCACGCTGGTGCTGCCCTGCGATGTCGCCGTCACTGCGGAACTCGAGGCGCTCGTCGGGCGCTGCGTCGATGAGTTCGGCCGGCTCGACGTGCTGGTCAATAACGCCGGCGGAGCGGGCCCGAACGATCCATTGCGAACCACACCCGCGCAGTTCCTCAAGACCATCGAATGGAATCTGATGCCGGCTTACACGCTGACCCGCGCAGCGGTGCCAGCGATGCGCGCGGGCGGCGGCGGCAGCGTCGTCAACATCACCTCGGCGGCTGCGCGCTACGCGCAGCGCAGTTTTTCCGGTTACGGTACCGCCAAAGCCGCGCTGACCCAGCTGACGAGGCTGCTGGCGCAGGACTTTGCGCCAGCCATCCGCGTCAACGCGATCGCCCCCGGACCAGTGGTCACCGAAGCTCTCGGCAAGTACCTCACGCCGGAGGTGCGCGCAGCGATGGAGCAACGCACGCCCCTCGGCAGGCTCGGCGAGGTCGAGGATATCGCCTGCGCCGCGCTCTATCTGGCCTCGCCGGCTGCCTCGTGGATGACGGGCAAGACCCTCGAACTCGACGGCGGCGCCGAATCCACGGTCTGGCCGCTGTGAACACGGTCACGCCCCCAGCGCGCGGCGTCGATCCGCTGCTCTCACCGCTCACCATCGGCGATATCGACTGTCGCAACCGCGTGGTGATGGCACCGATGACACGCAGCCGGGCCGATGCCGAAGACCGGCCAACGGCGCTCCACGAGGAGTACTACGCGCAGCGCGCCAGCGCCGGCCTGATCGTCACCGAGGGGGTGCAGCCGTCGATGCACGGCAAAGGCTACCCGCGTACCCCGGGCCTGCACGAGACGGCCCAGGTCGAGGCTTGGCGCCGGGTAACCTCTGCAGTACACGCCCGCGGCGGCCGTATCGTCGCCCAACTCATGCACGTCGGACGCATCGCGAGCCGCTACAACAAGCGACCGGAAGCGCGCACGGTTGCGCCGTGTGCGGTGCGCGCCAACGTCACCCTGTACACCGATGCCGCGGGGATGCAGGCCTGCGACGAGCCCGAACCGCTGTCGGTTGCGGGCATCGCCACGGTGGTGGAGGAGCATGCAGAGGCCGCGAGACTGGCCCGTCTTGCCGGCTTCGACGGCGTCGAGTTGCATTGCACCAGCGGCTACCTGCCGATGCAGTTCCTCGCCAGCAACACCAACCTGCGCCACGACGGCTACGGCGGCGATACGTCGCGGCGCGTACGCTTCGTGGTCGAGACGCTCGAGGCGATGGTCGCTGCCGTAGGGGCCGGCCGCGTCGGCTATCGTATCTGCCCGGGAAATCCTTTCAACGACGTCGTCGACTTCGATCCCGCCGAGACCTGTCGCGTGCTGCTCGAAGCGGTGCGCCCATTGCGCTGCGGGTGGCTGCATGTCATTCGCTCACCGCTGCCGCAGATCGACGCCTTCGCGCTCGCGCGTCGCCATCACGACGGCGCACTGATCATCAATGACGGCTTCGACCCGGCGGCCGCGCGCACCGCGATCATCGCAGGCGACGCCGAGGCGGTGTCCTTCGGGCGTCACTTCGTCGGCAACCCGGATCTCGTCGAACGCATCGCCGGCAACGGGCCGCTCGCCGGCTTTGACCGCAAGACCCTGTATACGCCGGGAGCGCGCGGCTACACCGACTACCCGCGGTGGAGCGCCGAGCCGTGAAGCTGCACCGCAGCGGGCTTACAGCGCTGCTCATAGGCCTGCTGCCCGCGCTCGTGGCGACCCGCGCAGCGGGCAGCGCAGCGCCAACCGTCACGTCGGTCGCGGCGCAGGCGACCGAGGTGCAGGCCGTGCGCGCAGCGGCACGCGCGGCGGTCTATCGCGAGAATCCGTTCCTGATGGCCGCCGTCGGTCGCGTCGGCGGCTTCGGTAACGTTGCCTCGTCCAGCATCGCGAACCGGATGTACAGCCGCGATCACGCGCCGGCAATCGCCGATGCCGCGGCCAAACTGCTGATCGAACCGCAGGGGCCGGGCGCATGGCTGTTGCGCTTCCCTTGGGTCAACGTCGTCGTGTTCGAGACGCGCGATGGTCTCGTGCTGGTGGATGCCGGCTACGCCCCCGCAGGGCCCGCGCTGCGCGACGCGCTGCGCCGCCTGAGTAGTCAGCGCGTGCACACGGTGATCTACACCCACCATCATATCGACCATATGCTCGGCGCCTGGGCACTGCTCGAGGCAGGCGAGCGCCCACAGATCGTGGCCACCGCGGAACTGCTGGACGAAGTAGCTCGCGACCTGCGCAGTCGCGAACTCACCGCACGCCTCAACAACCAGGCGCTCGCGGATTTCCCGCGCAGCATCGCCGAGCTGCCGATGCCCACGCGGACCTTCCGCGGCCGGCTCGAACTCTCGATCGGCGATGATCGATTCGTACTGACCCACGCGCCGGGCGAAACCGCCGATCAGCTGTGGGTGGCGGTGCCAACGCGCAACCTCGTGGTTGCCGCGGACTACTTCCAGCCCTTCCTTCCCAATGCCGGCAACGGCAAACGACGCCAGCGCTACGTCACAAGCTGGGCGCAGGCGCTGCGTGACATGGCGGCGTTGCAGCCCGAGCGCGCGCTGCCGATGCACGGACCGGCGCTGATCGGCGCCGCGGAAGTCAGCCGCCGCTTCACGGCGCAGGCGCAGATGCTCGAGTCGATTGCCGAGCAGACACTGGCAGCCTTGAATTCCGGCACCCGCAAATACGACGTCGCCGAGGGTGTCACGCTCCCGCCGATGCTGGCGGCCAGCCCGGATGCCGCGGAGCTATACGTGACACCACGCGACGTCGCTCGCACTGTCGCGCAGGAGTACACCGGGTGGTGGAACGAGCTGCCGTCCGAGTGGTCGCCCGCAACGCGCACCCGGCAGGCCCGCGAGATCGTCACTCTCGCGGGGGGTATCGAGCCGTTGCTCGCCCGCATAGAGCGGCTGCTGGAAACCGACCCGGTGCTCGCCTGCCACCTCGCCGACTGGGCATGGCTCGCGGCCGCCGACGATCCGCGCGTGCTGCGCACTGCCATGCGCGCCTGGTTGGAGCGGCTGCGCCGCTTCCCGATCCCGACGCAGGAAGCCGTTGAGTACGTCGAGCATCTGGTTACGCTGCGCGTGCAGCTCGCGGCACTTCAAGCCGCGAGGCCGGCGAAGGCGGAACCTACGGCAAAGGCGGAGCCTGCGGCGGAGGTAGCGCCCTCGGTGGCTCCGCGCTGAGCACGTGCCGGCGACTCAGGCGGGGTGGAACCGCGGTCGACGATCGTGCCAGGGCAGCTCGCGCTCGAGCTGTGCTGCAAGTCCAAGCAGCGTCGACTCTTCGGCGTGCCGTCCGAGGAACATGACGCCGAGCGGCAGCCCACCACTCGACTCGGCCAGCGGCAGAGACATGGCCGGCTGGCCGGTGACATTGGCGAGCGATGCGTACGGCGAGAAGGCCGTGACCTCGGTCGCGTAACGCGTGAAGTCCTTGGGCGAGAGACTCAGCACCCCGAGCGGCAGGGGCGGCTTGGCGAGCGTGGGCGAGAGCAGCAGATCCCAGGAGCCGAAGAATGCGGCCGACTGTCGGGCTGTCGTGTCAAAGGTCTCGCGCGCGGTGGCGTACGTCAGACCGTCGATGCGCCGCGCCGACTCGGCGATCATCCACGTGACCGGCTCCACATCATCGGGCGTGCAGGCGCGACCCAACTGCAGCTCGCGATCGCGGATGGCGGCGAGTATCTGCACGGCGACCACGGTGCCGAAGGCCGCGTTGTAGGCCTTGTAGTCGATTGCCGGCGTGGCGACCTCGACCACGTGCCCCAGCCGGCGGCAGACCGCGGCGGCGAGATCGACCGCGCGCTCGCACTCGGCATCCACCGGGGTCCCGGAGAGCGGGACCGGCAGACGCGCGATGCGCAGCCGGGACGGGCTGCGCTCGATGGCGGCCGCGAACTCGCCGGGGCGCGGTGCCGCGAGGAAGCTGGCCCCGGGTTCCGGGCCGGCGACCGCATCGAGCAGACGCGCGGCGTCGCGCACGCTGCGAGTCACTGCGAAGTGGGTGCCGAGACCCGCCCAACCCTCGTAGCGGCGTACCGGAAACGGCACGCGCCCGCGGGTGGGCTTCAGGCCGAAGAGCCCGCAGCAGGCGGCTGGGATGCGGATCGATCCGCCACCGTCGCTGGCGTGCGCGATCGGCACCAGCCCCGCCGCCACCGCCGCGGCCGAGCCACCGGACGACCCGCCGGCGGTAAGGCCAAGGCTCCAGGGGTTGCGGGTCATGCCGTTCGCTGCGGACTCAGTAGTGGTCGTCAGCCCGAGCTCAGGACTCGATGCCTTGCCAACGATCAGCAACCCGGCGCGGCGAAAGCGCTTGACGAGTTCACCGTCGTGGTCGTACTCGGTACCACGAAAGAATCTGCTGCCGTTGGTGACCGCCGTTCCCGCCATGGCCACCGAGAGGTCCTTGAGCAGGAACGGCACCCCTGCGAAGGGTGCTCCGGCCGGCACCTGCGCGATGGCGGCCCGCGCAAGCTCGGGGTGCCGCAGCGGGACGGAGTTGATGATCGGATCGAGGCGCTCGATCCGGGCAATGCTGCGCTCAAGCAACTCAGCCGCGCCCAGCTTGCCGCGGCGCAGGAGTTCAGCGAGGCCAGTGGCGTCCTCGCGATCCAGTTCATCCCAGAATTGCACGGCAGGCGTGTTCATCGCACCTTCACCTTCGGTGCTGCGACATCGCGGCGCATCCGCCGCAGGAACTCATCGAACGGCGCCGGCGGCGCGACGTCGGCGTCGGGCGGCCCAGCGCGCTCCCAGAACTCCTGCCAGCTCGGAAACAGCGAGTGGTAGCCGCCCGCATACGGTTCGATCCCGGGCCAGCGCATCTTGTTGGCGCCGAGCGGCGGCTTGTTGAGGTCGGTCGCGTACCAGTACAGCGGCAGCCGCCGACGGAAGAACCAGCGGCCGCCACGCCGCTCGTAGTCATCAACGTACATCATCTGCATGATGACCCACTCCGTCGCCGTCTCGTGCTCATTCTTCGAGTACACGACGCCACGCGCGTGGTCGGCGTCGTCGAACTCGATGACATGGTTGCCGATGTGGTGCGCAGTCCCGGTGAACTGGACCCGCATGGTCTCGTCGAGCCAGTCGCGCAGCGCCCGCCGTCCGCAGCGCTCGCGTCCCACCCGTACATCCTCGACGAACAGGCCCGCCAGCGCGTCCATGTCGCGCATGTCGAGCGCGAGACCGTAGCGCGCCGGCAGTTGGCGTATCTGTTCCAGCGACTCCAGCCGGTCCAGACGGGCTTCGATCGCGGCGAGCTCGGACATGTTCCGGACCCTCAAGGACTGTCGATTTCGTAAATATAGTCCACCATTTCTACGAATTGGTAATAAACTTGGGGAAAAATCCGTCAAGTTTCGCAACCAGGAAGGACACGGGGGCATGACCAGCAGGATCAACGCGGCATTGATCGGCTCCGGCAACATAGGCACCGACCTGATGATGAAAGCGCTGCGCAGCGCATCGATCAATCCGGTCTGGATGGCGGGTATCGACCCGGCGTCGGACGGCCTCGCGCGGGCCCGCGAGCAAGGTCTGAAAACCACGACACAGGGCGTCGACGGATTGCTGGCGCATCTGGCCGCAGACGACATCCGCATCGCGTTCGACGCGACCTCGGCGTACGTGCACCATGAAAACGCGCGCAAACTGCGCGCCGCCGGCGTCGTCACCATCGATCTTACGCCCGCCGCCATCGGTCCGTTCTGCGTGCCGCCCGTCAACCTCGCCGAGCACGCGGGCCGGCACGAAATGAACGTGAACATGGTTACCTGCGGCGGACAGGCGACCATCCCGATGGTTGCCGCGGTCAGTCGCATCCAGCCGGTGGACTACGCGGAGATCGTCGCCACCGTCGCCTCGAAGTCGGCTGGACCCGGCACCCGCAAGAACATCGACGAGTTCACGCGCACCACGGCACGCGGCATCGAGATCGTCGGCGGTGCGCGCCGCGGCAAGGCGATCATCATCCTGAATCCCGCGGAGCCACCGCTGATCATGCGCGACACCGTGCATTGCCTCACCGCCGGACCGCCCGACTCTGCCGCGATCATCGAATCGGTGCAGCGCATGATCGGCGAGGTTCAACGCTACGTTCCCGGATATACGCTGAAGAACGGTCCGGTGTTCGACGGCAACCGGGTCTCGATCTATCTCGAGGTCGAGGGCCTCGGCGACTACCTGCCCAAGTACGCGGGCAACCTCGACATCATGACCGCCGCGGCGCTGCGGACGGCGGAGATGCTGGCCCCGCAGATCGCCGCGGGCAACTACCCGGCAGGAGCCAAGCCATGAGCGAGCGTCGTATCGTCCTGCACGACATGTGCCTGCGTGATGGCATGCATCCCAAGCGCCATCAGATCACCCTCGAGCAGATGCGCAACATCGCCCGCGGACTCGACGAGGCGGGAGTACCCCTGATCGAAGTCACGCATGGCGACGGCCTCGGCGGTGCCTCCGTCAACTACGGTTTTCCGCTGCACAGCGACGAGGAGTACCTCACCGCGGTGATCAGCACCGTCAAGCGTGCAAAGATTTCGGCGCTGCTGCTGCCGGGGATCGGCACTGTCGAACACCTGCGGCTCGCCAAGGATCTCGGTGTCGCCACCATTCGCATCGCCACGCACTGCACCGAGGCCGACGTCGCCGAGCAGCACATCACACTCGCCCGCAAGCTCGGGCTCGACACCGTAGGCTTCCTGATGATGGCGCACATGCTGGAACCCGCGAAGCTGGTCGAGCAGGCGCTGCTCATGGAGGGCTTCGGCGCGAACTGCATCTACTGCACCGATTCAGCGGGCTACATGCTGCCCGAGGACGTCAAGGCACGCATCGGCCTGCTGCGCGAGCGATTGCGACCGGAGACGCAGATCGGCTTCCACGGCCATCACAATCTCGCGATGGGTGTCGCCAACTCGCTCGCCGCGGTGGATTACGGCGCCGTGCGCATAGACGGTTCGGCGGCCGGGCTCGGCGCCGGTGCCGGCAACACGCCGCTCGAGGTGTTCAATGCCGTGTGTCACCGGATGGGAATCGAGACGGGCGTCGACGTCATGAAGCTGGCCGATGTCGCCGAGGATCTTGTCACCCCGATCATGGACACACCGATCCGTATCGATCGCGACTCGATGGTGCTCGGCTACGCCGGCGTCTATTCCTCGTTCCTGCTGTTCGCCAAGCGCGCGGCCGCCAAGTACGGAGTGCCGTCGGCGGACATACTCATCGAGATGGGTCGCATGAAGACCGTTGGCGGGCAGGAAGACATGATCGAGGATGTCGCTCTCAGCATGGCGGAAGCCGCGGAACGGGCGCGGGCAAGCTGACATGGGAAGGCTCGCCGGCAAGGTAGCCATTGTCACCGGTGCGGCGCGCGGCATGGGCGCCGCCATCGCCCAGCGATTCGTGGAAGAAGGCGCGCAGGTGGTGCTCACCGACGTGCTGCCGGAAGTCGACGGCACCGCGGCTGCGCTCGGCGAGCTGGCTGTCGCCCGCCTGCACGACGTGGCCGACGAGGCCGCGTGGAGCGTACTGGTAGACGAGGTCATCAGCCGGTACGGGCGGATCGATGTACTGGTCAACAACGCGGGCATCCTGATGTTCAAGGACCTGCTGTCGACCTCGGCGGCGGACCTGCGGCGCATCCTCGAGGTCAACGTGGTCGGCACCTTCAATGGCATGCGCGCGGTCGCGCCGCACATGATCCGCCAGCGCCGCGGGTCGATCATCAACAACTCCTCAGCAGACGGCCTGCAGGGAGCCAACTCGCTCGCCGCCTACGTCGGCTCGAAGTTTGCGGTACGCGGCATGACCAAGGTCGCGGCCCTCGAACTCGGGCCCCACGGTGTGCGCGTCAATTCCGTGCATCCGGGGGGCATCAACACGCCCATGGCAAACCCCCAAGGGCTGCCGGCGGAACAGCTGGACTTCGCGTTCAAACAATTCGCCGCGCAGCGCGTTGGACATGCCCGCGAAGCAGCGGAGTGTTTCGTGTTCCTCGCTGCCGACGAATCCTCCTACTGCATGGGCAGCGAGCTGGCAGTCGATGGCGGACTGACCGCAGGGCACTACTACTTCGGGCTGCCGGGCTCACCTCCCGGAGTGGCACCGCCGCGCTACACGCCACCCGCAACCAGGGAAGAAAGAGGAGCAGGCCCATGAGCAGCATCAACGCCCGCATCGTCACGCTGCTGCTGGCCGGACTGCTCGGCGTCGCGGCAGTGGTCACTGCCGCGCAGGTACTGCCAGCGACGCCCATCCGACAGCCGACCGCCGGCACCGTCGCGCCAGCCGGCTATCCCAAGTTGCCGATGGCCCTGCAATCGGCCCCGCGCGGCGCACCGAATGTGGTGATCGTGCTGCTCGATGACGTCGGGTTCGCGGCACCGAGCACTTTCGGCGGACCCATCGAGACGCCGACGCTGCAACGACTCGCCGACGAGGGCTTGCGCTACAACCGCTTCCACACCACCGCGATCTGCTCGCCGACACGGGCTGCGCTGCTGACCGGGCGCAACCCGCATGCCGTGGGTGTCGGGGCGGTGCTCAACACCCCGTCCGCCTACCCCGGATACAACGGCATGCTGCCGCGGAGCGCGGCGACGCTCGCCGAGATCCTGCGGCAACATGGCTACGGCACCGCCGCTTTCGGCAAGTGGCACCTCGCTCCCGAGTGGGAGAGCTCTCCGGCGGGACCTTACGATCGCTGGCCACTGCGACAGGGTTTTGACCATTTCTACGGATTCCTCCCCGCGGAGGTCGATCAGTTCGCGCCGACCCTCGTACAGGACCAGACGTTCATCACCGCTCCGAAACGTGCGGACTACCACGTCACGGAGGATCTCGCGGACCAGGCGATCGCCTGGATGCAGCGGCATCGTTCGGCAGCTCCCGAGCGGCCATTCTTCGCCTACTTCGCGCCGGGTGCCGCACATGCGCCGCTGCAGGTGCCGCCGCAATGGATAGAGCGGCACAGGGGACGCTTCAAGGCGGGTTGGGACCGGCTGCGCGAGGAGTCTTTCGCCAGACAGAAAGCGCTCGGGGTGATTCCGGCAGACGCCGTGCTGACTCCGCGGCCGGCGGAGCTGCCGGCCTGGGACTCCCTTACGGCAGACCAGCGGCGCATCGCCGAGCGCTACATGGAAACCTATGCCGGATTCCTCGAGCACACCGACGTACAGATCGGCCGGCTGCGCAGCGCACTTGAGCAGATGGGGGTACTCGAGGACACGCTGTTCATTTATATCGTCGGTGACAACGGCGCGAGCGGCGAGGGCGGTCCGGAAGGCTCGATACGCTATATGGCACGCATCCAGGGTGTAGCCGAAACCACCGCGGACATGCTTGCCCGCCTCGACGAAATTGGTGGCCCGAAGGTCCACGCGCACTACAACGCCGGCTGGGCCTGGGCGCTGAACACGCCGTTTCCGTGGATGAAACAGATCGCCTCGCACCTTGGCGGCATTCGCAATCCTCTGGTCATCAGCTGGCCCAAACGTATCCGCGACCGCGGTGGTCTGCGCGCCCAGTTCGCCTTTATCTCGGATCTGATGCCCACGGTCCTCGAGGCTGCGGGCATCGAGGCCCCGGCGGTGGTCAACGGAGTCACTCAGCAACCGATCGATGGAATCAGCCTGCTGCCGACTTTCGAGGCGGCTGATCTGCCCTCGCCCCGCCGCACCCAGTACTTCAACGTCTACGGTAACCGCGCGATCTACCACGACGGCTGGATGGCCGCGGCGTTCCGCGGACGAGCTCCGTGGGACGTCCGCAAGCCCATCACCGGCTCGACGCTGGAAGATCGCTGGGAACTCTACGACCTCGACGCCGACTTTTCGCAGTCACGAGACCTTGCGGCCGCGCAGCCGGCAAAGCTGGCCGAGATGCAGGCTTTGTTCTGGCACGAGGCCGGCCGTAACCAGGTGCTGCCGCTGATCGACAACGCGCAGACTGCGGGACTTCCGCATCTGATGTCGGGCCGCCAGCACTACACCTTGTTCGCCGGCAGCCGCGGCATCCCGGAGATGCAGTCGCCACCGGTCATGTGGCGCTCGCATACCCTGATCGCGAACGTGGAGCTGCCGCGCCGGACGCGGGGGGGTGTAGTCGTCGCCTACGGCGGCATCGCCGGTGGCTGGGCGCTGCACGTCGATGCGCAGCGACGTCCCGTGTACTCCTACAACTTCGCCGATGCGCAGATGTTCAACGTGGTCGGCGACCGCCCGCTGCCCGCGGGTGCCTCGCGCATCGAGTTGAGCCTCGACTACGACAAGCCGATGAGCGGCGGTCCCGCCACCGCCGTGCTCAAGGTCGACGGCCGCGAAAGCGGCCGTCTGCGCATCGGCAAGACGGTCCCCTACCTCTTCTCGATCCACGAAACGCTGGATGTCGGCATCGACCTCGGCGGCCCCGTAACCGCGGCGTACGCCGCGGAAACGCCGTTCGACGGCGCGATCCGCGACGTCACCATCGAGATACGCTAGCGCCTGACCCGCCGACGACGTCGCCCGCGCGGCGGCGGTTCCTAGGCCACGTCGCCGCGGATGCCGTGGAAACGCCTGCCCTCACGGGCCAGCGTGCGCAGCAGACGCGGCGGCTTGAAGCGTTCGCCGTGCCGGCGCGCGAGCTCGGTGCACTCGCGCAGCACCCGCTCGGCCCCGAGGTGATCGATGTACGAGAAGGGACCGCCCGTATACGCCGGGAAGCCTACGCCGAATACCGCACCAACATCCCCGTCGGCGGGCTCGTCGATGACACCTTCCTGCATGCACTCGAGGGCCTCGATGAGCTGGATGTAAAGCAGTCGACGCCGTACCTCCTCGACCGCCGGCTGCGGCTCGCGCTGCGGCCAGATCTGCGCCAGACCGGACCACAGACGCTTCCGGCCGCCGCTCGGATAATCGTAGAAGCCCCCTCCGCTCTTGCGGCCATGGCGGCCGAGTTCAACAGACAGCTTCTCGACGATCGGATAGGACCGGCCGGGCTGCCACTCGTCACCAAGGTCCGCCTTGGTTTGTCGGGTAACGCTGACCGCCAGATCGAGGCCGACCTCGTCCTGCACCGCCAGCGGCCCGACCGGCATGCCGAGCAGGCGCGCGGCGTTCTCGATCAGCGCCGGGGCCACGCCCTCGCCCACCATCGCGATGCCCTCGTTGACGTAGCTGCCGAAGAATCGGCTGGTGAAGAAGCCACGTGAGTCATTGACCACGATGGGACACTTGCGCAGCCGCTGCACGAAGTCGAGCGCACGGGCAAGCGTCGCCTCAGAGGTGCGCTTGCCGCGGATCACCTCGACGAGCGGCATGCGGTCCACGGGCGAGAAGAAATGCAGACCGACAAAATTCCTGGGACGCTTCGACAGTGCTGCGAGTCCACTGATCGGCAGCGTCGAGGTGTTGGAGGCGAGGACGGCGTCGTTGCCGAGCACCGCATCGGCGGCGGTGATCACCGCTGCCTTGACCGCGCGGTCCTCGAACACGGCCTCGATCACCAACTGGGCACCGCGCAGGGCCGAGGCATCGGCCGCAGGCTGGATGCGCGCGAGCGCCTGCTCGGCCTTGTCGCCGGCAAGGCGACCTTTGGCCACCGAGTCGGCGAGCCGCTTGGCGATGCCCGCCTTGCCACGTTCGGCGGCGGCGGCATCGACATCGAGCAGCACCACCTCGAGTCCCGCACGCGCGGCGACCTGCGCTATGCCCGCACCCATCAGCCCGGAGCCGATGACGCCGATCCGAGTGAACTGCGTCGGTGGCAGACCTTGCGGACGCCTCACCAGTTTCTCGCAACGCGACTTGTTCACGAACAGCGTGCGCACCATGTTCCGCGACGTACCGTCGATCAGCAGCCGCGTCATGTACTTGCACTCGAGCCGCAGCGCGAGATCCATGGGCAGCAGCGGTCCCTCGTAGAGACAGGACAGGATGGCCTGCGGCGCCGGCAGGTTGTCGGCGGTCTTCTCGTGCACAATCGAATTGGTGGCGACCAGCAGGCCGCCGATCCGCGGATCCATCGATCCGGCACCGCCCGGCATGCGGAAGTCCTTCCTGTCCCAGGGCTTCACGCAATCAGGCCCGGAGCGCACCCACTGCAGCGCGCGCTCGAGCAACTCCCCCGGGGGCACCACGGCATCGACGATCCGCGCCGCGAGCGCCGCCTGCGGATCCAGCGTCTTGCCTTCGAGCAGGTAGGGCATCGCAGCCTGGATGCCGAGCATCCGCGATAGCCGCTGCGTGCCGCCGCCCGCCGGCAGCAGACCAATCTGCACCTCGGGAAGCCCGAGCTGCAGGCCGGGCAGATCAGCCACGAAACGCTGGTGACAGGCGAGAGCGATTTCGAGGCCGCCGCCCATCGCCGTACCGTTGATGGCGCAGGCCACGGGCTTGCCGCAGGTCTCGAGCTTGCGCAGCAACCGCGACAGCGCGAAAACCTGCTCGAACATCTCGGCAGGAGGCAGCTGCGACATCGCTGCATCATTGCGTTCGAGTTCATTGAGATCCGCCCCCGCGAGGAACAGGCTCTTCGCAGAGGTCAGCACGGCGCCGCGCGTTGCGGACTCGCTGCGCAGCCGCTCGATGCAGGCATCGAGATCGTCGAGGAAGGCCTGATCGATGGTATTGGTCGACTTGCGCGGGTTGTCGAGGATCCACAAGGCGACGTCGCCGTCGAGTTGGTAGCGAATGACTTCGTTCATCTGCAGACTCCTCAGACGCGCTCGATGATGGTGGCCGTGCCCATGCCGGCGCCGACGCACAGTGTTGCGAGACCGGTACCCACGTCGCGCCGCTCCATCTCATCGAGCAGCGTGCCGAGGATCATCGCACCGGTGGCGCCAAGCGGATGACCCATGGCGATCGCACCGCCATTGACGTTGATCCTATCGTGCGGAATCGACAGCGCCTCCATGTAGCGCAGCACCACGGCGGCGAAGGCCTCGTTGAGCTCGAACAGGTCGATGTCCCCGACCTGCATGCGCGCGAGCTTGAGGGCCCGCTGCGTAGCCGGCGTCGGCCCTGTAAGCATGATCGTCGGCTCGGAGCCGATCGAGGCAAAGGAGCGGATGCGCGCGCGCGGCTTCATGCCGGTGCGACGACCGAAAGCCGCGTTGCCGACGAGGACCGCGGCGGCCCCGTCGACGATGCCGCTGGAATTGCCGGCGTGGTGCCGATGATCGATGCGCTCGAGCTGCGGATAGCGCAGCAAGGCCACGCCGTCCGCGCCGTACTTCTCGCCCATTTCGGCAAACGAAGGCTTCAGCGCTGCGAGCGACTCGATCGTCGCCGAGCCGCGCACGGTCTCATCGTGCCCAAGAAGCGTAACGCCGAGGATGTCCTTGACCGGCAGGACGGAGCGGGAGAAGCGGCCTTCGGCCCAAGCCTGTGCCGCGCGCTGCTGGCTGGCGACGGCGTAGGCGTCGAGGTCCTGCCGGCTGTAGCCGTGCAGCGTCGCGATCAGGTCGGCGCTCACACCCTGCGGCACGAAGTAGGTCCGGAACGCGACCTCCGGATCGGTCGCCCAAGCACCACCACCCGTACCCATGGGCACACGCGACATGCTCTCGACGCCGCCGCCGATCGCCGCCATGGCCTGCCCTGCCATCACTTTGGCGGCGGCGACGTTTACCGCCTCGAGACCCGATGAGCAATAGCGGTTGATCTGGAATCCGGGAACGGACTCGTCGTAGCCGGCCATCAGCACGGCGATGCGCGCGATGTTGGAGGCCTGCTCGCCGACCGGTGACACGCAGCCCAACACCACGTCCTCGAGTAGCCGCGTGTCGAGCGCCGAGCGCTCGCGCAGGCCGGCGAGCACTTGGCTCGCCAGGCTCACGGCGGTCACCTCGTGCAGGCTGCCGTCGCTCTTGCCGCGGCCGCGCGGGGTGCGCAGGTGGTCGTAGATGTATGCGTCCATGGTGTCCTCACACGTAGCCGAGTTGTTTGGCGGCCAGATCGAGCATGATCTCCTCCGAGCCGCCGGCGATGACGTTCGGTCTGACCTCGCGATAGATGCGCTCGATCTTGCAGCCGCGCAGGTAGGATGCGCCGCCCAGAATCTGCGCGGACTCGCGCGCGCAGTATTCGAGCGTGCGCGTTCCCTGGATCTTGAGCAGCGCGATCTCGCCAGCGTCGTCGCGACCGCGCATCACCGACTCACAGGCTCGGTCGACCCAAGCCTGAGTGGCGAAGATCTGTCGCGACATCTCCGAGAACTTGTGGCGGATAGCCTGATTCTGGTTGAGGCGGGTGCCGAAAGTCTCGCGCTCGCGCGCCCACTCCAGCGCCTCCTCCAGACAGACCATGGCGAAGGCGTTCGACGAGCTGGCTATGCCCACCCGCTCGCCGTTGAAATTCGCCATCAGCCCGCGGAATGCGCCGCCCTCCTCGCCGATCAGGTTCTCGACCGGGACCTCGACGTCTTCAAAATACAGGGTCGCGGTATCGGAGCAATGCCAGCCCATTTTTTCGAGCGGGGTCTGCGTGAAGCCCTTCATGCCCTTCTCGAGCAGCAGCAGGCTGATGCCGCGGGCTCCGGGACCGCCCGTGCGCACGGCGACGACATAGTAGTCCGCGCGCATCCCCGAGGTGATGAAGGTCTTCGAGCCGTTGACGATGTAGCAGTCGCCACGCCGCTCGGCACGCGTGCGCAAGGCGGCGACATCTGATCCGCCCGAAGGCTCGGTGACGCCGAGCGCGACGATCTTCTCGCCGGCGAGCACAGCCGGAACGACACGCTGCTTGAGCGCGGGGGAGCCGGCTGCCACCACCGGCGGCAGCGCAACGCCGTGGATCATCAGGCTGGCGAGCAGACCGCCCGCGCCAACCTGCGCCAGTTCAACGCCGGTGACCAGCCCGTGAAACCGATCGACGCCGTCGCTGATACCGCCGTACTCCTCGGGAAAACCAAGCCCGAGCAGTCCGACGGCAGCCGCCTTGCGGTGCAACTCACGCGGTACCATCCCTGCCCGCTCCCAGGAGTCGATGTGCGGGTTGATCTCGCGTTCCACGAAGCGCCGCACCGTGTCGGCCCACTCGTGATGGCTGTCGTTGTAGCAGGGGCTGCGGGTGCGCCACTGGTCGAAAATCTTCGGCATGCCGTGACTCCTTCAGGCAGGCAGGCGCAGTGCGCCGCCGGCGGCCAGTTCGCGAATCTGTGAATCATCGAGTCCGAGTTCGCGCAGCAGCAGGGCGCCGTCGGCGCCCGGAACTCCGGCGGGGACCGCCGCGTGCACCGCGCTGCGCGAGAAGCGCGGCGCGGGCGCGGGATGCACCAGGCCCTGCTGCTCCATGAATGCGCCGCGGGCGACATTATGCGGGTGGCGGCGCGCCTCGTCGAAGTCGAGCACCGGAGCGAAGCAGACCTCGCTGCCTTCGAGCAGCGCCGACCAGTCGTCGCGGCTGCGACGACGCACCGCCGCGGCCACGAGCTCGCGCAGATGCGGCCAGCGACGCGCGTCGAATTGCGCAGCGGCCAGCGCGGGGTCGAGATCGAGCGCCCGCAGCATCGCCGCGTGGAACTCGGGCTCGATGCTGGCGAGGGTTATCCACTTGCCGTCGGCGCACTCGAACACGCCATAGAAATGCGCTCCGCCATCGAGCATGTTCTCGCCACGACCGCCGGGCCACCATCCCGCCGAGCGCATACCCCAGACGAGCGAGGCCAGCGACGAGGCACCATCGACCATCGCCGCATCCACCACCTGCCCGCGGCCACTCACCCGCGCCTCGATGACCGCAGCCAGCAGACCGAAGGCGAGCAGCATGCCGCCGCCCGCGAAGTCGCCGATCAGGTTGAGCGGTACCACGGGGCCGCTGTCACGCGTCCCGATCGCGTCGAGCACGCCGGTCAGCGCGATGTAGTTGATGTCGTGCCCCACCGTATGCGCCAGCGGGCCCTGCTGACCCCAGCCGGTTACCCGTCCGTAGGCGAGCCGCGGATTCAGCGCGAGGCAAGCGTCGGGACCAAGGTCCAGCCGCTCCATGACCCCCGGTCGGAAGCCCTCGAGCAGCGCATCGCTGCGGGCGATGAACCGCCGGACCAGCTCGAGGGCCTGCGGATTCTTGAGGTCGAGCGCGATGCTGCGCCGGCCACGACCGAGCACCCGGTGCCCCGGATCGAGCGGCGCGGCGTCGTGGCGATCGATGCGCACCACGTCGGCGCCGAGGTCGGCGAGCAGCATGCCGGCGTAAGGAGCCGGTCCGATGCCGGCGAACTCCAGCACCTTCAGGGAGGCAAGCGGGCCGGCCGTCACCGCTGGACTCGAAGCCACGCCCCCCCCTCCTTGCCCATTACCCCGGAATCAGCCCGCGATGCTATCGTAATTCGCAAAAAACCGGGTCATTTTTTACGCATTCAAGAGTCCGGCGCAGCCACCGAGCGCATCCTGCGGACGTCGAGGCGGACGAGCCCCAGCACGCTCGTGTACATCAGATCACCGTGACGGTCGCACTTGATGCCGGTGAAAGCCCCATTGAAGAGCGGATCCTTGCCGGTGGCGATGCTCATAACGAGTGCGCCCTGCTGCAGATCGAAGCCGAGCAGGAACAACTCGCCCGGGCGGCTCGCAAGACCGCCGTTGACGATCACCATGTCGCTGCCCCCGCTGATCATCGGCACCGTCGCGACCGTACCAACATCGGTGCGTCGCCAGAGGGCCTGCCAGCGATCGGCGGCGGCATCCCAGCGGAACATGGCAATGCCCCGCGGGAGCGGTCGCGTGAATCCGGTCAGCACACCGCGAGCGTAGGAGCCACGCGCCGCGAGCGGTGCCGCCGGTCCGTCGGGGATGGCATTGAGGACGAAGGCGTGGCCACCGTGGATCACCACCGACTGCTCCGATTGCACCAGCGGAAACCCGGGGCCCAGATCCACCTCGATCTGATCCGCGATCCGCGTCGAGGCCGCACCCGGGCGCGCGCGGGCATTCGCCGGGATGCCGTTGCGCCAGAAGGCAACCAGCCGCATCCGCTGGCGGCCATCCGTGAGTACCACCAACTGGTCCTCATCGTCGCCGAAGCCCATCAGCGTCGGTGTCGCGCCGGTACCATCGGCGATCTTGCCCACCGGCAGGCGTTCGCCGGCATCGTAGGCGGCGGACCACGCGCCCGCCGCTGCATCGTCATGGATGCGCCCCCGCGCATCGACGACCAGACGGTACATCCGCCGGTTGGAAGCCACATACACCGCGCCGCCCTCTGCCTCGTCGCTGGTGGCGAAGCTGTTGCTGAACACCTCCTGCGGATCTGCAGCCGTGTAGACGTCGAGCAATCGCAGGCTGCGCCGATCTAAAGTGGCGATCCGCCCACCCACGGTGTTGATCACCAGATAGCCATTGAAGGTCATGCCGAGGCCGAACACGCTGTCAGTGCGGAAGATGGTCCGCTCGCGCACCTTCGCATCGTCAAAAAGGCCGTCCGGCAAAGTCACCTGCAGCGGCTCGCGCAAGCCGGAAAGCGGATCGGTCGGGTCCTGCTGCTCGATGCGCAGCAGGCCGCGCGCATTGGCACCGATGAACGCGTGGTCCGCCGCGAGCAGGGAATACAGCACGCCCTCGGCCACCTGATCCTCGACCGCGCTCTCCAGCCGGTTCGGTTGCGCGCGCAGATACTTGACCACCGCCTGCTCGTCGCCGGCCGCGATCAGGCGGCGCAACTCATCGGCCTGGTTGCGGCGCAGTGCATCGCCCGGCGGCGTGTACGCAGGCAGACGATGACGGATCGCACGCCGGTCGATCTCGCGCAGACCCGGGGTCTCGCGGATGAACTTGCGCAGCATCGTGCCACTGAAGAACCAGTGCACCTCGCGGCCGGCGACGAGCGCGCTGTAGTGCGGGATGCCGAGAGCCTCCCCGGGAATCCATTCGTAGCTGTCCGGGCGCAACTCATAGTGGCCGCGCGGCACGGCGAGATCCGTGCTGTCGGTCGCCGCATCGTTCCAGTGGCTCTGGTTGTTGAACTCGGCGGCGAGGAACGGATTGAGCGCTGGCCCGGCCACTGCCGCCGCCAGCGCCGGGGACGGACGGACTGACAGCAGGCTCGCAAGCAGCAGGAACGCGACAGCCGTCGATTGGCCAGGGATCCGCGGCAATTGACAAAGAATTCGCGGCGACCGCCGACAGCCGCGCTGCAGCATCTCAGACCACCGCGGATTCGAGCATGCGCAGGGTACCCGCGTCGGCGTCGATCTCCACCCGCACGCCGACGGGCAGCGTGAACTGCTCGGCGATGTGACCGAACATGGCGCCGTAGTAGGCCGGCACCCCAAGCGGCTTCAGGTGATCATCGAGGATGTCGGGGATGGTAAGCGAGCCGAAGCCTTCGCCGGGCGTACACCGGCTACAGGTCCCCCACACGACGCCGCGGAGCTGGCCGAGGATTCCGGCGAGCTTCAGCTGCACCAGCATCCGATCGATTCGGTACGGCGCTTCCTGGACGTCTTCGAGGAAAAGGATCGAGTCGCGGAAGTCGGGCACGTAGGGTGAGCCGAGGATGGCCGTGAGCACGGTGAGATTGCCACCGAGCAGCTTGCCCTGCGCCTTGCCGGGCGTGATGGTGCGGGTGCGGTCGTCCGTCGGCACGATGGTGCGCGAGGTGTCGCGGGGATTGGCGAAGGTGACCGCTTCGCCGGCCCAAGTCACGCGCTGCAGCCACTCAACATTGCTGCGGTTCCACTCGCTGGCGCCATTCGGTCCGTGGAAGGTCACCAGACCGGTCTTGGCATGCAGCGAGAGCAGCAGCGCCGTGATGTCGCTGTAGCCGATCAGCACCTTCGGATGGCGGGCGATCGCCTCCCAGTCGAGCAGCGGCAGCAGGCGCGCCGCGCCCCAGCCACCGCGGATGCAGTGGATCGCCTTGACCTCGGGGTCGAGGAACATGGCGTTCAGGTCGGCTGCCCGATCGGCATCGCGGCCCGCAAGATAGCCGTAGCGGTCGAAGACGTGCTTGCCGAGCTTGCCCTTGAGTCCGAGGACCGCCAGTGCCTCGAGCAGGATGTCGATATCGAGCGGGTCCCAATTGGCACTGGAGGGAATCATCAGGCCGATCGTGTCGCCGGCAACGATGCGCGGCGGCTTGACTACGGCAGTGGCTGACGCAGCCACTGCAGCGGCTTGCTGGCCGCCGCGGGGACTGCGCTTTGCGGGGCCAGCGCCCGCTGCCATGACCGTGGGACCGAGCAACGGCGCCAGTGCGCCCAGCATGGTGGCAGCAAGTGCCTGGCGTCGGGAAAGCATCAGTTTCGTCCCCTTCGTGAAAGCCGCAACGCGACTATGGCGGCAGTATAACCGCGCCTAGAATGCGGCCATGGACCACCTCCTGACTCGCCTGCTCCGCAGCGTTTCCACGCGGTACGCTGCAGCCGCGCGGAGGTGCGGATCGCGTGGTGCGGCGCTGCTCGTGCTGCTGGCCTGCGCCGGGGGTGCGCTGCAGGCGTCACCCGCCGCGCAGGGCGCGGCGGCGCGCGGAGCCGCAACCAAACCGGTCGATGTGCTCGCTGCCGCTTCGCTCGCCGAGGTCATGACGGCAACCGCTGCCGCCTACGAGCGCCGCAGCGGGGTCCGCGTTCGTCAGTCGTTCGCCTCGAGTGCCCAGTTGGCGAGACAGCTTGCGGCGGGCGCGCGCGCAGACATTCTGGTCACGGCCGACCAGCAGTGGATGGACCATGTGGAGGCGGCGGGGCTGCTGCAGACGTCGACACGCCGCGTCCTCGCCGGCAATCGGTTGGTGGTGATCGCCCCGGCAGGCAGTGCGGCCCGTCTGGAGCCGACATCGGTAGGCAGCTGGAACGCGGCCATCGGCAACGGGCGGCTGGTCACCGGCGATCCCGGGTCGGTGCCACTCGGTCGCTATGCCCGCGCTGCGCTCTGGCGACTGGGCGTCTGGGATCGACTGGAACCGAGATTGGCCAGAGCCGAGGACGCCCGGGCCGCCCTCGCCCTCGTGGCTCGCGGCGAGGCGGCGCTCGGCATCGTGTATGCCACGGACGCCCGGGCCACGGGCAAGGACGCGGCGCCGCGGGTCCGTGTGCTGGCGACGCTGGACGCGGCGCTGCATCCGCCGGTGGAGTACCCGGCGGCGTTGACGGTGAGCGCGACCGCGACGGCGGCGGGCTACCTCGAGTTTCTTGCTGGCGGCGAGGCGCGGGAAATCTTCCGCCGCCACGGATTTACCGCGACGGCGGCGGCACCGGCTACTGGCGCACGATCCGCATCACCTCGCCCGGACTGAGCGTCGCCGCACGCTCGCGGATGGCCGGCAAGTACTGCTGCTGGGTGGCGCGCGCTGAGGTAAGCAGTTCCTGGTAGGTGGTGCGCAACACCGCCGTCGACATCACCCGTCCGCCCGCGTAGTACCGCTTGGCGAGGTATCCAAGCGCGTAGGTGGTGGCAAACGAGAAGGCGACGCCGGTGGCGGTGCGGCCAAGCGCGCCGATCGTGCGGCCGGCCGCCTTGCCGAGCAGACCGCCGATGAGCTTGCGGCCGATCTGCTCCACGTACTGCGATGTCAGCCCGACACCCACGGTGGCGAGGAATTCCTTGATGTGTCCCTGGTCGAGTTCGACGCCATGCGCCTTGCCGATCCGATAGACCATCCGCACCTGCAGCGGGATGATCGCCATGGAGGCCCACGACTGCGGCAGCAACTCGAGCGCGCCATTGAGGATGGAGTAGTTGAGGATCGATTTGTCGAGCGCGGCGTTGGTCTCCGGGCTGACGACCGACGTGCCGGCGGCGCCACGCGATCCCGTGCCAGCAGCCGCGGCAGCGGCAGCGCCGGCGGCGGCTCCCGCTGCGACGAAAACACCGGACATCGGCTCGGGTGGCGCGGTCACGCCGGCATTCGCGGCATAGGCCGCCGCCCCATACACGGCGGCCGGGCCGTAAGCGGCGGTGGCGATTTCGTCGGCGCGCCGCGCCGCCTCGTCGGCCTCGGGGTCTGCGTCCATCACGAGCAGCGTGCGCAGCGACTGCAGAAACCGGCGCTCGGCATCGCTTTGCAGGCCATCGGCATCGCAAACGCAGACCGCCATCTCGTAGGCGAGCTGGCGGTGCTCGGCGGCCGTCAACACCGCAGCCGCATCGGCGAGGGTGACGCGGCGCAGCAGCACGTCCTGGTAAACCCCGGCGAGCGCATTGCCACCCTCGCCCGCCAGTGACTCGGCGGCGTCGCGGATCGCCGAGCGCTCATCGTCGGACTTCTGGCCGTCGGCGAGAGCCGCGTGGATCATGATGTTGAGGACGGCGCGTTGTTCGCGGGTTTCCATGGTTAGCCTTCCCTCCTGCCTGCCGGCAATATCGGCGATGCGGATGTGCACCGCCGTGACGCTCCATTGACGTCCCGCCGGCGCCAAAGTTCCACCTGCGGCCGGCACGCGGGGTGCGCGATGCGGCGAGAGGTTCTATGCTCGCCGGCATGGACATCGACATCATCCTCGAACCGGATCTTACCCCGGCCCAGGTGGCCGAACTCGGCCACAAGGCGGAGCAGTACGGTGTGCGGGCCCTATGGACCTCCAACTACTTCGCGCACTGGGACTGCTTCCTGTCGTTGGTGCCGCTCGCGCAGTCGACCTCGAAGCTGCTGCTTGGACCGCTGGCCGTCAGCCCCTTCGAGATGCACCCGCTGAAGATCGCCAACAGCCTGTTGTCGCTCAACGAATTCTGCGGCGGGCGGGCGCTGATCGCCATGGGCGCCGGCGAAGGCAACATCGACTGCATGGGGATCGAGCGACCGGAAAAGATCGTCCGCGCGGTGCGCGAGGGCATCGAACTCGTGCGCGGCGCCGGCCGCGGCAAGCTCGCCGGCGGCTTCAAGGGGGAGGACTTCGTGGTCAACCTGCCTTGCGCCTACGGCTGGCTCAAAGCGCCCAACCCGCCGCTCGTCTACGGCACGGCCTATCGGGGTCAGATGACGCGCATGGAGGCGCGCGTCGCCGACGGCGTTTTCATCGGCTGCACGCCGCCGGAAGTGATGCCCGCCGCCATGAAGGAAGTCATGGAGGGTGCCGCCAAGCGTGAGCCGGACATGCCGCCGCTGCGCACCAACACTTTCTGGGCGTGGCACCTCAAGCGTGAGCGGGCCGAGGGTTACCGCGAGTCGCGCCGCGAGCTGCCATGGCGAGCCATCAAGCTGCAGAAGGAACTGATCATGCAGTGCCTGACCGCGGAGGAGGCGCAGCTGGTGCGCGACAACTACGACAAATTCGTCGCCGCCTGGTTCGACCGCTCCGGCAACGTCCAGGGCGTGCCCGTGGAGATCGCCAACCGCCTCTGCGAGTACTTCACCTCGACCGGCGGACTCGAGGACCTGGACCGCGAAATCGAACGCTTTCGCAGTTTCGCCCGGGCCGGGCTCACCGAGTGCGCACTACGCCTGCACGACTCGCCGATGGAAGCTCTGGACATCATCGGCCAGCACGTCATCCCGAAGCTGCGCTGACCCGCTACTGTCGTGGGCTGATCCGCAGCTGCCATAGAGCGTGGTGCGCTGCCGAGGCTCGCGGCCGAGCGCGCGGATGGCCGTCTGCAGCGCTGTCGCATCCAGCCGCTGCCCGTTGACGCCGCCCGCGGCGCGGGTAATCGACTCATCCATCAGCACCCCGCCAAGATCGTTGGCGCCGGCGCGCAGAGCCTCGAGGGCGCCATCGAGACCGAGCTTCACCCACGACGCCTGTACGTTGCGCAGCACAGGTTCGAGCACGAGCCGCGCCACGGCGTGCATCAGCATGGCTTCGCGCCAGTCCGGTCCGGGGCGCGCCAGCCCCTTGCGCCACAGCGGCGCCTCCATGTGCACGAACGGCAGCGGCACGAACTCGGTGAAGCCGCCGGTTGCGCGCTGCAAGCCGCGGATCGCCAGCAGATGCCGCGCCCAGTGCTGCGGCGAGTCGACGTGACCGAACATGATGGTCGCCGTGCTGCGCAGGCCGATCGCATGGGCCGCCCGCATCACCTCCAGCCATGAGCGGCTGTCCAGCTTGTCGGCGCAGATCACTGCGCGCACTTCATCATCGAGGATCTCCGCCGCGGTCCCGGGCAGACTGCGCAGGCCGGCCGCTGCCAGCCGCGTGAGGAACTCGCCCACCGTAATGCCGAGCGTCGCCGCGCCATGCGTGATCTCGAGCGGCGAGAACGCGTGCACGTGGATGCCGGGAGCCGCACGCAGCGCGCAGCGCACGATCTCGAGATAGGTCTCGCCGGTGAACGATGGGTGGATGCCGCCTTGCAGGCAGACCTCGGTGGCGCCGTGCGCCGCCGCTTCGGCAACCCGCCGGCCGATCTCCTCGAGATCGAGGCGATATCCCGGGCCGCGCAGCGCACGGGCACTGCGCCCCTTGGCGAAGGCGCAGAAGCCGCAGGAGTAGCTGCAGATGTTGGTGTAGTTGATGTTGCGATTGACGACGTAAGTCACCGTCTCGCCATTGACGGCCGCACGCAGTCCGTCGGCTGCAGCCAGCACCGCCTGAAAATCGGCGCCGTCGGCGAGGAACAGTCGCGCGATGGCGTCCTCGTCGGGCGGCGCGCCATCGAGGCAGCGCCGCACGATGCGCGCAATGTGCGGCGATACGCCGCCGCTGCAGCCCGCCGAACGCGCGAGCGCAGCATGGCGCGGCGGCGGGGCATCGCCGGCTCCGGCGTACCAGCCTGGAACGCGCACGTAGCCCGCAGCGTCGATGCGCTGGCGCACGGCTCGGCGCAGCGCCGGGTCCAGCCAGCGATCATCGGTGGCATGGGTCGGCAGGATCGGCAAACGCTGCACCAACCAGCGGCCGGCCGCTGCGGTCTCGCGCTCCAGTACCGCCAGCTGCGGCCACGGCGCCTCGGGATTCACGTGATCGGGCGTCACCGGCGACACGCCGCCCCAGTCGTTGATGCCGGCATCGAGCAGCGCGCGCAGCGCGCCTGCGCTGAGATTGGGCGGCGCCTGGATGGACATTCCGGCGCCGAAAATCCGCCGCGCCACGGCGATCGTCCACAGCAACTCCTCAAGGGCGGGTTCCGCGTGGGCGGCCATGCGCGTGCCGGCCTTGGCGCGGAAGTTCTGCACGATCACTTCCTGGATGTGCCCGTAGCGCGCGTGCAGCTCGCGGATCGCCAACAGTGTCTCGATACGCTCGGCACGGGTCTCGCCGATGCCGATGAGGATGCCGGTGGTGAAGGGGATCGCCAGCTCGCCGGCGGCGGCCAGCGTCGCCAGCCTTGCCGCCGGGTGCTTGTCTGGCGAACGGTGGTGCGGTCCGCCCTTGAGCGTCAGACGTTCGGCCGTACTCTCGAGCATGATGCCCATCGAGGCGGACACCGGCCGCAGCAGCGCGAGGTCCGCGCTCGTCATTACCCCGGGATTGAGATGCGGCAGCAGCCCGGTCTCGCTGAACACACGTTGCGCGCAGTACGCGAGGTACTCGAGCGTGCTTGCAAAGCCGAGCGCGGCAAGTTCCTCGCGAGCGCGCGGGTAGCGCAATTCGGGTTTGTCGCCAAGCGTGAAGAGCGCCTCGTCGCACCCCGCGGCAGCGCCGCGGCGCGCGATCTGCAGCACTTCCTCGATGCTGAGGAAGGCGCGCGCCCCGCGCGCCGGCGGTGCGGCGAATGTGCAGTAGTGGCACACGTCGCGACACCAGTGGGTGAGCGGGATGAACACTTTGCACGAGTAGCCGACGCGCACGCCGAAACCGTCAAGCGTCAGCGCGCGGGCCCTCTCCAGCAGCGGCCCGGCGTCGCTCTCGGCGGCCAGCAGACGTGCCTGCTCGGCAGGCATTGCCTCCGCCTGCAGATCGTCGGGCACGTCTACGTCGTGCGACAGCCCGGGAACCTGAAGGCGCGCTGCGCGCAACCCTAGCCGTCGAGCTGTCTCGAGATGGGCCTCTGCGCTGCCCTCCCCGTATTGCGGCAGTAACCGCGTCGGCAGCCGCAACCAGAGGGCGTTGGTGCCGACGCCGTGCCGATCAGGCACAACGAGCACGTCCTCCGCGGCAGCCCGCTCGACGAGACGGTCGATCTCATGGGCCGTGACCTGCGGTGCATCGGCCGCCACCACGAGCAGCGCGGTGTGGCGCGACGCGAGCTGCTGACAGGCGAGACTGACCGCCGCATTGAGGCCGACGCCGTGGTCGTGCAGCACCTCGACGTCCGCCGGCAGAGTCAGCTCCTCGTCGGGCGTCACCACGACGATGCGATCGATACGGCGCGCGGCACGCAGCGCCTGCAGCACCCGCGAGAGCATGGAGTGCACCAGCGCGGAACGTCGACCAGGCGAGAGCACGCCGGCGAGCCGCGACTTGCCCATCGCCGGTCTGCGCACCGGCACGACTGCGACCACGCTCACGCGCCCCCCCTGCCGCTCTCCGTGTGCCGCGAGCCAACACGCTCGGCGGCGAGCTGCCCGGCGAGCGACAGCGCGGCGCGGGCCACGCGTTCGCGATCCTGCAGCGACGTCATCAGTGTGGCGGTGACACCGATCCGCAGACCGCCCGCAGCCAGCTCCGACAGCAGCGTCGCATCGTGATCGGTTTCGTCAATCACCAGTCCGTCGATGAGCCCGGAATAGTGCCCGGCAATGCTGCGCGTGTCGGGCAGCAGACCCAGCTCGCGCATGATCTTTGCCGTCGGCCCCTTGACCGACTGGCCACCGATGAGCGGCGATACCGCCACGATGGGCGCCCCTGCCGCCCGCAGCGCCGCCCGGATACCGGGCACGGCGAGGATCGGATCGACGCTAAGAAAAGGATTGGAGGGGCAAACGATGATGGCCTCGAGCGACCGGCTGCGCAGCGCGGCAAGCAGCTGTTCAGTGGGCCGTGCCTGCGAGGCGCCCGCGAAACGCAGGCCTTGCACCCGTGGCATCGCCCGCAAACGGACGAAGTAGTGCTGGAACTCGAGTTGGCCGGCATCGGTGTCGAGCAGCGTCGCCACCGGTGCATCGCTCATGGGCAGCAGGCGGCTGCCAACGTCGAAGCGGTTCGCGAAATCAGCCATCACCTGCGTCAGGGACTCGCCGGCGCCGAGGCGGCGCGTACGCTCGACATGCAGCACGAGATCCCGGTCACCGAGGCGGAACCAGTCCGGCCCACCCTGACGCTGCAACTCCTGCATGAAGCCGTAGGTTTCGTCGGCCCGCCCCCAGCCGTTCACCGGATCGACGACACCCCCGAGCGTGTAGAGCACCGTGTCGAGGTCCGGGCAGATGCGCAAGCCGAGGTGCGTGAAGTCGTCCCCGGTGTTGACCAAAACGGCGAGCTCGCCCTCGACCAGACTGCGCGCGAGCCCAAGCGCGAGCTTGGCGCCACCCACGCCCCCGCAGACCGCTAGCACCTTCACTGCCGGCTTCAACGGAACAGATCCCCCTCGGGCGACCGCAGCAAGGCCTGACCATCCGCCAGCGGACCGGAAAAGTCCAGACCGCGCACGAGGACTACGGGAGTGCCCTCATCAGCCTCGCCCATCAGCAAGCCGGCACCGGCGGCCACTGCGTCCGCGCTGGCAATGCGCGTGGTCTGCAGCACACGCCCATGCCGGTCGCGCGCGCCGCGCAGGTCGCGCAGCGCCGGGTAGCCCGCTACGCCGAGCGCGACGTTGACCGTTCCCTCGCGCCATGGACGGCCGAAGCTGTCGCTGATGATCACGGCCGGCCGGACCGGCGCAAGCGCCTCGCGCAGCCGGCGCGCCGCGCCGTCGCAATCCGCCGGCAGCAGCAGCACGCTCTCGTCGGCATCGAGGATGTTGGAGCGGTCGATACCGGAATTCGCCATCACCCATCCGCAACGATGGCGGGTAATTAGGATATCGGGCACCGCACGCACCACGGCCACAGACTCGCGCAGTACCAGTTCGACGAAGCGCGGGTCCTTGCGCACCCGCGGGGCAAGCTCGCAGGCGGCGGCCGAGGGCTCGACGGTCGCGAGGCGCACCTGCCGCCCCTCGGACTTGGACACGATCTTTTGGGCGACGACCAGCAGGTCGCCGGATTCGAGCTCGAATCCGTTATCCCGCAGCGCCGCGCGCAGCAACCGGGCGAGGTCGTCGCCAGGAGCGATCTCGGGCAGACCGCGCAGGGCGGTGTAACAGACGCTGCGCGGCATTCAGCCGGCGGCCGCAGGTGCCTTGAGTTCGCCCGTGATCCGCAGGCCCGCGCCATCGGCGGCGTAGTGCTTGTTGAGGAAGATCAGCACCGAGGTCAGGGCCTCCGCCGCCGCCGAATTGGCGAGCGCCCCGGCGTGAAGTCCGCGCAGGCCGCAGGCCTCGACGAGGCGAATCGCGACGTCGCGCGCAGCCCGCTCGTCACCGAAGACGAGCACGTCGCAGTCCACCGGCGCATCGGTGGCGAGCTTGTGGGCGGCGACATTGTGAAAGGCCGATACGACCCGCACGCCCTCACCAAGCAGACGCTGCGCACGCTGCGCCGCGCTGCCCTCCGCCGGCAGCTGCACGCGCATCACCCGCGGCGGCATCAGCGGCACGGTGGTATCGATG
>JBILMF010000021.1:0-30424 GCA_044375655.1 Steroidobacteraceae bacterium | reverse complement strand
GTCGCCTCCTGCGATGCGAACGGCACGGTAACCACGACCACGGCGGCGCGCGCCGCGGCCGCCGCGTTGCCATCGCCGGACACCACACCACCTCCTGTCGGTGCCAAGGCAGCCGCGGCCGCCGCCGCGCGCGATGCGTCGCGCGAACCGATGATCACCTCGTACCCGGCACGCAGCAGGCGCTTCGCGATGGCCGAACCGAGCTCTCCACTGCCACCGATGATGGCAACCACGGGTGGATTCGAGGACATGGGCCGCGTGACTCCGACTGGGAAAGGACGACCGGCCGCATTCTAACCATCCGGCATGAGCACCATCAGGACATCGGCCACATTGGTGCCGGTCGGGCCGGTGAGATAGAGATCGCCCAGCGCAGCCAAGGCCGTGTGGCTGTCGTTGTCTGCAAGACGGGTCGCAAGGTCGAGTCCCACCGCGGCCGCACGCGCCGCCGTGCTGCCATCGAAGAAAGCGCCGGCTGCAGCGGTCGGGCCGTCCGCGCCATCCGTCCCCGCGACCAGTCCGACCGCAGCCGCCAGTTGCGGCCACTGCGAAGTCCGCCGCGCCACGAGTTCGCCGAGACGCAGCGCCAGCTCTTGCGCGCGCCCGCCGCAGCCGGCGCCGCGCACCGTCACCAGTGGCTCGCCACCCGCCAGCAGCAGCTGCGGTCGTCCGTCTGCAGGAGGCAGGGACGAGAGCGCGGCGACGATGCGTTGCGCCTCGACCGCCACGTCTGCATACAGCGTGCGGCCAAGCACGACAGGCGCAAAGCCGCTCGCGGTGGCCACCTCGGCGATGGTCGCGAGGGCGTCATCAAGGCCGGCGATCACGATGTAGGGCGGCTGCGCCGCGGCCGGCTGCTCGTCACGCCAGGTGGGCGCCGAGCCGATCACCGCTGGATCGTCGCCGGCAACGTCGGAGATGGCGAGCGTCACGAACTCCGCCGGGGTGAGGCGCGCGGCCAGTTTGCCGCCCTTGATGGCCGAGAGCCGTCGGCGTACGCGATTGATTTCGGCGATCGGCGCACCCGACCGCAACATTTCCGCGGTGATCCGCCGCTTGTCATCCAGCGTGACCCCCGGGGCCGGCAGCGCGCACAGCGCCGAGGCACCACCGGAGAGCAGCACCACGAAGCGATCGGCGGCCGACGGAGTGCCAATGAACTCCAGCAGCTGCCGGGCCGCGTGCTCGCTGCGCCCTCCCGGCAGCGGATGATCGCCTGGCAGGACCCTCCACGGCTCCGCGCCGGCTGACGCGGGCGGCAGGTCGCGGACTATCAGCAGCCCATCGTCGATCGCATACCCGCTGCCGCGCAGCGAGTCGCGGAAACCACGCGCCATGCCGAGTGCGGCCTTGCCGAGCCCGATCAGCCGCAGCCGACCACCGCGCGAGCGGTCCGGCAGCGCGCAACGCAATTCCCGACCAGCACGCCGGAAAACCCACTGATCCTGCTCCACGCGGCCATAACGCGGAATGATGCGCTCGCCCTGCACTGCCGCGACGGCAGCCGCGTGCAGATCCGCCAGCAGCCGACGAGGCGACATCAGCGTTGCCGACAGCGTTCCCAAAGCCGCTCCCAGGCGGCTGGGTCCCAGACGGAGTCGACCGGTAGCTGCAGTTCGATACGGTTGTCACGCCGCCAGGAGGTCGGCTGCATGGCGACTCGCCCGCCTGCCATCTGCAGCAGTAGCCACTGCTCCTCGTCGACACGCAACACGGCCTTGAAGCGCTCCGGCCGCCGCAGCGCGGGATCGATGAGGGCGGGATCACTGCTCAGGACGGAGAGCAGCCGGCTTTCCGAAAACGCCTGCGCCCGGGGGTAGCTCCAGCGGGCCCCGCGGCGGCCGAGGTGGTGGAACTCACGCCGTGCGCCACCGCCATCCAGCGTCACATCGGCGGTCGCGGACTGGCCGGCAGCGGATGCTTCGACGTGGGCGAGCGCACGCTCGTGGACGTGCTGCGGTGGCCGCACCGGCAGTGCGCCGCGCGGCGAGGCCGGATCCCTCGCGGGCAGTGGCCAGCCACCGCCGCCGTCCGCAACACCATCGAAGCCGGCACCGGCATCACCGCCGCGCATCGCCCGCAGCGCCAGCGGGAACTGACCGTGCCGCAGTTCGCCGATCCACGACTTGGCCGGGAACAGCCCTGCGGCACGCGCCGCAAAGCGCGCGCGCTCGGCGTCCGTCGCAAGATCAGCCTTGGACAGCAGCAGCACATCGGCGATCTCGCACGCCGCCGTCACATTGGTATCGTCGCTGTCGATGTGTTCAGGGTCGAGCAGAGCGGCAATGCCGCAGAGGCGGATGCTGCCGGCGGCCTCATGCGCGAGCAGCTCCTCGACGATCCCGCCTGGATGACCGATACCGGAAGGCTCCACCAGAATGCCGTGCGGCCGAACCCGCTCGACGAGGTCCTGCAGGTTGCGGCGGAAGTCCGCTTCACCGGCACAACACAAACAGCCCCCGGGTACGAGCCGCACGTCATAGGCGCCGCGTGCCGCGGCGGCTACGGTCAGGGCATCGATGCCGGCATCGCTGTATTCATTGAGCAGCACCACCCAGTTCTCGCCGGCGGGCTTGTCCGCCAGCCAGCGTGCGATCAGGGTGGTCTTGCCGCAGCCCAGCGGCCCGGCGATCACCCACGCGGGGATCGCCGTGCTCACCCGCGCCGCGCGCCGCCGTCGTAGGTGGCGAGCGCCCCGTAGAGCTCCGGCCGCCGGTCGCGGAAGATGCCCCAGCTGGTGCGCTGACGGGCGATCGCCTCGAGATCGAACGTCGCGGTCAGCACCGCATCGCCTTCCTCGCCCGCCTCGGCGACCTTGGCACCCGTCGGGTCGGCGATGAAGGAAGAACCGTAAAACCTGATCCAGAGGTTCTGCGGATCCTGCGCAGATCGCTCGACACCGTAACGGTTCGAGGCCATGAGCGGCATCACGTTGGCAGCCGCGTGACCCTGCTGCGTGCGCTGCCAGTGCAAACGCGAGTCGAGCGGCGGCGCCGGCGGCGGCTCGCTGCCGATGGCGGTCGGGTACAGAAGCAGCTCCGCACCCAGCAGCGCCATCGCCCGTGCGCACTCGGGGAACCACTGGTCCCAGCAGATGCCGACGCCGAGCCGCGCGTAGCGGGTGTTCCACACCCGGAAGCCCGTGTCTCCCGGACTGAAGTACTGCTTTTCCTGATAACCGGGCCCGTTGGGGATGTGCGCCTTGCGATAGGTGCCAAGCACGCTGCCGTCAGCATCGACGATGGCGACGCTGTTGAAGAAAGCCTGGTTTGCCCTCTCGAAGAAACTGATCGGCAGCACCACCCCGAGTTCGCGCGCCACCGCACGGAAGTGGCGGATCGCCGCGTTGTCCTCCAGAGTGCTGGCAAGCGCAAAGTGGCGCACGTCCTGCTCGATGCAGAAGTACGGCGTCTCGAACAGCTCCTGCAGCAGGATGATTTGCGCACCGCGCGCGGCGGCAGCGCGCACCAGCGATTCGGCGCGCGCGATGTTCGCGGCGGCGTCCCAGCCGCAGGCGAACTGCGTCGCCGCCACCGTCACCTCGCGAGCAACCGCCGGTGCTGCCGTCGCGGCAGCCGCCGCCTCACCGTTCGTCGTAGCCATGCATCAACCTCCCGGAGTCTCCGTTGTCGGTGAGAGCAGCGCAGTAATGCGGATCGCCGTCTCCAGCGCACGCAACCCGTCCTCGCCGCTGACCACCGGCGGCCTGCCCGCGGCGATGCAGTCGAGGAAAGAGCGGATCTCGGCCCGCAGCGCGTCCCCCTGCTCGAAACTCTGCTCCTCGATCGACACCGGCAGTTCTCCCGGGTTCGCACCCGCGCGCTTCGTGATGGTGGTGAGAATGCGTTGCTGAAGGTCGATCGACAGGTAGGCATCGTCGCGGAATGCCCGCAACTTGCGTTCGGTCTTGAGACTCACTCGGCTCGCGGTCACGTTGGCCACGCAGCCGCCGGCGAAGCGCAGGCGCGCGTTGGCAATATCCACCGCCCCGGAGAACACCGGCGTGCCGATCGCGTCTATGGACTCGAGCCCGCGACCGACGATGCTCTGCACGATATCGATGTCGTGGATCATGAGATCGAGCACGACATTGACGTCGGTGCCGCGCTCCTTGAACGGCGCAAGGCGCTGGCATTCGATGAAGCGCACGCCCTCGAGCCGCGAACCTGCGGCAACGATCGCCGGATTGAAGCGCTCGAGGTGCCCCACCTGCAGGATGCGTCCGCGACGCGCGGCGATGTCGATGAGCTCTCGCGCCTGCGCCACGGTCTCCGTGATGGGCTTCTCGACGAGAACATGCGCGCCGGCCTCGAGGAAGTCGCGGGCGATGGCGTGATGGGCAGGTGTCGTGGTCACCACGCTGACCGCGTCGACGCGACCAAGCAGCTCACGGTGGTCGGCATAAGCCGTGGTGCCGAGCTCGCGCGCGAGCGGCTCGCGCGCGTCGGCCCGCATATCGACCACCCCGACGAGGTTCGAGCCCGCCTCGGAGGCGTACTTCTGCGCATGGAATCGGCCGAGGTAGCCGGCACCCACCACCGCTGTCCGCAGACTTTGCATGCCGTATTATGCCCGCATGGCCCGCCAAAACCCGAAGCTGGATCTGTTGACGCTCAATCGCGAGGCGCGTCTGCTGCTCGGCGCGCTGCTCTTCGGCGCAGTCGCCCTGCCGCCGCTCGTCTGGCTGACCGGGCGTGCCCTGCTCGGCCCCTATGCCAACGGCGGCATGTTCGCCATCCTCGGCGACTTCTTCACGCTGCTGTTCACCGGTTCGCTGGAAGCGTGGCTGCTGCTGTTCGCGCCGTGGCTGCTGCTCACGGCGCTGCGTCTGACCGCCTGGATCCTGCGGCGGATCTAGCTGCGACAGGCCGGGGTCGCGCCGGAGTCTGAGCGTCACCCACGGCGCGCTGCCTGAGGCGCGCGGGTTAAGGCGTGTCGCCTACTGCGCGCCGGCGAGGCTGCGCTCGCGGGCCAGGCGAAACTCGCTGGTCGCATACCAGCTGGGGAAACGCCGCTCGCGCGCGATCGTCGCACCGATGTCGTGCAGCAGCTGCAGGTCCTCGATGGCGCCGCGCATATCAATGCCGGGCCGGTACTCGTCCGTGGGCTTGTGGTAGTCCTTGACGATATACGCGGCGTCGCGCGCCCTGCCCCACTCGACGCCCTTTTCGCGATCATCGACGCCGAGTTTGATGTAGAGCGCGGGCACGCCCGCCTTGGCGAAATTGAAGTGGTCCGAGCGGTAGTAGAAACCGTTCTCGGGGGTCGGTTCCTGGCGTACCACGCGGTCCTGCCGGGCGGCGGCGCGCGCCAGATACTCCTCGAGTTCCGAGGCGCCCATGCCGACCACCGTGACGTCGCGGGTTGGACCGCCCCAGTGTATCGCGTCCATGTTGAAGGCCGCCACCGTGCGCTGCAGCGGAAACACGGGGTTGGCAACGTAGTGGGCCGAACCGAGCAGGCCGCTTTCCTCCAGCGTCAGGGCGAGGAAGACGATCGAGCGCTCCGGCCGCCGCTTGGCCTCGACGAACGACTGGGCGATGGCGAGCAGGCCGGCGGTGCCGGTCGCGTTGTCCACGGCGCCATTGAAGATGTTGTCGCCGGAACGGGCAAGCGACTTGCCGAGATGATCCCAGTGCGCCATGTAGAAAATGTACTCGTCCGGGCGCTTGCTGCCCTCCAGCAGCGCCACGACATTGCTGGATACGGAGCGGCGGATGACGTTGCGCACCGATCCCGAGGCACGCTGCGCGAGCAGGACGGGCTTGAAGCCCGGCTGGCTGGCGGCACGCAACAGATCGTCATAGGTGTGGCCGTTGGCGCGCAGCAGTGCATCGCCGGCGGCGCGCGTCACCCAGCCCTCGATGGCCGCACGCCCCGCATTGCCGTCCGCGGCAACCGTGTCGAGCTGTGGCCCCATCCAGCTGTTCTGCACCGTATCCCAGGGATAGGCTGCCGGCTTGTCGTCGTGGATGATGATTGCCCCCGCCGCGCCCTGACGTGCTGCCTCCTCGAACTTGTAGGTCCAGCGGCCGTAGTAAGTCATCGCGCGGCCGCGGAAGAGATCCGGGTCTGCGGTCGCAAAACCCGGATCGTTGATGAGGATCACGGCGGTCTTGCCGCGCATGTCGATCCCCGCGTAGTCGTTCCAGCCGTACTCCGGCGCCACCACCCCATGACCGACGAACACCAGCGGGCTGTCGGCGAGCGACGACTCGGCGACCGGGCGTTTGGTCCAGATCACCATGTCGCGACCGTACTCGAGACGCTGCCCATCGAAACTCAGCGTGGCATCGCTGGCCGCGGTGATCTCGACGACAGGCACCTCCTGCACCCAGGAGCCGCGGTTCCCCGGTGCGAGTCCGAGCTTGGCGAACTCGCCGATCAGGTAGTCGATGGTCCGGCGTTCGCCGGCGGTCCCGGGCTTGCGGCCCTCGAAGTCGTCGGCGGCCAGAGTTGCGAGGTGACGCTCGTAGTCGGCTGCCGAGATGGACGGTGTGGGCTTCGAGGGCAGTCCCGCGCAAGCCGCGAGCAACAGGCACGAGCCGGCGAGGATCGCCAGACGCCGCAGCCTCGTTCGCATCATTTGGTGGGCCATACCCACCAGCCTAGCAGCACGAGCAGCGCGGCGAGAAGGCACTGCGGCCAGCGGCGCCAGCTGCTCTCGCGCAACTCGCCGTAAAAGCCCGCAGCGGCCACCAGGGCGAGCAGCGCCGACCCAGCGAGCGTCCGCAGCAGCGGCGGGAACTCCTCGCCGATCCTGCCCGCGTACTCCGGGAGCATCAGGAACACGAATAGGGTCAGAACGAGGGCCACAGTGATCGACACGGTGGATCCGAGCACGATTCCGAGCAGGATGGACAGTGGGCGCATCGCGGGTCAGGGGCTGGCGGCAAGACCGCACTTGAAGGGGCCGGGCGGTCGAACTAGGCTGCACGAATGGTACAGGACATGCGCCCCGAATGACCCCCTCCCGACGCCACCCGGCGGCGATCCTCGCCGTCACCATGCTGGTCATCGGCCTGCTGACCGCGGGGAGTTCCTCGCGGCTTACGGCCAACACCTCGGCGCTGCCGCCCGGCGCCCTCGCGCCCTCGGCCCGCGAGCGCATGATCGCCCGGCAGGTCGGCTCCCTGCTCGAGGACAACCATTACAGCCAACTGAAGATCGACGACGCCATGTCGCCGCGGGTCATGGACCGCTTCATCGACGGCCTCGACGGCCAGCGCAGCTATTTCCTCGCCAGCGACATCGCCGAGTTCCAGGCCTACCGGGCACGCTTCGACGACATGATCCGCACCGGCGATATCGAGCCCGCCTACGCCATGTTTGCCCGCTACCAGCAGCGCAGCCGCGAGCGCATCCAGCACGCGCTGCTGTTGCTCGACCGCGAGCCCGACTTCACGCTCGACGAAACCTTCGAGTTCGACCGCGAGGACTCGGCGTGGCCGGCCTCGGCCGCTGAGCTCGATGAGCTTTGGCGCAAGCGGGTGAAGAACGACGCCCTGTCGCTCCTGCTGGCGGGCCGGACCTGGGCGGAGGCGCGGGAGGTGCTGCGCACGCGCTACGACCGCGTCCTCAAGCGCGCCGACCAAGTCAAGCCCGAGGAGGTTTTCGAGCTCTTCCTCAACTCCTATGCGCGCGCCTTCGATCCGCACTCCAACTACTTCTCGCCGCGCAATTCCGAGGAGTACAAGATCCAGATGAGCCTCAACTACGAAGGCATCGGCGCCTCGCTGCAGCTCATCGACGACTACGTCACCATCATGAACGTCATCGAGGGCGGCCCCGCGGCGGTCGCCGGCACCCTCAGCGTCAACGACCGGATCACCGCAGTCGGCCAGGGCACGGACGGACTGTTCACCGACGTCGTCGGCTGGCGTATCGACGACGTCGTGCAACTCATCCGCGGCAAGGGCGGTACTGTGGTGCGACTGCAGATCCTGCCGGTCGGCGCCGCCCCCGGATCACCAGAAAAAATCGTCGAGTTCACCCGCGGCAAGGTCACCCTCGAGGCGCAGGCCGCGCGCAAGTCCATCAGGACCATCAAGCGTGGCGAGAGCGAGCATCGCATCGGCGTCATCAATGTGCCCGGCTTCTACTCCGACTACGACGGCCAACGGGCGGGCGACGCCAACTACCGCAGTACGACACGCGACGTGCGCCGCCTCATCGAGGAACTCAAGGCCGAGAAGATCGATGGCCTCGTGATGGATCTGCGCGGCAACGGCGGCGGCTTCCTCCCCGAGGCGCAGTCGCTGACGGGCCTGTTCGTCGACCGCGGTCCGGTGGTGCAGGTGCAGTTCGCCAACGGCCAGCGCGAAGTGCTCGACGATCCGGACGGCGGGGTCGCCTACGACGGTCCGCTGGTGGTGCTGATCGACCGCTTCAGCGCCTCGGCCTCCGAAATCTTTGCCGGTGCCATACAGGACTATCGCCGCGGTGTGGTGGTCGGACAGCGCAGTTTCGGCAAGGGCACGGTGCAGAACCTCGTGCCGCTGTCTCGCTGGAGCGCCCGGCCGGTCAACGGCCAGTTGACGGTCACCATCGGCAAGTTCTACCGCGTGACCGGCGAGAGCACCCAGCACCGTGGCGTCGAACCGGACGTCGACCTCGCCTCGCCCATCAACCTCAAGGACGTGGGCGAAAGCGCCCTCGATGACGCGCTGCCGTGGGATCGCATCCAGGGCGCCGATTTCCGCGCGCTCGACTCACGCCTGCCGTCGATCGCCAAGCTCGCCATGGAAGAAACCGCACGCCAGCAGCGCGACCCTGACTATCGCTGGCTGGTGAGCGATATCGCCGCCATAGAAGAGGTTCGCGCCCAGAAGTCGCTCTCGCTAAACCTCGAGAAGCGCAAGGCCGAGCGCGCACGCCTGGAGAGCGACCGGCTGGCCAGGGAGAACACCCGCCGTGCCGCCAGAGCCGAACCGCCGCTCGGCTCGATTGCCGAGCTCGACACGGCGAAGCTGCCGGATGTGATCCTCGATCAGGCGTCCGAGGTGATGGTGGACATGCTGTACACGGGCCAGCCGGCACGGCCCGCGAAGCCGAAGACGGTCACGGCGGGCCGCGCAGCCTCCTGAAGCCGTGGCCGAGCTCGAGGCAGTACTCGAGCCATTTGTTCAGCATGATGTTGCGTGCCCAGCGCTGGTCAAGATCCGGACCGGCGTGCTGTCGCCAGTCACGCAGCAGCGGATGCTCGTGGACGCTCGCCCAGGAGTGCGCCTCGGCCAGCCGCGCATCGTGGTAGACGCGGATCTCCATGTCCGGCGCGGTCGGCATCGGCGACTCTTCGCCGAACACGTACGTCAACTGCAGCATGGTGGTGTACGGCGAGCGCTCGGTCACCCGCAGCTCCAGTTCTATGTCGCCCTGCACGCTCGAACGGTGCAGACCCTCCAGCGAGCGCAGATCACCAGCCAGCACGCCGAGCCTGCGGTGATTTGTCTCGTACAAGGACATCAGGGCGACGAAACTGCCGGGCCGCGCCCGCCAGCTGGAAGGCAGCAAAGACTCCAGCGCAGGCGACTGCGCGAGCCATGGGCGATCACCGGTACGGCCTGGTACGGGAGCTTTCATCGGAGTCACTATAGCCAAAACACTGGGCGTTGCGCGAAATCCGCGCCGCCTGCCGGCGTCAGGCGCGTACGCGGCGCTCGACGCCGGTCGCCTCGAGCAGGCGCGCGGAAATCTCCTCGATGGAGCACTCTGTGGTGTCGAGCACCGGGATACCGTGACGCTGGAATATGGCCTCGGCTGCGCGGGTCTCGAACTGCACCTGCTGCGGCGACGCGTAACGGCTGTTGGGACGGCGCTCTTGGCGGATCTGCTGCAGGCGCTGCGGGGCGATGCGCAGACCGAAGAGCTTCTGTTTGTGCTGCTGCAGGGCAGGCGGCAGCCGCGTGGACTCGAGATCGTCGTCGGTGAGCGGGTAATTTGCGGCGAACACGCCGTACTGCATGGCCAGATAAAGGCAGGTGGGCGTCTTGCCGGAGCGCGAAACGCCGACGAGGATCAGATCGGCCCGCGAGTACTCGCGGTTGGATCCGTCGTCATTCGCCAGCGCGTAGTTGGTGGCATCGATGCGTACCGCATAGCCGCTGGAGTCGGCGATGCCGTGAGCTTTGCCAGAGCTGTGGCTGGAACGCGTGCCGAGCTCCCGCTCCATCGGACCCACGAAGGCCTCGAAAAAATCGAGGAACAAGGCATTGGCAGCCTGCAGCCGATGCCGCAGATCGTCCTGGACGAGCGTGCTGAAGACGATCGGCCGACCGCCGTCATCGGCGCCCGCGGCGTTGATGCGGCGCACCGCCTCCTCTGCCTTGTCAATGCTGGAGACAAATGGCAGAGTCACGGCCCGAAAACGCAGCCCGTCGAACTGCGTCAGCAGGCTGTGCCCCATGGTCTCCGCCGTCACGCCGGTCTGGTCGGATACGAAGAACACAGTTCTGGTCGTCACGGCAGCTTTGCCCTCCCCGCCCCCTTCCCCGCCTGCGCGCAGTGTTCCACCGCAGCGTATCGCGGACAAGTCATCGAGGATCCAACCTTGAACGAATCCGTTCTGCCTTTCGAGCGCCTGAGCATGCGGGACGTTGAGACGGTCGGCGGCAAGAATGCCTCGATCGGCGAGATGATCGGTGCGCTCGCGCGTCTCGGAGTCAAGGTGCCCGGAGGGTTCGCGACCACTGCTGCCGCCTATCGCGAGCTGCTGGCGCGCAACGGTCTCGATGAGCGTATCCGCAGCCTGCTGCAACACCTCGACGTGGATGACGTCCTGCGTCTCGCCGAGGTCGGCGCCACCATCCGCGGCTGGATCCTCGAGGCGCCGCTGCCCGCGGAACTCGAGCAGGCAGTGCGCGAGGGCTATCGCCGTCTCGGCACCGATGCCTCGGTAGCGGTGCGCTCATCGGCTACCGCCGAGGATCTGCCGGAAGCGTCGTTTGCGGGACAGCAGGAGACCTTCCTCAACGTGCAGGGCGAGGACGCGGTCATCGATGCCATGCGCCAGGTGTTCGCCTCGCTGTTCAACGATCGCGCCATCGCCTACCGGGTACATCAGGGCTTCGACCACTCGCTGGTGGCGCTCTCGGCCGGCATACAACAGATGGTGCGCTCCGATCTTGGCGCGAGCGGCGTGATGTTCACGCTCGACACCGACTCGGGCTTCCGCGACGTCGTCTTCATCACCGCCGCCTACGGCCTCGGCGAAACCGTAGTGCAGGGCGCGGTGAACCCCGACGAGTTCTACCTCTACAAGCCAGCGGTGCGCGCCGGCCGGCATGCGGTGCTGCGCCGCAACCTAGGTGCCAAGGCGATCAAGATGGTCTATGCCGAACGCGGTTCCGCGGAGCGCGTGCGTACCGTTGCGGTACCTGCGGCGGATCGCAACCGCTTCTGCCTCGAGGAGAGCGATCTCGTCGAGCTCGCGCGCCAAGCGCTGGCGATAGAGCAGCATTACGGCCGTCCGATGGACATCGAGTGGGGCAAGGACGGCGCCACCGGCGAGCTGTACATTCTGCAGGCCCGCCCGGAGACCGTGCAGAGCCGCAGCGGGCGGACCATCCAGCGCTACACCCTGGCGCGGCGCTCGCGGGTGCTCGTCGAAGGTCGCAGCATAGGCCAGCGGATCGGCGCGGGCCCCGCGCGCGTGATCGCCGACGTGTCGCAGATGGCGCGCGTGCAGCAGGGGGACGTGCTGGTCGCGGACATGACCGACCCCGACTGGGAGCCGGTGATGAAGCGCGCCGCCGCCATCGTCACCAACCGTGGCGGACGGACCTGCCACGCCGCCATCATCGCGCGCGAGCTCGGCATCCCCGCGGTTGTCGGCTGCGGCGAAGCCACCAACCTGATCCGCGAGGGTCAGCAGGTGACGGTGTCCTGCGCCGAGGGCGACACGGGCTATGTTTACGAGGGCGCGCTCGACTTCGAGCGGCGCCAGATCGAGCTGGATGCCCTGCCGCCTCTACCGGTCAAGATCATGATGAACGTGGGCAATCCGGACCGGGCCTTCGATTTTGCCGGCATACCCCACCGCGGCGTCGGTCTTGCGCGGCTCGAGTTCATCATCAACCGCATGATCGGTGTGCATCCCCGCGCACTGCTCGAGTTCGACCGCCTCGATGCCGCGCTCCGCGAGGAGATCCGCACGCAGATGGCGGGCTACGCCGACCCCGTGAGCTTCTACGTCGACAAGCTCGCCGAAGGCATTTCGCAGATCGCCGCCGCGTTCGCGCCCGAACCGGTGATCGTGCGGCTGTCGGACTTCAAGTCGAACGAGTACGCCAACCTCATCGGCGGCAGACTGTACGAGCCGACCGAGGAAAACCCCATGCTCGGCTTCCGCGGCGCGTCGCGCTACGTCGATCCGCAGTTCCGCGCCTGCTTTGAACTCGAGTGCCGCGCCCTGCTCAAGGTGCGTGGCGAGATGGGTCTCGACAACGTCCAGGTCATGGTGCCGTTCGTGCGTACCCTCGGCGAGGCCGAGAGCGTCACCGCCCTGCTCGCCGCCAACGGTCTGCGACGCGGCGAGAACGGCCTGAAGGTGATCATGATGTGCGAGCTGCCATCGAACGCGGTGCTGGCTGACCGCTTCCTCGAATTCTTCGACGGCATGTCCATCGGCTCGAACGACATGACGCAGCTCACCCTGGGGGTCGATCGTGACTCGGGCATCGTCGCCCGCCACTTCGATGAGCGCGATCCGGCGGTAAAGGCCATGCTGGCCATGGCCATCGCCGCCTGCCGCAAGGCCGGCAAGTACGTCGGCATTTGCGGGCAGGGACCATCGGATCACCCGGACCTCGCCCGGTGGCTCGTCGAGCAGGGCATAGACAGCTTGTCGCTCAACCCCGATACCGTGATCGAGACCTGGCTGATGCTGGCCAGCGACGCGGTGCGTCCGACCTAGACCGGCAGTCGCCCGGCGAGGAACGGGCAAACCGCCAGATCCACGTTGCCACCCGAGACCACTACGCCGACGCGGCTTCCTGCTGGCGCAACGCTGCCGGCCAGCAGCGCGGCGATGGGCACTGCCGAGGAGGGCTCGACCAGCAAACGCAGGTCCTCCAGCGCAATGCGCATCGCCTCGATGATCGCCGCTTCCGTGACCGTGACCACATCATCGACGGCCGAGCGAAAAATGGCGTAGGGCCGCTCGCCGAGAGAACCGCGCAACCCGTCGGCGATGGTCGGCGGAGAGCCCAGCATGCCGACCCGTTCCCCCCCGCGGAAAGAGCGTGCCGCATCGTCGGCGGCTGCCGGCTCACTTCCGACCACACGGCAACGCGGCGCCATGCGGCGCGCGACCAGCGCAGTGCCAGCCAGCAGTCCGCCGCCACCCACTGGCGCGGTGATCGCATCGAGGCTCTGCTCCGCAAACAATTCGAGTGCGGCGGTCCCCTGGCCAGCGATCACCCGCGAGTCATCGAACGGGTGCACCACCAGCGCTCCGGTCTGCGCCACGACCTCCGCCAGCGCCACCTCCCGTGCCGCGAGCCCGGGCGCGCAGTGCTGAAGTTGCGCGCCCTCGGCCTCGATGGCCTGCAGCTTCACGGCCGCGGCGTCGTGCGGTACAACGACGAGACAGCGCCAGCCGAGCTCGCGCGCTGCGCGCGCGAGCGCCGCACCATGGTTGCCCGAAGAGTGCGTCGCCACCCGCCGTGGCGCGCCGGCCGGCAGGGCGGCATCGAGCTGCAGCAGGGCGTTGAGTGCACCGCGAAACTTGAACGCGCCGGCGTGCTGCAGGTTTTCGCACTTGAAGTGCACCTCGCAGCCGACGCGCGCGTCGAAGCGCGGCGAATTGAGGACCGGCGTCCGTCGCACTCGCCCCTGCAGGCGTCCGAACGCCGCGACGACGTCCTCAAAATCGGGCAGGTCGAGACCCATGCACCTGCTCAGCACGCCCCGCGGGCGCCGAGTGCGAACAGATGTTCCCGATAATGCTGCAGCTCGCGCACCGACTCGCGGATATCGTCGAGCGCAAGGTGGCTGCCTTCCTTGCTGAAGGCGTCGGCGACGGCCGGCGCCCAACGGCGGGCGAGCTCCTTCAGCGTGCTCACGTCGAGGTTGCGGTAATGGAAGAACGCCTCGAGCCGCGGCATCAGGCGGGCCATGAAGCGACGGTCCTGGCAAATGCTGTTGCCGCACATCGGCGACGCGCCGGCCGCGACATGCTGCGCGAGGAACTGCAGCGTAGCCTGCTCGGCCTCGGCCAGCGTCACCTTGCTGGCGCGCACCCTCGCGAGCAGTCCCGAGCCGCCATGCTGGCGCTGGTTCCAGTCATCCATACGCGCGAGCACGGTCTCGTCGTGGTGGATCGCGAGCACCGGCCCCTCGGCGATGAGCCGCAGCGAGGAATCGGTGACCAGAGTGGCGATCTCGATGATGGTGTCGGACTCGGGCTTGAGCCCGGTCATCTCGAGGTCGATCCAGATCAGCGCATCGCGGCTCGGCATTGAGTGCCAGTCTAACAGAGGCTACAGTCGCTGCCTCCACGCACCGCGAGGACGCGCCGGCAGCATCGCTTGGAATTCGACGCACAAGTCATTGCGGCCTTCGGCCGGCACCTACGGATCCGCGACGATGCGGGCCGAGTGCTGTCGGCGAGACCTTTCGGTCGACGGCTGCAGGCGGTCTGCGGCGATCGCGTGCGCTGCACGGCCGACGATCCGCATGCCGAGGTGCACGTTACGGCGCTACTGCCAAGGCGCAGCCTGCTCGCTCGCGCCACCCTGCGGGGCGAGGCGGAGCCCGTGGTGGCCAATCTGTCGCTGCTTGTCGCGGTGATGGCGCCGCTGCCGCGACCGGATCTCTTCGTCATGGACCGCTACCTCTGCGCCGCATCATCGGCCGGCATCCGCGCCCTGCTGCTGCTCAACAAGGCGGATCTGCTCGCGGCGGCGGGCGCCGCTGCCGACTCCCTCACCTCCGGCTTTGTGGCGGCCGGCTATCCGGTCGTGCATTGCAGCGTCGAGAGCGGCGATGGTCTCGACCAGCTGCGCCAGGCGCTGCAGGGGGAGACCAGTGTGTTCGTCGGCCAGTCGGGCGTGGGTAAGTCCTCGCTCATCTCGCTGCTGGTGCCCGCGGCGCAGATCCCGATCGGCGAGCTCGATCGGGATGCCGAGGGCCGGCATACGACGACCAGCTCCGCGCTCTACGACCTGGTCGGCGGCGGTGCGGTGATCGACTCGCCGGGCGTGCGCGACTTCGCTCCCGCCATCGACAGCCTTGAGCCGCGCAGCCTCGGCTTTCCCGAGGTGGATCGCCTTGCCGTGGGCTGCCGCTTCATCGACTGCCAGCATCTGCAGGAGCCCGGCTGTGCGGTACGGACGGCAGCCGGCTCACCGCAATTCGATGCGCGCCGCTACGAGAGCTACCGCAGGCTGCGTCGACTGCAGAAAGAACTCAGAGGCGCGCAGGGCCCCGGCCGACGACGTGATCAGGAGAGGGTCTGACGCCCAGCCAGGGCGTGCGCAAGCGTGCCGCCGTCGATGTACTCGAGTTCGCCGCCGATCGGCACACCATGCGCGATGCGCGTGGCGCGCAGCCCGCGGCTGCGGGCGACCTCGGAGAGGAAATGCGCCGTGGCCTCGCCCTCCACGGTCGGATTGGTGGCGAGGATCATCTCGCTGACCTTGCCGGAATCGAGCAACTCCTCGAGTTCGCGGATGCCGAGCTGCTCCGGGCCCACACCGTCGAGTGGCGAGAGGTGCCCCATCAGCACGAAGTAGCGACCGCGGTAGCCGCCGGACTGCTCGATCGCCACCACGTCGGCAGGCGACTCGACGATGCACAACAGGGCAGCGTCGCGCTGCGTGGAGCTGCAGATGAAGCAGTGTTCGCCCTCGGTAAGCATGCGGCACTGGCGGCAACGACCGATGCGGCTGAGCGCGCCGTGCAGCGACTCCGCAAGCACGCGGGCGCCGTCGCGCCCCTCCTGCAGGAGATGGAAGGCCATGCGCTGCGCCGTCTTCGGACCCACGCCGGGCAGCGCGCGCAAGGCGTCGATCAGACGCGCGAGCGACGGGGCGTGCTTCATGCAGCCCGGTGCTGCAGCCGACGGGAAGATGGCATCTGGCGCTTGACTCCGCTCAGAACGGCATCTTGAAGCCCGGCGGCAGCCGCAGCCCCGACATCATCTCGGACATTCGTCGCTGGGATTCGCTCTCCACACGGCGCACCGCGTCGTTGATGGCAGCCGCCACCAGGTCCTCGAGCATCTCGCGATCTTCGCCGATCACGGCAGGTTCGATCTGCACCCTCTGCACCTCGTGCTTGCCGGTCATCGTCACCTTGACCATGCCGCCGCCGGACTCGCCGACGACTTCCATGCGCGCGATCTCCTCCTGCGCCTTCTGCATGTTGCGCTGCAGGGCTTCCGCCTGTTTCATCATGTTGCCGAAGTTGGCCATGTTGCATTTCCCCGAAAGTCTGCAAAGAACCGCTCACGGTTGCGGCTTGATGGTCTCCGCCTTGAGCGTAGCACCGAACTTTTCCTTGAAGCCACGCACCGTCGGATCGTCCTCGAGGGAGCGCCGCGCGGCATCGAACTGCTGCTCCGCAGCACGTTGATCGGCGCGCGCCGGCGTGTCCGGCGCGGCCGCAGCGAGTTCGATCTCGACGCGCAGCGGCGCGCCGACCTGACGACTGAGCGCCTGCGACAGCTTGTCGAGCAGCGCCGCGGTACGCAGCAGCGCCTGGGCGGGATCGAGGGAGAGGCGCACCAGACTGCCCTCGCGGCCGACGAGCGCGCAATTGGCCGCGAGCTGTCGAGCCGCGCCGCCAAGCTCGAGCATGGCGACCGTTTCCTGCCAGCGGGCGGGGTCGAGCGCGGTGTCGAGCGTCGCCTCTGTGGGCACCGCGGCCGGAGGCTGACCGACCGCCGCGCGCGGCGATGACGACCCATGGGATCCCGGCTGCGCCGATGCCGGCGGGATCGACGGCGGCAGTCGCGCACCCCCGCCCTCGCCGTTTGCGAGGCGGAAAGACGCCATGCGCAGCAGAGTCATCTCGAAGCCGGTACGCGGATCGGGTGCCCAGGCGAGATCGCGCCGACCGAGGATGGCCGTCTGGTAGCAGAACTGGACATCCTCGGGGCTGATCGCCGCGGCGAGTTCGGCCAGCTGTTCGCGGGGATGCAGTTCGTCCCCTTCATAGTCAGGCAGCACCTGCTTGAGGGCCACCCGTACGAGCAAGGTGGCGAGTGCGTCCAGCACGTCGCCGTAGTCCGGCGCCCACTCATCGAGCGAATGCGCGAATCGCATCAGCTCGGCCGGGTCGGCGGTACCGAGCAGGCGCGCGAGCTGAGCCACCTGGCGGCGATCCACCGTGGCCAGCATTGCGCGCGCCTCAGCCTCGCCAACGACGCCGCCACCGAAGGCCAGCAACTGATCGAGCAGCGACAATCCATCGCGCATGCTGCCGTCGGCAGCCTCGGCAAGCAGCCGTACGGCCGCCGGCTCGAAGCCGAGTCCCTCGGCCTGCAGGATCGTTTTCATCCGGTCGGCGATCATGGAGGCCGGCAGACGCTTCAGATTGAACTGCAGGCAGCGTGACAGCACCGTCACCGGCAGTTTCTGCGGGTCGGTCGTCGCCAGCAGGAACTTCACATGCGGCGGCGGCTCCTCCAGCGTTTTCAGCAGCGCATTGAAGGAATGGGTCGACAGCATGTGCACCTCGTCGATGAGGTACACCTTGTAGCGCCCGCTGGCGGGCGCGTACTGCACGTTGTCAAGCAGGTCGCGGGTATCGTCGACCTTGGTACGCGACGCCGCGTCGACTTCTATGAGGTCGACGAACCGCCCCTCGTCGATCTCGCGACAGGTCGGGCATACCCCACAGGGCGTCGGTCCGAGCCCGGCCTCGCAATTGAGGCATTTGGCGAGGATGCGGGCGATGGTGGTCTTGCCGACACCGCGGGTGCCGGTAAACAGAAAGGCGTGATGGACCCGGTTGGTCGCCAGCGCATTCGACAGCGCCCGCAGCACGTGTTCCTGACCGGTCAGTTCCTCGAACCGTCGTGGACGCCACTTGCGTGCGAGTGCGGTGTAACTCATGGGCAGCCGGGCCGCAGCGGCAGCCCGTCAGGAAGCAGGGAGGCGGCCCGCACCAGCTTGACTCCGGCACCCGACATCACCGCGACCGTTGCTCCCTTCCGGGCCTGGCGGGATTGACGGCTGGTCGTCGCGGAGGAACCGATGCGGGACGCCATGGTTCGTGTGGACAGCCTGGGTGGCCTCGACTGGCGGAGAGGGTGGGATTCGAACCCACGAACACCTTGCGATGTTACTTGACTTCCAATCAAGCGCCTTCGACCGCTCGGCCACCTCTCCGGCGCCGCGGATGATATCAAGCCTGTGGCCGCCTGGGCGGGGCGGGATTGAATTTGGGGGGCGTGTCGATGCAGGGCGCGTCTGCCGGCCGAGGCAGCTCGGGGGTCTCCAGCGGCGGAACGACCAGCGCTGCCCGGGTGTCGGGCGCGTCCCGTCCGGACGGGATCTTGAGGGGCGGGTTGTCGATCACACCCGCGAAGTCCTCGGGACGTGCGCAACTGCTCTTGAACAGGGACCAGGACCCGCAACCGCCGAGCGTGAGCAGCGACGCGGCAAGCAGCGCAAGCCGGAGTCGGTGGGTTGATATCGTCGACGGCATGCCTATTGATCCTCGCCCTACTGATGGTCCCGCCGGTCAGTTCGCGCCGACTGCCGGCAGCAAGCCGGCCACCCGCATGGCCTCCGCCACGACCGGCTGCGCGAAGGCGGCAAGCGGTGTCAGCGGCAAACGGATCCCGGTGTCGATCATACCCATTCTGTGCAGCGCCCACTTGACCGGGATGGGGTTGCCCTCGACGAACAGGTCCGCATGCAGACGCGCCAGCGGTGCATCAAGCCGCGCCGCAGCGGCCGCGTCGCCGGCCAGTGCGGCCTCGAGCATCAGCCGCAGCGGCCGAGGCGCGACGTTCGCGGTCACCGAGATCACCCCGCGAGCGCCGGCCAGAACGGCTTCGCGGGCCGTTGCGTCGTCACCCGAAAGCACAGTGAAGGCAGGACTCACCGCGAGAAGCTCACGGACGCGCTCGGCGCCCGGCACCGCCTCCTTGATGGCGACGATGCGCGGCAGCAGCGCGAGACGCGCGACGGTAGCCGGCAGCATGTCTACCGCGGTACGCCCGGGGACGTTGTACAGCACCACCGGTACCCGCGAGACAGACGCGGCGGCGGCGTAATGCAAATAGAGACCTTCCTGGGTCGGCTTCACGTAGGCCGGGGTCACGATCAGCAGGCCATCGACACCGAGCTCGCCGAGCCAGCGCACACGCTCGACGGTGGTAGCGGTGCTGGAGGTGCCGGCGCCGGCAATGACCAGCATGCGACCGCGCAGGTGGCCCACGGCGGCCTCGACGAGCTGCCGCAGTTCGCCGTCGGTCAGGGTCGCCGACTCGCCCGTCGTGCCACCGACCACGACGGCGGTCGTGCCAGCCTGCAGCTGGAAATCGAGCAGGCGCAACCAGGCTTCGGGATCGACGGCACCATCGGCACGCATGGGCGTGACCAGGGCGACGGAACTGCCAGTAAGCATCGGTGTATCGGGGGCCCTCGGGAAGGCGGCGATGTTACGGGCGCCAGCCGACCGAGCGCAACCGGGCGGGCAGCGGTGCGGTCGCGGTCACGCTCGTCAGTGGTTACACTTGCCGGCAGCAATGAAGCAGCACCTCGCCATCTCGGCCATCGGCCCCGACCGCACCGGCCTGGTCCATGACCTCACCCAAGTGATCACCGACTGCGGCGGCAACATCAGTGAGAGCCGGATGGCGAGCCTCGGCAACGAGTTCGCCATGGTGCTGCTGGTTGCCGGCAACTGGCACTCGCTCGCCAAGCTGGAAACCGAGCTGTCGCACTTCGCCACCGAGGCCGGACTCACCTTGCATCTGCGGCGCACCGAGGCGCGCAACGCGCGCACCGACCTGCTGCCCTACTCCATCGATGCGGTGTGCCTGGACCAGTCAGGCATCGTCGCAGCACTTGCCGGTTTCTGTTCCTCTCGCGGCATCGATATCGCCGAGGTGGCCACGCGCATCTATCCGGCCGCCCATACCGGCGCGCTGATGTTCTCGGTGCAGATGATCGTGAACGTGCCGAGCCGCCTGCACCTTGCGCACCTGCGCGAGGAGTTCATGGAGTTCTGCGATGCGCGCAACCTCGACGCCATCCTGGAGCCCGTCAAGTCCTGAAGGAGCGCCCATGCCGAAATCCGCCCCCGTGAAGCTCGAAACCGGCAGCAAGGTACCGGACTTCAGCGCCACCACCACCGACGGCGGTGTATGGCGCCTGCGTGACGCCAAGGGGTCCAAGGTGGTGCTCTTCTTCTATCCCAAGGACATGACCTCCGGCTGCACGGTCGAGGCCCAGCAGTTCCGCGACCTGCAGGCCGCATTCCGCAAGGCTGGCGCCATCGTCGTCGGCGTTTCGCGGGACTCCTGCGCCTCGCACCGCAAGTTCCGCGAGAAGGAAAACCTCAACTACGAGCTGCTGGCCGACACCGACGAGTCGCTCTGCCGATTGTTTGACGTCATCAAGGAAAAGAACATGTACGGCAAGAAGGTGTTCGGCATCGAGCGCAGCACCTTCCTCATCGATGCCGATGGGTTGCTCGCCCAGGAGTGGCGCAAAGTCAAGGCGGAGGGCCATGCGGCGCAAGTGCTGACAGCAGTGCAAGCGCTTTGAAGAAGCGGCGCGCGGCACGACGGCGCCGGCTGTTCGTGCTCGACACCAACGTGCTCATGCACGATCCGGCGTCCATCTTCCGCTTCGAGGAACACGACATCTACCTGCCGATGGTCGTGCTCGAGGAACTCGACGCCAACAAGAAAGGTGTCTCCGAGGCCTCACGGAACGTCCGGCAGGTCAGTCGATTTCTGGACGAGCTGATGCGCAGCGCGACCCGCGAGCAGATCGAGCGCGGACTGCCGCTGCCCAGCCACCTTTCGGACAACCACGGCAAGGCGCCCGCCTCCGGCCGGTTGTACTTTCAGACGCAGCGCCTGGTCAGCGCACTGCCCGAAACCTTGCCGGGACAGGGCAACGACAACGCCATCCTCGCACAGACGCTCGCGCTGCAGTCGCTGCACCCGGAAACACAGGTGGTGCTGGTCTCCAAGGACATCAACCTGCGCATCAAGGCCGCGGTGGTGGGCGTGCATGCCGAGGATTACTTCAGCGACCGGACCATCGAGGACGCCGATATCCTCTCAACCGGGCACGAGGCGCTGCCGCGCGATTTCTGGGAGCGCCACGGCAGCGACATGCGCTCCTGGAAGGAGGGCACCCGCACCTTCTACGAGATCAGCGGGCCGGCGGTAGCCCGATGGCACCCCAACCAGTTCGTCTACGAGGAGCGCGAGGGCGGCATCGAGGCGCTGGTACGCACCATACGCGGCACGACGGCGACCCTCGAACTGGTGCGTGACTACCGCAGCGAGCGCCACGGAGTCTGGGGCATCGCGGCGCGCAACCGCGAACAGAATTTCGCCCTGAACCTGTTGCTGGACCCGGAGATCGACTTCGTCACCGTCCTCGGCCCGGCGGGCACCGGCAAGACGCTGCTCACGCTGGCGGCGGGACTCGTACAGACCCTGGAGCACAACCGCTACGCCGAGATCATCATGACCCGAGTGACCATCCCGCTCGGCGAGGACATCGGCTTCTTGCCCGGCACCGAAGAGGAGAAGATGGAACCTTGGATGGGCGCGCTGATGGACAACCTCGAGGTGCTGACCCAAAGCGCCGAGGGTGGCAGCTGGGGACGTGCCGCGACCAACGACCTGCTGCGCAACCGCATCAAGATCCGCTCGCTCAACTTCATGCGCGGCCGCACTTTCCTCAACCGCTTCGTGATCCTCGACGAAGCGCAGAACCTCACGCCCAAGCAGATGAAGGCGCTGGTGACGCGCGCCGGCCCGGGAACCAAGATCGTATGCCTCGGCAACATCGCGCAGATCGATACCCCATACCTCACCGAAACGACATCGGGCCTCACCTTCGTCGTCAGCCGTTTTCAGGGTTGGCCACACGCCGGCCATGTGACGCTGGTGCGCGGCGAGCGCTCGCGGCTCGCCGATCACGCGTCCGAGGCGCTTTGAACTTCGCCGTGCCTCGGCGGTCAATTCCCCGATGCGCCTGCTGATCGTTCTGCTCTCCGCGCTGTTGACGCTCGCCCCGATCACCGCGTCCGGGCAGTCGACGGGCAACGACCTGCCCGACATCGGCTCCGCCGCCAACTCCACGCTCACACTCAACGACGAGTACCAGATCGGTCTGATGGTAGTGCGCGGCCTGCGCGACCAAGGACTGATCCTGGAGGACCCGGAGGTCAGCGACTACGTGCAGGCACTCGGCAGCCGTATCGTCGCGCAGATCCCGGATTCCGAGCAGCGCTTCACCTTCTTCGTGGTACGCGAGGGCGGCATCAACGCCTTCGCGCTGCCGGGCGGGTTCATCGGTGTCAACCATGGCCTGATCACCGCAACGGCCAACGAGTCACAGCTCGCCAGCGTGCTCGCCCACGAGATCGCCCATGTCACGCAGCGGCATATAGCCCGATCCATCCAGGCGCAGGGACGCAGCGGAATGGCCTCGGCCGCCGCGATGCTCGCGGCGATCCTCATCGGCATGGCCACCGGCACGCCTGACGCGATGCAGGCCGGCATTGCCATCGCGCAGGGCACGGCCGTGCAGCAGCGCATCAACTTCACCCGGGCCAACGAGTACGAAGCGGACCGCATAGGCGTCGGCTTCCTCGCCGCCGCGGGTTTCGATCCGCACGCCATGCCCGATTTCTTCGAGACGCTGAGCCGCCGCTCCGGGCTTTCCGGCCTCGGGGTCCCCGAGTTCCTGCGTACCCACCCGGTGACGGGCAACCGCATCGCCGAATCACGCGACCGCGCGGCGCTGCTTGAAGCCGACGTGAAACCGGAGTCGGCGTCCTACGCCTTCGTCCGCGAGCGCGTGCGCGTGCTCGGCGCGCCGAGCGGCTCCGACCTGCGACCCTTCTACGCGGCGCTCGCGGATCGGGCGCCGCTGACCCCGGCGCAACGCTACGGCGAAGCCCTGGCGCGGCTGGGCGGCGGCGATCGCGAGCGCGCGGCCAGCGCGCTCGTCGAGCTCTCGGCATCGCAGCCGCAGAGTCCGATGTTGCAGGCCGCACTCGGGCAGGCGCTCTTCGCCGCCGGCCAGACGCAGCTATCGCTCGATACCCTCAGGCGTGCGCTGCAGATCGCCCCGCGAAACATTCCGCTCACCATCCGCTATGCCGAGGTGCTGCTGCAGACGGGCAACGCACGGGAAGCCCACCGGGTGCTGCTCGATCTCTTCAACACCGTGCCGCCGACGCCGGAGCAGATCCGCCTCACGGCGCTCGCCGCGAGCAGCGCCGGCGACAACGGCGATGCCTACTACTACATGGGCGAGTACCACATCGCGACCGGCGAACTGATGAACGCCGTCAAGCAGCTGGAGCTCGCGCTCGCTGACCCCGATATCTCGAACGTGCAACGTGCGCGCTTCGAGGCGCGGATGAAACAGGTGCGTGAAGCGCTTGCCGAGGGCGGTCGCCGTCGGGCTCGCGACTCCGCCCGCGGGTACGACAGACCTTCCTGACACAATGCTTTGCCCAGCCGTGTTTTCGCCAAAATTCGGAGAGGATCAAAATGCTACGCACTGCGCTGCCAGCCCGCCTGGCTTTCCTATCGACTCTGCTCGCGATGTCTGCAACCCATGGCACGTCCGCCTTCGCTGCTGACCCGCGCGACCCCCTCGAACCGCTTAATCGCGCTAGCTTCGCCCTCAACGACGGGCTCGACCGCGCCCTGCTGCGGCCAGCCGCCAAAGCCTATCGCAAGGTCACACCCGACCTGATCGAGACGGGCATCTCCAACGTATTCAGCAACGCCAAGTACCCGGTCACACTGGTCAACAACGCGCTGCAGGGCAAGTTCCGCGCGGCTCTCAGCGATACCGGCCGCTTCCTGCTCAACTCCACTCTCGGACTCGGCGGTCTGCTCGACCCGGCCACGGACATCGGACTGGAGCGCAACGACGAGGACTTCGGACAAACCTTCGGGAAGTGGGGAGTGGGTTCGGGTCCCTATTTCGTAGTTCCATTATTCGGGCCAACCACGCTGCGCGACGGCATCGGGGCGATCGCCGACGACTTTGCGGAACCCCGCTCCTACATCGAACGCGACCGAACCCGCTGGACGCTATGGGCGGCCGGCAACTTCGAGCGGCGCGCGCGTCTGCTCGACGCGGATGCCTTGCTGTCGCGCGCCGGTGACCCATACGCGCTGGTCCGCAGCGCCTACCTGCAGCGACGCGAGTTCCAGGTCCGCGACGGCGATGTACCTGTCGACGATTTCGAGAGCGAGCTGGAGGGCGAACTCGACGGCGAGACCGAGGACGGAGTCGGCCCCGGCACCGCCGCCGCGGACCCCGTCGCCACCGTCGAGGAAGGTATGGTCAGCCAGCCAGCAGCAGACGCTCCACGTCGCTGATGCGCGCGAGCCGGACGAGTGAATCCGGCAGCGCCGTATAGCGCAGACGGACGCCGCGGCGGCGCGCTGCTGCCTTCCACTCGATGAGCACCGCGAGGCCGGCGCTGTCCGCGTCGGACAGGGCCGCGCAGTCGAAGTCGACACCACCGCCGGCGGCCACGGCAGCGAAGTGCCGAAGACCTTCGGCGTGCGCTGCCGCCGCGGAGGCGAAAACAAGCGCGCCGCGCAGCTCGACCCGCGAGGCGTCGCGCCGCTCGAAGCCGAGGCTCATCGCAACCACGGGCTCACTGCCGCCCCGCCGCGCTGCTGCGCCCGCCGCCAGCGGACTGCGTGGCATTGCCATTGCGCGCAACCCTGCTCTGCGACTCGAGGCGCTGGATCACCGTATCGAGGCCCTTTTGGTCGATCTCCGAGCCCAGGTCTTCACGGAAACTCTTCACGTAGCTGATGCCCTCGATCACCACGTCCCAAGCCTTCCATCCTGCGGCGGTCTTGCGCATGGTGTAGTTGACCGGCACCCGCTCGCCGTTGCTGCGCCGCACCTCGGTACGCACCGTCGCCGTGGTCGCATCCGCGGCCACCGGTGACGGCAGCACGCGGATGCGGTCTCCCGTGAACTCGATCAAGGCATCGCCATAGTTGTTCATCAGCGAACCGTAGAAGGCATTGATGAACCGCTGTCGCTGCTCCGCGTTCGCCGTGCGCCAGTGCCGGCCGAGAACCAGCCGTGCCGCGTGCTCGACATCGAAGTTGGGCAACAGTACGCGATCGACCAGCGCCGAGAGCTTGGCCGGGTCCTTGCGGAACTCGGCACGCCGCGCGTCGAGTTCCGCGACCATGATGTTTGCCGACGTCTCGATGAGCTTCACCGGGTCGCTGGTGTCCACGGCAGCGGCGGCGCTCCCGGTCGTCGCCTGCGCCTGGGGTGCAGCGGCGGTCTGCGGGGCGGAAGCCGCCCTGCCCTGTGCGAGTACGACCGGAACGCCGAGCAAGCTGCCGCCAAGCAGTGCCACGACGAAAATCTTCTGGTTGTTCATGGTGTCTTCTCCGCTTCCTCGCTCTTCGCCTCATCGCTGCCGCGGCTGGCGAAGTTCGCGAAGAATTTGTTGATCAGGGACTCGAGCACTATCGCCGATTGGGTGAACTCGATGTTGCTGCCGTCACGCAGGAATGTGTCCGAGCCGCCGGGACCGATGCCAACGTATCTGCCGCCGAGCAATCCCTGGGTCTGGATGCTGGCGTCGCTGTCATCGGGTATGCGGTCGTATTGCGGATCGATGCGCATCGACACAACGGCCCGGTAGTCGTTCGAGTCAAAGGTCACCGCCTCGACGCGGCCGACGCGAACACCCGCCATGCTTACGGGAGACCCGCTCCTGAGGTCGCCGACGTTGTCGAACCGGCCCGTGACGAGATATCCCGGTGCAGCGCCGACACTGAGTCCGTTGCCGGGCAGCTGCGTGGTCAGGAACAACAGCGCGGCGAAGCCGAGCAGTACGAAGAGCCCGGTACCGATCTCCAGCGAGCGTTGCGTTTTCATGTGCGATCACCTTCCAAGAAATGCCGCCGTGAGCAGATAGTCGAGAAGCAGCGTCAGCACCGAGGAGATCACCACGGTACGCGTGGTGGCGAGCCCCACGCCCTCAGCCGTCGGCTTCGCGGTGTAGCCCTCGTGCACGGCCACGAGGCTGCAGGCAACACCGAAGCAGACACTCTTCACGATGCCCTCGTTGACATCGTCGATCTCGACGGCGGACTGCATTTGCGACCAGAAGGCACCGGCATCGACGCCCATCAGCTGCACGCCGATGAGCTGCGCACCGAACAGCCCGATGATGTTGAACACCGCGACCAGCAGCGGCATGGCGATGACGCCGCCGAGGAAACGCGGCGCAACGACATGCCGCAGCGGGTCGACCGCCATCATCTCCATGGCCGTCAACTGGTCGGTCGCGCGCATCAGGCCGATCTCGGAGGTCAGCGCGGTACCGGCACGGCCGGCGAAGAGCAGCGCGGTAACCACCGGACCGAGTTCCTTGAGCAGACCCAGCGCCGCGGCGACGCCGAGCGCGTCCTCCGAGCCGAAACGCTGCAGCAGGTCGAAGCCCTGCAGGCCGAGCACCATGCCGACGAACAAACCACAGAGCATGATGATGATCAGCGAGCGCGCACCGGAGTTGTACACCTGATGCACGACCGCTCGCGGCCGCAGCAAGGCCGGACCGCACTGCTTGAGGACGCGGCCGAGAAACACGCCGACCGCCCCGATGCGTTGCAGACTCGCGCCGATCAAGCTGCACCCCCGCGATCGGCGCCCGACGCAGCGGATCCGCCGAGCAGTTCCTCGTAGTAGTCTCCCGCGGGATAGTGGAAGGCGACCGGCCCGTCGGCCTGACCGCTCATGAACTGCCGCACAACTTCGAGCGGACTGTCCCGCAGGGCGGCCGGGGACCCTTCGGCGACTACCCTGCCACCCGACAGCAGGTAGCTGTGGTGCGCAATCGCTGCAAGCTCGTCGACGTCGTGCGAGACCACAATGCTGGTGATGCCAAGCGCCTCGTTGAGGTCGCGGATGAGCCGAACGATGACCCCCATGGAGATGGGGTCGAGGCCAACGAAGGGCTCGTCGTAGATCAGCAGCTCCGGATCCATGACGATGGCTCTGGCGAGGGCGACACGCCTTGCCATGCCGCCGGAGAGTTCAGCCGGCATGAGCTCGGCGGCGCCCCGCAGCCCGACCGCATGCAGCTTGGTGAGCACCAGCTGCCGCAGCAAGGGCTCCGGCAGCCGTGCATGTTCACGCACCGGGAAAGCGACGTTCTCGAAGACGCTGAGGTCGGTAAGCAGTGCCCCGTTCTGAAACAGCATCCCCATCCGCCGCCGCAGCGCGTACAGGGCCGGCTTGCGCAAGCTGCCGACATCCTGCCCGAAGACCTCGATGCGCCCCCGCTGCGGCCCGGTCTGTCCGGTGATGAGGCGCAGCAGCGTTGTCTTGCCGGTACCGCTAGGCCCCATGATGGCAGTAACGCGGCCGCGGGCGACCTCGAGGTCGAGGCCGTCGAAGATTGACCGGCCGCCGACCGCGTAATGCAGACCACTGACCTTGATGACCGCTTCTGACATGGGATTCGCTGACTTGGGCGCCGGGTGCAGGAGAGACGCCGGCCAGCCGCCGGGGTTCCCCGAAAAAGGCGCGAATCTTACCAAACGGTTACTGCGGCCAGCGGCACGCAGGAATGAATGAAGCTGCTGCAAGACTGTTTAATCTGGACTAAAATGGTCCTGCTTTATGATCCGCATCTCCCGCATGACCGACTACGCCACCGTGATCCTCGCGGCCCTCGCCCGCGAGCCGCAGGCCTGTCTCAGCGCCCCGGCTCTGGCCGAACGCACGCGGATCGGTATGCCCACCGTGAGCAAGGTCCTGAAGACCCTGCACCGCCACGGCTTGGTCCGCTCAACTCGGGGGCAGCACGGCGGCTACGCCCTCGCGCGCCCGCCGGTCGCGATCTCGGCGGCAGCCATCCTCGACGCCATCGAGGGTCCCGTTGCCGTCACCGACTGCTCGGCGGGTCTGGGGCACTGCGAGATCGAAACCACTTGCGGGGTGGGCCATGCGTGGCAGCGGGTCAACCTCGCCATCCGCCGCTCGCTCTACGACGTAAGCCTTGCCCAGCTGGCAGGCCTCGACGGCCACGGCCTGCCCGCCGGCAGTCTCGCCGTACCCGGCGTCGAGCGCGAACTGCAGCCGATGGCCGGCGGCCGCGCCGCGGCGGCCCTGCGGCGCCGCGTCGAACCGGTTCGCTGACCCCGCAGCCCCCTGTCCACCATCGCAGCCCCCTGTCCACCATCGCAGCCCCCTGTCCACCATCGCAGCCCCCGGCCCACCATCGCATCGCCCGTCGCAGCATCCCATGAACGAAAACGCGCAACTCGAAGATCTCGTCGGACGCGGCTATCAGCACGGGTTCGTGACCGACATCGAATCCGACAGCCTGCCTCCCGGCCTCGATGAGGAGGTAGTACGCAGCATTTCGCGTATCAAGCGCGAGCCTGCCTTCCTCACCGAGTGGCGGCTGCGCGCCTTCCGCCACTGGCAGACCATGCACGAGCCGGATTGGGCCTACGTTCGCTTCAAACCGGTCGACTACCAGGGCATCTCCTACTATTCGGCGCCGAAGGCCAAGAAGGACGGGCCGAAGAGCCTCGACGAGGTCGACCCCAAGCTTCTCGAGACCTACGAAAAGCTCGGCGTACCGCTGCACGAGCGGGCTCGACTTGCCGGTGTGGCCGTCGACGCCGTGTTCGATAGCGTGTCTGTCGCCACCACCTTCAAGGACCGTCTCGAGAAAGCGGGAGTCATCTTCTGTCCGTTCTCCGAGGCAGTACACAAGCACCCCGAGCTGCTTGAGCGCTACCTCGGCAGCGTCGTCCCGTATACCGACAACTTTTATGCCTGCCTCAACTCCGCGGTGTTCTCCGACGGCTCGTTCGTCTACATCCCGAAGGGCGTGCGCTGCCCGATGGAGTTGTCCACCTACTTCCGCATCAACGCCGCGAAGACGGGGCAGTTCGAGCGGACGCTGATCGTCGCCGACGAGGGCAGCCACGTGAGCTATCTCGAGGGCTGCACCGCCCCGATGCGCGACGAGAACCAGCTGCATGCCGCCGTGGTGGAACTGGTCGCGATGGACGATGCGCAGATCAAGTACTCGACCGTACAGAACTGGTATCCCGGCGACGAGAACGGTGTCGGCGGCATCTACAACTTCGTCACCAAGCGCGGCGAATGCCGTGGCCGCAACTCGCGCATCTCCTGGACACAGGTCGAGACGGGTTCGGCGATCACGTGGAAGTACCCGAGCTGCGTCCTGCGCGGCGACAACTCGGTCGGCGAGTTCTACTCGGTTGCGCTGGCGAACCACTGCCAGCAGGCCGACACCGGCACCAAGATGATCCATATCGGCGCCAACACGCGCAGCACCATCGTCTCCAAGGGCATCTCGGCGGGACGTGGCCAGAACAGCTACCGCGGCCTCGTCAAGATCCTGCCGAGCGCCGCCGGCGCCCGCAACTTCACACAATGCGATTCCCTGCTGATGGGGGATCGCTGCGGCGCGCACACCTTCCCCTACGTGGAGGTGAAGAATCCGACGGCCACCGTCGAGCACGAGGCTTCGACCTCGCGCATCAGCGAAGACCAGTTGTTCTACTGCCTGCAGCGCGGTATCGGCGAAGAAGACGCGGTCAACATGATCGTCAACGGCTTCTGCAAGAGCGTTTTCAAGGAATTGCCCATGGAGTTCGCGGTCGAGGCGCAAAACCTGCTCGCCGTGAGCCTCGAAGGTGCGGTGGGCTGAGATACAGTCGACGAGGAAGGAACCCATGCTGATCATCAAGGACCTGCACGCGCGGGTGGGCGAACGCAAGGTGCTCGACGGCCTGAGCCTCGAGGTGCCCGCGGGCGAAGTGCACGCCATCATGGGTCCGAACGGATCCGGAAAAAGCACGCTCGCCTACACTCTGGCCGGAAGACCGGGCTACGAAGTCACCGCGGGCAGCGTTACGTGGCGCGGCCGCGACCTGCTTGCGCTCGCGCCCGAGGAGCGGGCACAGGAGGGGCTCTTCCTCGGCTTCCAGTACCCCGTCGAGATCCCGGGCGTCAACAACGTCTACCTGCTCAAGGCGGCGCTGAATGCCGCGCGCAAGCACCGCGGGCTGCCGGAGGTGGACGCCTTCGAGTTCCTTACGCTGGTGCGCGAAAAGATGAAGGTCATGCAGATGGACGAGGCCTTCCTCTCGCGCGGCGTCAACGAGGGTTTCTCGGGTGGCGAGAAGAAGCGCAACGAGATCCTGCAGATGCTGGTGCTGGAG
>JBILMF010000229.1:0-2651 GCA_044375655.1 Steroidobacteraceae bacterium | reverse complement strand
CTCTGCATTCGAAGACATAGTCGTATGACTAGGCTTACGCCTAGCTCCTATTTACGACAGCACTGTCCGGTCGAAATGGGGGCTGCTCCAGACCGCGAGATGCAGACTGTCCTCAAGCCGAGCTTTCGGGTTGCGCGTGGCGACCTCGAGCGCTCGGCCCGCAGCGTACTCCGTGTCGAATAGCTTCGCGGAGATATATAGGTTCCAGTGCGGGTATCGCTCGTTCAACGCATCGAGCCACTCGGTGATGCCGCCCTCGCCGGTGTGGATCTCCTGACCGCCGCCTACCAGGCAGACGATCACCGCCCAGTCGGGATGACGGTCCATGTAGGAGATCAGGAACGCGGGTTCGGAGAGGTTGAAGTCCGGCTGACCCTTGCGGCGCTTCATGAAGTCTCGGGTCTTGGCGAGGTTCTAGGCGCGCTGGGCCTCGTCGAAGATGGCGACGCGATCGACCGGCGGGGCTTCCCGGTCCACCAACGCGGCATCGCGGAAGTGGTGCACGTTCTGGATGAACAATTTGACCGGGTTGGCTTGACGGTCCTTGGGTCGCTTCTCACCGCGCAGGCGCCGACGCTCGCGCTCATCGCGGATCAGCGCAGCCCGCAACACGGCCACCAGCGGACCGTTTCCCGACAGAAAGACCGCATGGGTCGGCGAGGCCTCATCCCGACGGGTCGCAACATTGAGCCCTACCAACGTTTTGCCGGCCCCGGGGACACCGGTCACGAAGCAGATGCGCTTGCGGCCGTGCGCCCGCGCCTCGTCGATCAGCTCCTCGACGCGGCGGGACGTGACCTGCAGATTGATGGCGCCCGCGTCGCTGCGGGCAATCTCGTCGACGGTGTGATTTGCATACAGCGCCTTGGCCGCCTCAATAATGGTCAGCGTGGGTCGGTAATTCCCGCCGGACCAGTGGTCAGCGTCGATCGCATTGCCTGTGGCGGCTGCGAGCACCCGGTCGATCATCGATCGAATCCCCGCAGGCGTGGTGTCGATGGGCGCAGCGACGCCGTCTGCAGCAAACTCAAGCCGAAACGGTGGCGCGACGGGCGCTTCCGTCGCCACCAAGACCGGAACGAGCGAAACGTCATGGCTCGTCTCGTGGAAATTCTTGAGATCGAGCGCGTAATCCCAGACCTGGTTGATCGCCGAACGCTCGAAGGACTTGGCGCCTACCTTGAACTCGATGACGAACACAATGGACTGGATAACCAGCAGCACGTCGATGCGACGGCCCATGCGAGGGATGTCAAATTCGAAGTAGATGGTACCGTCGAGGCCCTGAAGCTGGGAGCGCAGCAGATCGACCTGCTCCTGCCAAGCGATAACCTGCTCGCGCGTCGCTACCAGTGGATTGGCTAGCGTAAGGGCACCGATTACCGACTCGACGCCTGTCGTCGAGAAGGCAGGTATCCGATCCCCGTACCAATAGCGGCCTGTCAAAATGCGGATACCATAGCCAATAAAAACTCGGACGGGAATTTCAAACCGCCCCTGACGGGAAGTCTACTTCACCGAACGGATGCGACGCCCCCGCCGCTTCGAGTGGCGGGTTGATCCAGAGCCCGCCGGATATTCTCAAGAAGTCGAGAAGAGCACGTCACTCCCACTCGATCGTCGCCGGCGGCTTGCCGTAAATGTCGTAGATCAAGCGGCGGATGCGCGATGGACTCTGATTCTCGGCGTCAGCTTTGCGGTTAGATTCCGAGTCGCGACACGGATGTCGTACTCAGCCTGCAAATTCAGCCAGAACCGCGCCTCCATATCGAAGAACAGCCCCAATCGCAGCGCGGTATCCGCGGTGATGGGCCGCTGACCGTTCACCAACTCGCTGATCCGACTCGGCGGAACATCGATATCGGCCGCAAGCTGCCGGGCGGTAATCCCCATCGGCTTCATGAAGTCTTCCAGCAGGATCTCTCCGGGATGAATCTCGTCGAGCAGTTTTGCCATTTTTGTCACTCCTAGTGGTAGTCGACGATCTCGACGTCATGAGCGCCGTCCGACTTCCAGACAAAACAGACGCGCCACTGGTCGTTCACACGAATGCTGTGCTGACCTTTGCGTTCACCCTTCAACGCTTCGAGCCTGTTTCCCGGCGGGACTCGCAAACTTCCCAGCTCGGTAGCCGCATGAAGTTGCAGCAATTTGCGTCGTGCCGCTCGTTCGATGTTCCGGAATCTAGCGACCGCCCGACTGTTGAACAAAGCCTCGGTGTCGGAACAGGAGAATGAGCGAATCACGCCTGATACTGACCTGTGACGCAGATTCTGTCAAACAGAATCTGTACATCATGTGAGGTGGCGCCGGCGAATAGGGCCCGAGCTTATTCCCACTCAATCGTTGCGGGCGGCTTGCCTGTGATGTCGTAGACCACGCGGCTCACGCCCTTCACTTCGTTGACGATACGGCGCGAGCGACAATACCGTAGCCTATCCCCGAGGGCAGAGGCCCACACATGAGCAAACGCGGTCGGTAGAGCCAGCAGGGGTCTCGCGTCGATGAGGCTTGGGTCATATGCCGGGTGAGCACGGTGCCCATCGTCACCGAACGGGATGGCGACTATCATTGCATCGCGCTCATGGACATGACGAGCAGCTTCCTCGTCGGCATGCAGATGGTGCCGCTCGGATCGGCCGATGAACTCG
>JBILMF010000115.1:0-10330 GCA_044375655.1 Steroidobacteraceae bacterium | reverse complement strand
CAGTTCATCCATGAACCTTGGCTGGCCGACTCGCCGCCCAAAGATTATCCGCCGCCGATCGTCGATCATGTGGCCGCGGCGCGCGAAGCACGGCGGCGCATGGCGCCGTACTGGCAGAGCGAGGGTTTCCGGGAGCAGGCGCGCGAGGTGTTCCGCAAGCTCGGCAGCCGCAATCACCCGCCCGAGCGTCGCGGCAGCGTGAGCGACGGTCGGCGGCGGCCGAGGACTGCGGCCGCTTCGGCGCCTGCACCCCAAATGGATTTCGGCTTCGACGACCCCGCCGGCGGCTCATGAGCGCCGCAGACAGGGCCGGGGACGACTCATGACTGCCGCGTTCGCGCGGCGCGGGAGCGCGGCGCGGAGCGACCCACCCCACCGATCGGATTGTTCTCCACCGACAACCGCAGCCGCTGCAGGCCGCTGAGCAGCGCCTCGATGTCGCGGGTATCGAGGTCGGCCATCATCGAGTCGACCCAGCCCTCGTGCACCGCGGCCATGCTGCGGAACTGCCGACGACCGCGCGCCGTCAGCGCGACGCGCAGCACGCGTCGGTCGCTCGCGCTCTGCCGCCGCTCGACCAGACCCTCCTCCACGAGCCGCTCGACGATCGAGGTGACGTTGCCGTTGGACACCAGCAGGGAACTCGACAGCTCGCCCATGGTGAGCCCGTCCGCGTGCCGCTCGAGCGCGGCGAGCAGGTCGAAGCGCGGCAGCGTGGTACCGAACTCCTCGACGAGCTGCTGGCGGATGCGCTTTTCGATGACCATCGAGCAGCTGAGCAGCCGCAGCCACAACCTCAACGGCTGCTTGCTGTACGGCGCGCCCCCGAGCTTTTCGACAATATTGACCAACGACATGCTGCCCCTGCTGTGGCGCCGCGCGCTTCCACACGCACGAACGGCGCGTCCACCTTGCTATTTCAATCCTAAAATGTATGGTACGCGCCTGCAGCCGCATCGGCGACTGCCCCAGGCACACAGGTCCCGCGCATCCGTCCATGAACACCGCAGGCATTTCGTCACCGGCGATCCGGGTCGTTGCCATCGGCGGTACCCTCGTCGCCGGATCCTCGACGAGCAAGGCGCTCGATCTCGCCTGTGGCGCAGCTGAAGCGGCGGGAGCGCAGATCACCCGTTTCGGTTTCGACGAACTGCAGCAGCTCCCGTTTTACCTGACAGCACCCGCCGCCGAGAACGCGGTCGCCCGGCGCCTGCTGCAGGCGCTGCGCGCCGCGGAGGGTCTGCTCGTCGCCAGCCCGGGCTGGCATGGCTCGGTGCCGGGGCTGCTCAAGAATGCCCTCGACTACATCGAGGAAATGGCAAAGGACGATCCGCCCTACCTGGACGGTCGCGCCGTCGGACTCATCGCGACCGCGCACGGCTGCCAGGCGGCGACGGGCACGCTCGCCGCGCTGCGCTCCATCGTGCACGCCCTGCGCGGCTGGCCGACACCCCTCGGCGCCGCGATCAACGTCTCGGGCGGCATCTTCCGTGATGGAACCTGCACCGACGGCAATACCCTGCAGCACCTGCAGACCGTCGGTCGGCAGGTTGTCGAGTTCGCGCAGATGCAGCGCAGGAGACACCCATGAGCCAAGACCCGCCCGCCAAGACTTTCCGTTGGGATGACCCGCTCGATCTAACCTCGCGTCTCACCGACGAGGAGCGCATGGTGCAACAGACCGCGCGCGACTACGCGCAGGGCAAGCTGCTGCCGCGCGTGGTGTCGGCCTTCGCGGAGGAGCGCTTCGACCGCGAGATCCTCAACGAAATGGGCGAACTCGGTCTGCTCGGGGCAACCTTGCCGGCCGAGTACGGCTGCGCCGGTGTGAGCCATGTCGCCTACGGACTGATTGCCCGCGAAGTCGAGGCCGTCGACAGCGGCTATCGCTCGGCAATGAGCGTGCAGTCCTCGCTCGTCATGTATCCCATCTACGCGTTCGGGACCGAGGAGCAGCGCCGCTGCCTGCTGCCGGCCATGGCCCGCGGCGAACTCGTCGGCTGTTTCGGTCTCACCGAGCCCGATGGCGGCTCGGATCCGGCCTCGATGCGCACCGTCGCCACGCGCGTCGACGGCGGCTATCTGCTGAACGGCGCAAAGATGTGGATCACCAATTCGCCGATCTGCGACATCGCGCTCGTGTGGGCGCGGCTCGACGACACCATCCGCGGTTTCCTCGTCGAGCGCGCCGCCAAGGGTTTCTCCACGCCGAAGATCGAGGGCAAGCTCTCGCTGCGCGCCTCGGTCACCGGCGAGCTTGCCTTCAGCGACGTGTTCGTGCCGGAGACGATGCTGCTGCCCGGGGTCAAGGGCATGCGCGGCCCGTTCTCCTGCCTCAACAAGGCCCGCTATGGCATCAGCTGGGGCGCCATGGGCGCCGCCGAGGCCTGTTTCCATGCGGCACGCGAGTACGTCGGCAGCCGGCGGCTCTTCGGCCGTAGCCTCGCTGCACGCCAGCTAGTGCAGAAAAAACTCGCCGACATGCAGACCGAGATCGCCCTCGGCCTCGAGGGAGCGCTGGCGCTCGGCAGATTGCTCGACGAGGGGGCCTGGGTCCCTGAGGCGATCTCCCTCATGAAGCGCAACAACTGCGGCAAGGCCCTCGACATCGCCCGCACCGCGCGTGACATGCACGGCGGCAACGGTATCACCGGCGAGTACCACGTGATGCGGCACGCCATGAACCTGGAGACCGTCAATACCTACGAGGGCGCGCACGACGTGCACGCCCTGATCCTCGGGCGTGCCATCACGGGCGAGAACGCCTTCTAGCTGTCGGCGCCGAGCGAGAACACGCCTTCCACTTCCTCGCGGCTGTAGACGCGGAAAGCGATGAGGGTCTCCGAGTAGACGATGCCCGGAAGCCGCCGGATCTGGTCGCTCACCACCTCGGCGAGGCGGTCGTTCGAGGACACGCGCACGATGGCGACAAGGTCGTACTGCCCCGCCACCGAGAACACCTCGCTGACGCCGGAGACGTCGCGGATCTTCTGCGCGAGGGGCGATACCTGATCGGTTGCGGTCTTGATGAGGACGATCGCGGTGGTCATTGAAGCTCCCGCCCGGCAGCACGTGCCGGAATAGACGCCGGGACCCGGCTGCGGGATCAATGTATCACGGGCCTTGTGGGCCGGCGCCGCGCGCCAGCTCGCGCAGCGCGTGTCGCTGCACTTTGCCGGTACTCGTCTTCGGCAGACTGTCGACGAACTCGACGGCGCGCGGGTACTTGTAGGGCGCGATCGTCGCCTTCACGAAATCCTGCAGTTTGCGGACCAGCGCCGCGTCGGGCTCATGTCCGGGAGCGACGACCACATACGCCTTGACGATGTGGCCGCGTGCCTCGTCCGGCGCGGCGACCACGGCGCACTCGCGCACCGCGGGGTGCGCAAGCAGCGCCGCCTCCACCTCGGGTCCGGCGATGTTGTAGCCCGACGAGATGATCATGTCGTCAGCCCGGGCCTCGAACCAGAAGTAGCCGTCCTCGTCGACCCGATAGCGGTCACCGGTCACGTTCCAGCCGTTGATCACATAGCTGCGCTGCCGCGGATCATCCATATAGCGGCAGCCCGTCGGACCCTTCACCGCGAGTCTTCCGGATGAACCGGGCGGCAGCGGCTGGTCCGCCTCGTCGAGCACGCAGGCGACATAGCCTGGCAGCGGCTTGCCGGTCGCGCCAGGCCGGATGTCATCACCGGCTGCGGAGATGAAGATGTGGATCATCTCGGTGGCACCGATGCCGTCGATGATGCGGATGCCCGTGGCCTCGAACCAGCGGTCGGATGTCGAACGCGGCAGCGGCTCGCCGGCCGATACGCATTGGCGCAGCGCAGGGAGACGGCGCCCCTCGAGCAGCGGCAGCATCGCGCGGTACTGCGTCGGTGCCGTAGAGATGCCGGTGGCGCGGTGGGTTTCGATCGCCTCGAGGAGCGCCTGCGGCGAAGGCTGCTCGATGAGCACCGCGGTGGCGCGAAAGCGCAACGGGAAAACCAGCAGGGCGCCGAGCCCGAAAGTGAAGCCGATAGGCGGACTGCCGACATGGATGTCACCCGGCTGCATCTGCAGCAGGCCGCGTCCCACCACCTCGGCCATCGCCATCACGTCGCGATGGAACTGCATGGTCGCCTTGGGCTGACCCGTAGTGCCGGAGGTGAAGGCAAGCAGGCAGACGTCCTCGGCGAAGGTATCCACGTTGACGAAGTGCGGTTCGTGCCGCGCCATCGCCGCCTCGAGCTCGCCGTCGCCGAAGGTCAGGATGCGCCCGAGACGACCGCCCGCCGCCGCCGCGGCGCGCAACTCGTCGGCGAATCGTGCGTCGCAAAGCGCATGCTCGATGTGCGCCCGCTCCGCGATGACCTCGAGTTCGCGGCTGCGCAGCATCGGCATCGTAGTCACCGCGATCGCGCCGGCCTTCATGACTGCAAGCCAGGCGGCGAACAGCGTGGGATTGTTCGGCCCCCGCAGCAGCACGCGATTGCCAGGGACGACGCCGAGGTCATCGACGAGCACACGGGCGATACGACAGGCCTCGGCATGCAGCTCGGCGTAAGTCACCCGTCGCAGGCCGCAGATCAGCGCCGTCTTCTCGCCCCAACCCTCGCTGATCGCCGCGTCGATCAGCAGCTCCGCGCAGTTGAGGCGCTCCGGGAAACGCAGGTTGTCGAGCTCGAACAGGAACTGCGGCCACTGCTCGCGCGGTGGCAGGCGCTCGCGGGCGAACTGGTCGATGTGGGCGGTTTGCTGGCTCATGCGCGTTGCTCCAGCAACAATTTGACACTTAAAACACTTTGGTCGCAAGCCGTAGTCGACGGGCTGGACCTCCTACCCCAGCCGCGGCCACTCCGACGCATCCAGCGTCTCGCGATAGGCATGCCATGCCGAAAACGCGAGCCACGGCATCACCGGCACCAGACCTAGGAATGCCGTGGCAAAGCCCAGCACGGTCAGCAGCACGATCAGCAGCGCCCACAGCAGCACCACACGCTTGTTGCGCAGCACGGCGTGGATGCTGGACACCACCGCAGTGACCATGTCGACATTTCGATCGGCGATCATCGGCAGGCTGAATACCGCCGTCGCGAAGGTGAGCGCCGCGAACAGCGCACCGAAGGCGGAGCCGACGGCGAGAAACTCGAACAGCGAGCGCAGGTTGCCGGGCTCAACCTCGATGAAGGCACTCACCAGCATACCGGCACGCGACCAGGTGAACAGCACGACCATCTGTAGCAGTGCGAACACCGCAGCCTGGCCGCTGACGCTGCGGATCAGCCGGAAGCTCTCCGCGAGGCGCGGCTCCCTGCCTTCCTCGAGGGCGCGGCTGACCCCGTACATCCCGACCGCCAGCAGGGGTGCCACGAACACGAAACCCGAGAGCAGCGCAGCGAGCAGAGCGAAGCGCCCGAGCTGCCAGGCGAGGGCGCTCACCGCGACGCTGAGCACGCAGACCATCACGCCGAACTGCAGCGCGACCCACGGGGCGCGCCGCAGATCCCGCCAACCGAGCCGCAACCAGCGCAGCGGCGCCGCCGGCTCGAGGCGGCGGCAGGGCACGGTGAAGGGCCGGGTATCCTCCAAGATACCGCCCCGCCCGCGCGCTACGGTCTGCCGAGAAAGGTCAGCGCCGCGGTCGTGTAGCCCTCGACGCCGCCGATAACCGCCGGCTCCGGTTTGATCATGAACAGCGGCGAGTGGTGCGGCGGCGCCTTGCGCAGATCGTCGACGATCGATCCGCCGACGTTGAAGAACACGGTCGGGATGCTGCCCCACTCCGGCGATCCGTAGTAGGCGAAGTCCTCCGCACCCATCCCCTGACGCGGCACGCTCGACATGCGCGCTGCGCCGTAGGAGCTGGCCAGCACCTCACGCAGCCGGATGGCCGACTCGCGATGGTTGAGGTTGGGCGGCGTCGTCTCGCGCATCAGCACCACCGGCATGCGGTCTTCCGGGACACCGTAGGTGCGCGCGACGCCGTTGGCGATGCGCTGGATACCGGCCACCAGCTTGTCGCGCGTCTCCCGGTTGTCGGCGCGGACGGTCAGCTCGAGACGCGCCTCCTCGGAAATGATGTTGCGCTTGGTGCCAGCCTGAATGACGCCCACGGTGACCACGCCCGGCTCCAGCGGATCGATCGAGCGGCTCACCAGCGTCTGCAGCGCCATCACGAGCTCGGAGGCCATGACCACCGGATCGACCGTGGTGTGCGGGGCTGCGCCATGTCCGCCGACACCCCGCACGATGATATCGACACCGTCGGAACTCGAGTTGGCGATGCGCTCATAGACCTGGAACTTACCCGCCTCGATATGGCTGGAAACGTGCAAGCCAAGCACGATATCGGGTTTCGGGAAGCGCGTATAAAGCCCGTCCATCAGCATGGCCGGAGCACCACTCAGGATCTCCTCGGCCGGCTGGAAGATCACCACGAGCGTGCCGCGCCAGTCCGCCTTCATCGCCACCAGCTGGCGCGTCGCACCGACAAGACCCGCCATGTGCACGTCGTGACCGCAGGCATGCATCACCCCGATCTCCTGACCGTCCGGCCCTACCGCGCGGGCCTTCGATACGTACGGCAGCCCGTTGCGCTCGACGATCGGCAGACCATCCATGTCTGCACGCAGCATCACTACCGGACCCTCGCCGTTACGGACGACGCCGACCACCCCGTACCGGCCCACTCCGCTCGTCACCTCGACGCCGGGAATTGCCCGTAACTCCTCGGCCATCCGGGCGCTCGTCTGCTTTTCCTGGAACGAGAGCTCCGGGTTGGCGTGCAGGTGCTCGAAGAGGCCCTTGAGATGAGCCGCGTAGTCGGCGGCAGCGGCCGCGGAGATCGCCTTGGCGAAACCGGCCGGATCGGCAGCGTGCAGGGCCTGTGAGGACAGCCCACCGAGCAACACCAGCACACACGCGGAAATCCACGAAGTCTTCATGGTCCAACCCTCCCGAAGTCCCGGACGACCCGCTGATCGTTGCAAGGCAGGTGGTGCCCTGTCAAAGTCTATCTTCAACCGGGGAGGCCAACATGTTCAGTCACGTCATGATCGGGTCGAACGACCTCGATCGCTCGCAGCGCTTTTACGACGCGGTTCTCAAGGTGCTCGGAGCGAGCGGCGGTGCCGTCCGCAACACTACGCCCAAGGGCCACACCAGACTCTTCTATCAGCACGACGGCGGCATGCTCTGCATCACGCAGCCGATCAACGACCAGCCGGCAACGATCGCCAATGGCGCAACACTCGGCTTCAAGTGCAAGTCGCCCGAGCAAGTCAAAGAATTCCACGACGTGGCCGTGGCCCATGGCGGCACCTCCATCGAAGATCCGCCGGGCCTGCGCGAAAACAGCGTCGGTACGCTGTATCTCTCGTATGTCCGCGATCCCGACGGCCACAAACTCTGCGCCCTGCATCGCGTGAAGCGGGCCTGAGGACGGTCACCATCATGGACAACAAGACGCTGACCAGCAAACGGCGCCTGCTTGCCGCCACCCTCGGCCTTGCCGCCCTCGGCAAGGCCGCGGCGACCGAAGCTCTGCTGCGCTCCGTTTACACCGACGTTGGACCTTTTTACCCGGTCAAGAAGCCCGCCGACACCGACGCCGACCTCACCCGCATTGCCGGTCGTCCGGGCCGTGCGCAGGGCGAGGTCATCGAGATCCGCGGCCGCCTGCTCGACCTCCGGGGACGAGCGCTCGCCGGAGCACAGCTCGAGGTTTGGCAGGCCAACGCCGCCGGCCGCTATAACCACCCGGGCGACAGCAGCGACCTGCCCCTCGACGAGAACTTCCAGGGCTACTCTCGTATCCAGACCGGGGCCGACGGTACCTATCGGCTGCTCACCATCAAGCCCGGCAACTATCCGGCCGGCAACTACCTGCGGGCCGCACACCTGCATTTTGACGTGACGGGTGCCACCGATCGGCTGATCACCCAGCTGTACTTTCCGAACACCGAGGCCGTGCTGGCCGCCGACAAAGTATTCAACAAGGACCTTTCGCTGTACCCGAAAGCATTCCGCTCACGCCTCTTCCCGCGCCTCGAGGCAGGGGCGGCCGAGCTCGAGCGCGGCGCCGACCTCTACCACTTCGACATCGTCCTCGAGAACGGCTGATCCGGCGCCGGCCCACACGACATGGGCAACTCCGAGAAGCCGTCAACCGCCGAGCCGCAGTGCCTGACGGTGCTCTACGACGGTGCCTGCCCGCTGTGCCGCCGCGAGATCGGTCTCTACCGGAATCTTGCGCCGCTGCAGCCCGTGGAGTTCGTGGACCTTGCCGACCCGAGTTCCGGCGACGTCGCGTCATCGCCCACAGGCCTGAGCCGCGAGCAGTTGCTCGCACGCTTCCATGTGCGCCTCCCGGACGGGCAGATGGAGAGCGGGGCGCGCGCTTTCCTTGCGCTCTGGGCGCGGCTGCCCTACTGGCGCTGGCTTTCGCGGCTAGGACGCCTGCCCGGCGTGGCGGCGTTGCTTGAGTTGCTGTACCGGGGATTTCTGCGGGTCCGCCCCGCGATGCAACGCATCGCGGGGCGGTTCTGACGCCTGCCGCAGAAGCCTGACGTCAGCCTACGGCTGGCCGAAGCGGTAGCGGTAGCTGATGCCGTAGGTGCGCACCGACGGCTCGACCTGCACGCCGCTGTAGAACGCCTTCTCGTACGCGTTCTGGAAGTACTCCTCGTCGAGCACGTTCTCGGCATAGAAGTTGATTGTCCAGCGCTCACCCGACACGCCCGCCCGCAGGTTGACCACGTCGTAGGCCGGCGAGATGAACGGGAACACTTCGTACCGCAGCGCGAACGTGTTCGACAGCTGCTCGCTGCGATGGAACCACTCGGCCCGCACGAAGCTGTCGTAGCCGGCGATCGGCCGGGCGTACTCGAGGTTCGCACCGAAGGTCAGTTCCGGCGCGTTGATGAGCGGCTTGCCGCTGGCATCGATCACCGCGCCGTCGATCAGCGCGTTGGTGTAGCGGCCATACTTGGCGTCGAGCCAGCCGGCCTGCGCACCCGCCCGGACGCGCTCCGAGATTACCGCCTGCACGCTGAACTCCACGCCCTTGCTGGTGGCGGAGGTCGCGTTGTCGACGCCGGTGACGGCACGCAGCAGGCCGCTCGCCGGGTCGATGAACTGGAAACGGATGAACTGCTGCACATCTTTCCAGTCCATGTAGAACGCGGACAGGTCGAGGCGCACCCGACGGTCCATGAGCTCAGCCTTCCAGCCGAGCTCGTAGTTCCACAGCTCCTCGGGGTCGTACTGGTTGCGCAGCTGCGCTGTGCCCGTGGTCTGCGTGCCACCCGCCTTGTAGCCCTTTGAGGCCGTTGCGTAGAACAGTCCCGCATCGCCGTCGAAGCTCAGGGTCGCGCGCGGCGAAAAATCGGTGAAGCTGGCTTCGCGGTCGTTGTTGCCGGTGATCACGGTGTTGGAGCGCGTCTGTCCGAGCGTGTCGATCTTGTCGCTCGAATAGCGGCCGCCGAGGACGAGCTTGAGTTGCTCGCTGAAGCTCCACGTCACCTCGCCGAACAGTGCCCAGTAGTCGGTATCCGTCGCCGAATCGGCGCCGGTGATCTCGAAACCGTTGGGCCGGCCCAGCGGGCTCTGTGCACCGTGGTAGGTCGACTGATCCTGCAGACCGGAGTCCTTGCCGACGATGGCGCCGACGCTCCATGCGAGTTGCGCCGCGTCGCGCGACTGCAGACGGATCTCGGCACTCTCGGACTCGCGCTCGATGAGCAGGTCCTCGAAGAATGCGTCGATGCTGCCGCCGTCGACGTCGCCGAAGTTGTACAGGCTCGAGTCGAGCTTGCCGACGACCGCAGTGAGGGTCACCGCGTCGAAGTCATAGGTCATGCGCGAGCTGAAATAGCTGAAGTCCGAACCCACCGACTGCGGGCGGTTGAAGTTCACCCGCGTGCGGTTGGCCGGATAGAAACCGACACCGTCAGGGTTGGCGACATTGCCCGGACGGTTCTGATAGTAGACGGCCCGCCAGGTCGCGGTCAGGAATCCGGTCGGCACGCCGACCCGCATCCCCTCCTCGCCCTCGGTGTAGCTGTAGTTGAAGTCCCACGCGAGCCGCTCGTTCGGCGTCCAGCGCAGCGTGGCCCGGGTGGTGCGGAAATCTCCGTCATTGCCGCCACCCGCCGGATTGATGTTTTCGATCCAGCCATCGGTCTCACGCAGCTGCGCCGAGGCGCGCATGGCCAGCGTCTCGGTGACCGGCAGGTTGTAGATCAGGTGCGCCTCGCGGGACCCGTGGTTGGCGATACCGATGCCTACCTCGGAGAAGAATTCCTGCGTGGGCTTCTTGGTGACGACGTTAATCGCGCCACCGACGGCA
>JBILMF010000114.1:0-10375 GCA_044375655.1 Steroidobacteraceae bacterium | reverse complement strand
GGAAATCCCTTATGGACGCCTCGAAGTCGGCGTCGGTAACTTCGAGGGCGCGGGTCCGTTCGAGATGGCGTTGGCCCTCGCGCAGGTAGTGGACAAATACGGCCTTGATCAGCGCCTCGCGCGAGCCGAAATAGTGCCGCAGCGTGGCCACGCTGACCCCGGCGGCAAGCGCGAGCTCGCGGAAGCTCGGCGGCTCGCCGCCTTGCAAAGACAGCCGTTCGCGGGCCCTGGCGATCAGGGCGGCTCGGCGTTCCTCGAACTGCGCGTTGCGGGCTCCGGTGGGTCTTGCCATGGCTTACGGGTGTCCAGCGGCGACGGGCGAATGGTTGGCGGCAAATTGCTCTACTGATTGATATTCTAGTTCAAGTGTTTTAATCTATTCAACAGGACTTTCTTGACGCCAAAAGGATCGGCACCCACATGGCCTTCGACGAACCCAAACCCGGCTTCCTGTCCCGCTACCGCTACCCCGTGCTCGGGGTACTCGCGCTGGCGATCGCCGGCTACTACCTCTACCGCGCCAACCAGCCGACGCCGGTCGGAGTCATCGAGGCGCAGCAGGGGCCCGCCGAGCGGGTGCTGGCCATCTCCGGGCGTACCCGCCCTCAGGTCACGGTGACGATCGTGCCGCGCGTGCCGGGCCAGATCATCCGGCTCACCAAAGAGGAAGGCGATACGGTGCGGGCGGGCGAGTTGCTGGTACAGCTCGAGTCCGCGGCGCCGCGCGCCGCCGTCGATGAAGTCCTCGCGAAGATCACGCTGCAGCAGCGCGCCGTGGCCGAGGCCGAACGCGGTTTCCGGCGCATCGAACAGCTGCGCGCCCAAGGTCTGGCGACCGTCAAGGAATTCGACGCGGCCCGCTTCGAACTCGATCAGGCCCGCCTAGCCCTCGAGGGCCTCGCCGCGACCCGCCGTGAGGTGGCCGCGCGCCTGAACGACAACACCATCCTTGCGCCGGTCGGCGGCGTGGTGCTCGCACGGCCGGTCGATCCGGGCCAGGTGGTTGGCGCGCAGAGCGTCATCTACGAAATCGCGCCGCTCGCCGACGTCGAGATCGAGGCGGACGTCGACGAGCGCTACCTGCCCGAGATCCGCGAGGGCCTGAAGGCCGACGTACTGGTTGCCGGCCAGTCCGCGCCGCAGCCGGCCACCGTCCATTACGTGTCCCCCAAGGTCGATCCGCGTACCGGCGGTGCCAAGATCAGGCTGCGTCTCGACCGCCAGGTCGACGGGCTGCGTTCGGGGCTGACGGCTGACGTCAACATCATCGTCGAGCGTCGCGAACAGGCGATCACCGTCGCGCGCAGCGCCATCCTCGGCCGTGACCGCAACGCCCGCGTGCTCGTGGTCAACGACGGGCGTGTCGCCCCGCAGCCGGTCAGCTTCCTCGAGTGGCCGAGCGAGCGTGTGATCGTGCTTGCGGGCCTGCAGCCCGGACAGCAAGTGCTCGCGAGCCCGCGTCCCGATCTCATCGGCGAGAAGGTACAACCCTCCGCGGACCTCGAGTCCGTGCCCGGCGTTGCGCGGCCGCGGGGCTCCGACGCCCGCAAGGCGATGTAGACGATGCGCTTCGATCTCAAGGTCGCGCTGCGCTACCTGCTGTCGAACCGGCTGCAGTCGGCGCTGCTGATCGGCGGGGTGGCGATAGCCGTGACCGTGTTCACATTCAATGCCGCTCTCATCAACGGGCTCGCCGAGTTCCAGATCGACCGCGTCGTCGGCAGCTCCGCCCACGTCACCATCGAACCCGCCACGCCGCGTCCGGCGATCCTCCCGTCGACCAACGGGGCGCAGCGCCTCGTGGCCACGCAGCCGGCACTCGAGCGGCGCGAGCAGATCAAGGAATGGCGCAGCGTCGAGCGCATCATCGACAGCCTGCCCGGCATCACCGGCGTCTCCTACAACATCGTCGGCACTGGTCTCGTCACCCGCGGCGAGCAGACTCTGCCGGTGAGCCTCAAGGGGGTTGAGCCCGCTCGTCTCGCGGCCATCGCGCCGATCGACCAGAACATCGTCGCCGGCGAGGCCCGACTCGGACTCAATGACGTGCTGATCGGCCGCAAACTCGCCAACGACCTCGGCATCGGCGTCGGCCAGCCGATCTTCATCACCAGCAATCAGGGACGCGAACGCACGCTGACGGTTCGCGGGCTCTATGCAACCGGCGTGGACAGCCTCGATGCGCGCCTCGCCTACGTGAACCTCGACACGGCCCGCGTGATGTTCGATCTGCCCGAAGGCCTGACCGAAATCGAGATCAAGCTCGCCGACATCTACGCCGCGCGCGCCGTCGCCCGGCAACTCGCCGATACCACCGGTCTCGAGGCGGTCGCCTGGATGGACCGCAACCAGCGGCTGCGCGAGGCGCTCGAGGGTCAGGGCAACTCCGGGCAGATCATCAAGATGTTCACGCTGATCACCATCGTGGTCGGCGTCGCCAGCGCGCTGTTGCTGACGACGTTCCGGCGTCGTCCCGAGATCGGCATCATGCGCAGCTTCGGCATCTCGCAGCGCTTCGTGTTGTCGGTGTTCATGCTGCAGGGCGCGCTGATCGGCATCATCGGTTCGCTGGCGGGCTGCTTCCTCGGCTGGGGTTTCAGCACCCTGCTCGCCGGCGCTGGCGAGGGTGGCCGCCGGCTCCCCGTCGACCCCAGCCTCGGCCAGTACGACGTCGCGCTGCTGCTCGCGGCGGCCGCCAGCATTCTCGCCGCGCTCTGGCCAGCCCGCGCGGCATCGCGCATCGATCCCGTGGAGGCGATTTCCCAATGACCAACGCAGACTCTTCCACAGTCGGTCCGCTGCTCGAGGTCCGCGATATCCGCAAGGTGTTCGTCGATCGCGACTTTCAGACACCGGTCCTCAAGGGCGTGAACTTCACCCTGCAGCGCGGCGAGATGGTGGCCATGCTGGGTCCTTCCGGCAGCGGCAAGAGCACGCTGCTCTCGATCCTCGGCACGCTGATGCGTCCCACGGCAGGCAGCCTGCGGATGCTCGGCCGCGAGCTGACTACACTGCCGGAGCGCGAACTCTCCGATTTCCGCAACCAGCAGATCGGTTTCATCTTCCAGTACCACCATCTGCTGCCCGACTTCACTGCGCTCGAGAACGTACTGTTCCCGCATGCCGGCCGGCTATGGCGCGAGACGCGGGCCGGCCGCGAGCGCGCCGCGATGCTGCTCGAGCGCGTCGGCCTCAAGGACAGGATGAGCTACCGGGCAACGCGCCTCTCCGGCGGCCAGAAGCAGCGCGTGGCGATCGCGCGGGCGCTGATGAACCAGCCGGCGCTGGTGCTGGCCGACGAACCCACCGGCAACCTCGATCGCGAGAATGCCGATCAGGCCTTCGCGCTCATGACCGAGATCCAGCGCGAGACCGGCACCACGTTCCTGCTCTCCACCCACGATCGCGAGCTCGCCGAGCGCTGCGAACGCCGCATCTACATCGAAGGCGGCGTGGTGGTCGATGCTCCGCAGCGCCGTGTCGGCATGCTTGCGCCGCAGCCCGCCCACGATGCCCTCGGCATGACGGCGCCGGCGGCGTCCCGCGTGCCGCTGCGTGTCATCGCCGGCGATGCACCGGCCGTGATCGACCTCACCACCGGCATCGCCGACGCGAACAAAGACGGCAGCGACCGCCAGAGGGCCTGACGCGCGGCGCGTTCTCAGCGCTCGATCAGCGCCATCGAGCGCTCGCCATAGCGCGCGCCGCTGGCGTTGCCGAGTGCATCAAGCTCGCCGAGGTTGGCTGCACTGAGCGCGAGTTGCAGTGCTGCCGCGTTTTTCTCGAGGTAGCGGCGGCGTTTCGTACCCGGGATCGGCACGATGCCCGCGTCCCGTTGCAGGAGCCAGGCGAGCGCAACCTGCGCCGGGCTCGCGGCATGCCGTGCCGCGATCGCCTCGACGGCGACCAGCAGCGAGCGGTTGCGTGCGTAGTTCTCGCCCTGAAACCGCGGATCGAGCCGCCGGTAGTCGCCTTCGGGCAGCTGCGCGGGATCCGGCAGGGCGCCGCCGAGGAAGCCGCGGCCGAGCGGGCTGTAGGGCACGACGCCGATGCCGAGTTCGCGACAGATCTCGAGCACGCTCGGCGAGCCGTCTGCGCCACGTTCCTCGACATTACGTTCCCACACCGAGTACTCGCTCTGCAGCGCGCTGATCGGGTGTACGGCGTGGGCGCGGCGCAGCGTCTCGACGCCCACCTCGGACAGCCCCAGATAGCGCACTTTGCCGGCCCGCACCTGCTCGGCCATCGCGCCGACGGTGTCCTCGATGGGGATGCTGCGGTCGCGCCGGTGCTGGTACCAGAGATCGAGGTAGTCAGTGCCGAGCCGCTGCAGGGTCCCGTCGATGGCGCGGCGGACGTTGTCGGGGTGTCCGTCGACGCCGCTGATCCGCCCCGCGGCATCGAAGACCATACCGAACTTGCTGGCGATGATCGCCTCGCGCCGCCGGCCCGCCAGTGCTCTGCCCAGCAGCGCTTCGTTGACCAGCGGGCCGTACACCTCGGCGGTATCGAAGAAATCGATGCCCAGTTCCAGCGCCCGGTGGATGGTCGCGACGCTTTCGGCATCGTCGGTGGCGCCGTAGAGGTGCGGCATCCCGGCCATGCCGGTCATACCCATGGTCCCGAGGCCGATGGCCGAGACCTCGAGGCCCTGCGAACCCAGCTTGCGACGGGGAATCTTCTGCATGGCCTCAGACTCCGCCGAGGAAGTCCTGCTTGCCCACCTCAACACCGGCCTCGCGCAGCAAGGCGTAGGTGGTGGCGACGTGGAAGTAGAAGTTCGGCAGCGCCCAGCGCTGGATGAACGGCAGGCCGTCCATCTCCAGCGTGCGCGTGCGCAGCGGCAGTACGATGTGGCGCCGCTCGGCACCCTCCAGCTGCGCCGGGGTGACGCCCTGCAGCCACTCGATGGTCCGCTGCACCCGGCCGATGAGCTCGTCGAGCGTCTGTTCCTCGTCCGGGAATTTCGGCGCCTCGAGACCGCCGAGGCGCGCCGTGCTGTTCTTCGCGAAGTCGGTGGCCAGCTGCACCTGGCGGCGCAGCGGGAACATGTCGGGCGTGAGGCGCAGGCCCTCGATCACCCCGGCATCGAGCTTTTTTGCCTCGGCGTGCGCCTTGGCCTTGGCCAGCATGCCGCCGAGGTTCGCGAGCATCGGCAGGAACAGTTCGACGGTAGCGGCATGGACACTCAATGACATTACTGTTTCTCCTTTGCGGGGGCGGGAGCGGAGGTGGTCGGAGCGGGGGTCGCAGCGGGGGTCGCAGCGGCACGGCGCGAGTCGATCCACCGCTTGGTGATCGTCCAGGTCGTCTCGTTGTCGCGCGGATCGCCGAGCGGCGGCGGCACGAGATACTCGGGATAGCGGGCGGTGAGTACCTGCATCAGACGCGGCGGGATGCGCGAGCGGTCGAAGGTCGAAAAGCCGGTCGCGTTGAAGATCATGACGCCCGGCCGGTCCCGCATCTTCATCCACGGGAGCCAGCCCGAGATGCGCTGCCAGGAAATGCGTGACTCGCTGATGCGGGTACGTTTGGTATCGATGAAATCCGCCGCCCGGTAGTAGGTGTTGAAGATCTCCATCGCGTGGTAGGTGCCGCCGATGTAGTCCTGGTAGGCGCCGCCAAGCGGATTTTCGTAGAACAGCGGGATTTCGCTCGAGGAGACCAGGGTGTCGTCGTACTGCCGCAGGCTGACGCTGATGGGCTTGCCGTCGGTGCCGCGCAGGAAGCGCGGCTGGCGCATGTTCACCGGGTCGTTGGCGACGTGGATGACCTCGACCGTCTCGCCCGTCCACGGGTTCTGCCAGCGGTCGATGATCTCGCCGCTGCGCGGGTCGAGATACACCATGATCTCGCGGGATACGCTGCGGAAGCCGGGACCGCGCACCGGGTCCTCGTGCCGTTCGCACTGGCGGGTGTTGATGCCGACCACGTTGAACAGATGCCGGTCTTTCTCGCCGGGTGCCCGGCTGTACAGCTTGCCTTCCCACATGCCGTAGCGGGGCACGCCGGACTCGGTGGTGCCGCAGGTCAGCTTGGCGCTCCAGACCAGTGCCTCCTCGCCCTCACGACGGGCGGCCGGACCCAGCAGATCATCGGTGGCGAAACTCGGCAACGCGGCCGCCGAGGCGAGCAATGCCGCGGCCAGCAGGCGCGGCAGTTGCTGGCGCCGCTGGCCGGCAGTGGCCGAGTCGGCGTTGCGTGCTGGTGTATCCATGGGCGATCTCCTGCAATCGGTGAAAGGCTTCAGGAGCGCGGATGGTAACCCCAGCTGCCTGCCACGCGCGATCATCCGGTTGCGCATTTGACTCTGTCGAGAAACAATCAGATCTGTTTGGTGGTCTGGAGTCTCACCCGTGTCGCAGTTCTGGTCTCCTGCCCACATGGCGACTTTCGCCAAGGTCGTCGACCTCAACGGTTTTTCGGCGGCAGCCAGGGCACTTGGCGTGCCCAAGGCAGCGGTCAGCAGGGCGATTGCAGAGCTCGAGGCCGAGCTCGGCGTCCGCCTCATGACCCGTACCACCCGGCGCTTGCGTCTGACCCCTGCCGGCGAGCGCCTGCTGCCGGCGTGCCGCGTCCTGCTGCAGACGGCCGATGAGGTGCGTCGACTCGCCGCCGAGCTCGTCGAGCCGCGCGGAGGTCCGCTGCGGGTGCTTGCCGATGCCAGTTTCGGCCGCGTGCTGCTGGCGCCGCTGGTACCGCGGTTCCTGGAGCGCTACCCGCACATTCCGCTGGACGTGGCGATCGGCGACGCCAGCGCTTCGGTGACCGCCGTTGGCTCCGTGGTATCCGCCGGACAGACAGCAACTGCCGCTGTCGGCCAGCAACCCGATCTGGTGCTGCGCGTTGGTGCCGTCCCGGGTACCGAGCAGGTCTCGCGGGTGCTCGGCGCGCCGCCCGCCATCCTCTGCGCCACGCCGGGTTACCTGCAAAAGGCCGGCGAGCCAGCGACGCCGCTCGATCTCGCGCGCTTCGATGTGTTGACCCCCGAGACGCCCGGCGGCTCGAGCTTCCTGCTGCGCCTCGTCAGCGGTCAGCGGCGCGAGGAGGTGGTGCTGCGGCCGAAACTGGCCGTCAACGACCCGGCCCTGCTGCACTCGGCGGTCGCCGCCGGCCTCGGCATCGGTCTGCTGCCCGAGTTCCTCTGTCGACAGGGACTGGCAACCCAGCGGCTGAAGCGGGTGCTGCCGGACTGGCGGCCGCCTGAACAGGCGCCGCTCTGTGCGGTGTTTCCCGGACGGCTCGCCGAGGACGCGCGGGTCAAGGCGTTCGTCGACTTCCTCGCGGCCAACCTCGTGCCCGCGCTGGCAGGTTAAGATTCGGCGTCCCCCGCCCGCTGCATGTCCGGCAACCGCCGGCGCCAAGGATCCGCATGTACCGTCCCCCGCTCAAAGATCTGCAGTTCGTCATCCACGAGTTGCTCGATGAGTCGGCCCTGCAGGCTTGTCCTGCATTCGCCGACTACACGCCGGAAGTTGCCGATGCCATTTTGGAGGAGGCCGGCAAGTTCGCCAGCAACGTGCTCGACCCCCTATACAAGAGCGCTGATCGCGAAGGAGCGCGCTGGAGCGCGGAGGGTGTCGTCACGCCGCAGGGCTTCAAGGCCGCCTATCGGCAGTTCGTCGAAGGCGGCTGGCCCGGACTGCGCGCCCGGCCCGAGCATGGCGGCCAGGGAATGCCGACCGTGCTTGGCACCGCCGTCGAGGAACTGTGGGCCGGAGCCAACCTGTCATTCAAGCTGTGTCCGATGCTCACTCAGGGTGCGGTCGAGGCGCTGGAACATTTCGGAACCGAGGCGCAGCAGACCCGCTACCTCGAGAAAATGGTCAGCGGCGAATGGACCGGGACGATGAACCTCACCGAGCCGCAGGCGGGTTCCGATCTCGCCGCCATCCGCACGCGCGCCGTACCGACGGGCGATCATTACCGGCTGTTCGGGCAGAAGATCTTCATCACCTACGGAGAGCACGACCTCGCGCCGAACATCATCCACATGGTGCTGGCACGCATCGACGGCGCGCCGCCGGGCGTCAAGGGAATCTCGATGTTCATCGTGCCCAAGCTGCTGGTGAACGATGACGGTACGCCGGGTGCGCGCAACGATCTGCAGTGCCTGTCCATCGAGCACAAGCTCGGTATCCACGGCAGCCCGACCTGCGTGATGGCCTATGGCGGGCGCGGCGAGGGTGCGACTGGCTACCTCGTGGGCGAGCCCGGACGTGGCCTCGAGTACATGTTCGTGATGATGAACGCGGCGCGTCTGTCGGTCGGACTGGAGGGCTACGCGGTCGCCGAGCGGGCATTCCAGCAGGCGGTCGACTGGGCGCGCACCCGCGTGCAGGGCAAGCCTCCCGGGGTCGCTACCCCGGCGGCGCCGATCATCCATCACCCGGACGTCAAGCGCATGCTGCTCGGCATGCGCTCGCAGATCGAGGCGCTGCGCGCCGTCGCGCTGTACGCGGCGCACCAGCTCGATCTCGGGGCCTGGCACCCCGATGCCGCGGTGCGGGCTGCCGCGCGCGCGCGCGGTGACCTGCTGATTCCGGTGGTCAAGGGCTGCAGCACCGAGACCGGCATCGAGATCGCCTCGACCGGGGTGCAGGTGCACGGCGGCATGGGTTTCATCGAGGAGACCGGTGCGGCCCAGCCCTACCGGGACGTGCGCATCACCACCATCTACGAGGGCACGACGGGCATCCAGGCCAACGATTTCATCGGCCGCAAGCTGCTGCGTGATCGCGGCGCGGCGCTGGCAGCGCTGCTGGCCGATGCGCGGCGCGAGCTGACGGTGCCGGTCGTCGGTGATCCGGCGGTGGCGGCGGTGCGCGCCGCGGCGCTCGAGGGTCTCGATGCACTCGACGCCGCCGCACGGCATGTGCTCGAGACCGCCGCGACGGCGCCGGAGCGCGCCTTCGCCGTATCGGTGCCGCTGCTGCGGCTGGCGGGAGTCGCGCTCGGTGGCTGGATGCAGGCCAAGGCCGCCGCTGTCGCGGCCGGAAAACTCGCGGGCGGGACGGCCGATGCGGATTTCCTGCGCGGCAAGCTCGCCTCGGCGGGATTCCACGCGACTCACGTGCTGCCGCAGGCGCAGTCGCTGTCGCGTACCGTGATCGGCGGCGCCGTCAGCGTGCTCGAGTGCGATGCGGCGCTCATTTGACGGCCGAGCCCGCAGCCGTACCAGCGGCCGTATGCCGACGGGATCTTCGTCGTTGAACGGTCCGCAAGCCGTCGATCGGCGGCGCTTCATGGGCGGCGCCGTCATGGGCGGTGCCGTTGCGCTCGCAGCGATCGCCGGTGGTGGCGGAGCGGTCGCGGTGGACGCGGCATCGACGGCAAGCGCGCCCATTCGACGGCGCATTCCCGCCTCCGGCGAATGGCTGCCGGTGATCGGGCTCGGCACCTCCGGCCCGTTCGAGGTGGGCGACACAGCCGGCGAGAGGCAGCCGCTCGCGGCCGTGCTGCAGGCTTTCTTTGCCGGTGGCGGCACGCTCATCGACACCTCCCCCATGTACTCTTCGGCCGAGGCGGTGCTCGGCGACCTGCTGACGGCGGACATGCAGTCACGGGCGTTCATCGCCACCAAGGTGTGGACGCGCGGCGAGCGCGAGGGCGTCGCGCAGATGACGCGCTCGATGGATCTGCTGCGCCGCCGGCGGATCGACCTGATGCAGGTGCACAACCTGCTCGATCTCGATCTGCACCTGCGCACGCTGCGTCGCTGGAAGGACGAAGGCCTGGTCCGCTATCTTGGCATCACGCACTACACCGTGGAGTCGCATGCGCGGCTCGCCGAGATCATCGCGCGTGAGCCGCTCGATTTCGTGCAGCTCAACTATTCGGCCACCACCACGGCTGCGGAGCAGCGGCTGCTGCCGCTGTGCGCCGACCGTGGCGTCGCGGTGATCGTCAACCGCGCTTTCGACGATGGACAGATCTTTGCGCGCCTGCGTGGCAGGCCGCTGCCGCCATGGGCCGCGGACATCGATTGCACGAGTTGGGCGCAGTTGCTGCTGAAGTTCGTCATCGCCCATCCGGCCGTGACCTGCGTCATCCCGGCCACAGGCAAGGTGCGCAACCTCGAGGACAATCTGGCGGCCGGCCGCGGCCGTTTGCCCGATTCCCGGCAGCGCCGGCTGATCGTCGACGCGCTGGCCTGAAGGCCCCGCTGCGCTCGCGCCCGGGTCGGAGTTACGCCTTGCGCAGCGATCGCGCCGAGGTCGGGACGGCGGTCAGATTTCGTAATCGACCGAGCGTCGCTCCACTGCCAGCGCCTTGACCTGTGGCACCACCGCGAGGTGCAGCGGATGCGACTGGTAGGCCGCGAGGGCGTCCCGGTCGGTGAGTTCGCTGTAGAGGACGACATCGGCGGCGTTTG
>JBILMF010000113.1:0-10568 GCA_044375655.1 Steroidobacteraceae bacterium | reverse complement strand
CGGCGCCCGGGATTCAGGCCGCGGCGCATCCTCGATCTCGGCTGCGGGATCGGTGTGCACGCGCAGCCGATCGCGCTCGCTCATCCGCAGGCGGAGTACCACGCCATCGACGTTGCCGCGGGGCTGCTGCGCTACGCGCATCTGGCGGCCGAGGAGCGCGGCGTTGCCATCCATTTCCACCAGCGCGACGCCGCCGCCACCGGCTTTGCGGACGGCAGCTTCGATCTCGTCATTTCCAACATCATGTTCCACGAGACCAATCGGGAGCATCTGCCGCGCATCCTGCGCGAGTGCCGCCGTGTGCTCGCCCCGGGCGGTCTGATGGTGCATGCCGATGTGCCGACCCAGGTATCGCGTCTCGGGCTCGAGGATCAGGTGATGAACGCCTGGCAGGACCGCTGGAACGGCGAGCCGTTCTGGTCGCAGTTCGCCGCCGAGGACATGCGCGCGCGACTCATCGAGGCGGGCTTTGCGCCGCAGTCGGTGTTCGCCGAGCATGTGCAGGGCGGTGGCGGCGTGTCCTACATGTTCGGCGCCGGATGAGCGAGGCCTACCCGCGGCTGTTTTCGCCGCTGACGCTGCGCCATGTGACCTTGCGCAACCGCGTGGTGCATGCCTCGATGAGCACGCGCTATGTGGCCGATGGCCGGGTCACCGACAAGCTCGTCGACTATCACGTGAACCGCGCCAGGGGTGGTGCGGCGATGCTGGTCAGCGAACCGCTCAACCTGCTGCCGCGACAGCGCAACCCGCAAAAGGTGCGAGTGCTCGAGGCCGCGAACCGAGCCGGTCTCGAGCGCTGGGCGGGAGAGGTGCGCGCTGCCGGGGCGCTGCTGCTCGGGCAGGTGCAGGATCCGGGTCGTGGTCGCCACCAGGCCGGACGCAGTCATGACGCGATCGGCCCCTCGGCGCTGCCTGACGATCTGAGCTGGACGGTACCGCATGCTCTCGACACCGACGAGGTCGCCGCGCTGGTACGTGATTTCGCCGCCGGTGCCGTGATCCTGCGCGATGCCGGCTTCGCTGGCGTCGAGATCTCGGCGGGGCATGGACATTTGTTCCACCAGTTCCTCGCCGCCCGCTCGAACCGGCGTCGCGACCGTTACGGCGGCGACACGGCGGGGCGGGCGCGGTTGCTCGTCGAGCTGTGTCTTGAGCTGCGTGCCCGGTGCGGCAACGAGTTCCTCATCGGCGTCAAGTTGCCGGCCGAGGACGGCTTGCCGGAAGGCATCGATGGTGGCGAGGCGGAGGCCATCACGCGGCTCGTACATGCGACCGGCGCGATCGACTATCTGACCTGGTGCTGGGGGTCGCACTCGCGGCATCTCGGCTGGCATCTGCCCGATCTGCACGGGCCGCGCTCGCCCTGGATTTCACGCATCGCGCAGCTCGGTCGCCTCGCGCCGGGCGTGGCGATCGGTGCGCTCGGCTTGATCACCGATCCGAACGAGGGCGAGCGGGTGGTACGCGACGGCCTCGCCGACCTCGTGATGCTCGGTCGTCCGCTTGTCACCGATGCGGCGTGGCCGGCGAAGGCGGCGAGCGGCCGCGAAGCCGAGATCCGTTACTGCGTGTCTTGCAACACCTGCTGGGGGGCGATCATCGCGCAGGGCACGCTCGCCTGCGACAACAACCCACGGGTCGGCGAGCCTGACGAAGCGGACTGGAAGCCGGCGCGTGCGACGCGATCGCGACGGGTGGTGGTTGTGGGCGCCGGGCCCGCGGGCCTCGAGGCCGCGTGGGTGGCCGCCGCCCGCGGCCATGAGGTGACGGTGTTCGGCGCCTCGCCCGAGGTTGGCGGCAAGACCCGCTTGCACGCGCTGCTGCCGGGCGGCGAGAACTTGAGCAGTGTTTACGATTACCAGTATCTGCGCGCCCGTGCCGGCGGCGTGCGCTTCGAACTCGGGCAGCGCGTGGGCGCCGCGCAGGTACTGGCACTCGAGCCGGCGGTCGTGGTGCTCGCAGGCGGGGCCGCCCCGGGGTGGCCCGCGTGGTTGCCCGAAGATTACCGCGACCCCGACCTGTTCCCCGACGTGCGTACGCTTGCCCGTCGCCTGCTGGCGCGGCCGCCCCCTGCGAATCGGCAGCCGGGCCTCGCAGTAGTCTACGATCACGACCACAGCGCCTTCACCTATGCGACCGTGCAGAGGCTCGCAGCCCACTATGCACGGGTCGCCATCGTTACACCGCGCGAGGGGCTCGCCGAGGAGGAGGCCCTGGTCAACCGCCAAGGCATCCACCGTCGGCTCGCGGCGCTCGACGTCGCCGTGCATCGCTACGCCGAACCGGTGTTCGACGAGCGGGTCGCGGAGGGCCGGCTCGCGCTCGAGGATGTTCTGGTTGGCCGCGAGCGTGCGGTGCTCGACGATGTGGCACTGCTGGCCCATGCCTGCGCGCGTGTCCCCGAGGACGGACTCGCCGCACCGTTACGGGCGGCGGGCGTCGAGGTGCGGCTGGTCGGCGACTGCTATGCGCCGCGTTCGCTGCTGGTGGCGACGCAGGAGGGTAGCCGTGCGGGCCTCGCGATCTGAGCGCGGGCTGCGGATCGAGTTGACCGGTGTCGCGCTGCATCGCGACGGCCGACGCATACTCGATGACATCAACTGGCGATTGCGGCACGGCGAGCGCTGGGTGCTGATCGGCGCCAACGGTGCGGGCAAGACCCAGTTGCTCAAGCTGCTCGCTGGCGCGGTCTGGCCCGATCCCGAGTGCTGCGAGCAGCGTCATTATCTTTGGCGCGGTCGCCCACAAACGCTGCCCGAGGCGCTGCCGCGGATCGCCTATGTCGGGCCCGAGCGGCAGGACCGCCACGAGCGGCACGACTGGAACTTCACCGCCCTCGAAGTGGTGGGCACCGGCCTCACGCGCAGCGATATCCCGCAGGGGCGGCTCGACGCGCGCCGGCGGCGGCGCGCACTCAGACTGCTGACGCTCGTCGGTCTCTCGCGGCTTGCCGAGCGCCGCATGCTCGAGCTGTCATTCGGCGAGCGCCGCCTCGTGCTGCTCGCGAGGGCGCTGGCCACGGGCGCGCCCTGCCTGCTGCTCGATGAACTGCTCGGCGGACTCGATGCGCGCAACCGGCGACGGGCGTTGCGGGCACTCGATCTGCACCCGGGCAGTTGGGTGCTCTCGACGCATCGCCGCGAGGAGATCCCGGTTTCGGCCACCCACATCGCGGAGCTCGCGGGTGGCCGTCTGCTGCGCAAGGGGCCCTTGCTCGTGGCGGATCGCGTCGTGCCGTCGCGGCGCAGCGCGACGGTCGCCTCGGGGGTTCGCAGGCCGCAGCCCGTGGCCGCGCCGCTGGTCTCTTTCGAGGCAGTCGACGTCTATTTGGAGTATCGGGCCGTGCTGCGCCGCATCGACTTTGCGGTCCGTCCCGGGGAATGCTGGGTGGTTCATGGGTCGAACGGCGCCGGCAAGAGCACGCTGCTGCGCAGCATCTACGGTGATCATCCGGCGGCGCTCGGCGGGCGGATCCGTCGCGCCGGCATCGAGCGCGGCGTGCCGCTGGAGCGGTTCCGCCGCTGGTGCGCGATCGTCGCGCCGCATCTGCAGGCGAATCCGCCGCCCGGCGAGACGGTGCTCGAGAACGTGGTGAGCGGCCTGCGCAGCAGCATCGGACTCGACCAGCCGCCGTCTCCGGCCGAGCGGCGCCGGGCGCTGGCCACGTTGCGCGGATTCGCGATGGAGACAATCGCCGCGCTGCCGCTGCGCACGCTTTCCTGGGGTCAGGTGCGACGCGTGCTGTTCGCCCGCGCCCTTGTCGCTCGGCCGCGTCTGTTGCTGCTCGACGAGGCGTTGGGCGGCATCGATGGCGACAGCCGCGCGGTGCTGCGGCAGCGTATCGAGGCGTTCGTCGCCGCGGGCGGCGCCGTGGTGCTGAGCAGCCACCACCGCGACGAGTGGCCGGACAACGCGACGCATGAACTCGAACTGCGTGCCGGGCGGGCTGTCTACGCGGGATCGATGCGACCGGCCCGCGGTTGAGCACCGGTGTACGCTACGGCGCGCCGGGGCGGCGGCGGATAATCGGTGCGCGCTGGCAGCGCGCGGATGATCGGTCTGCGCTGGCGGTGGCGGACGAGCGGCTCGCGCCGGGTCCCATTCAACTCCACAGGGCAGCTGGTACGGCAGGGAACATGCAACGACTTGGCGTCTTGTGGCTGGTGGTGTTCATCAGCCTGGCGGGGTTCGGCATCACCACCATTCCGTTCCCTTTCGTTGCCGAGGCGCTCGGCGCGTCCGATTTCTGGAAGACCTTCGGTGGCGCTGGCGTGTTCTCGCTGTTCCAGCTGCTCGCCACGCCCATCTGGGGACGCTGCAGCGATGCCTACGGCCGCAAACCCATCCTCATCGTCAGCACCGCCGCAACCGTGATCGCCTTCGTCTGGCTCGCCTACGCCTCGACCCTCGAATCGTTGCTGCTCTCCCGTGCGTTTGGCGGCATCGCCTCCGGCAACCTCGCGGCGGCCTTCGCCTACGCCACCGACGTCACCGACAACCGCAACCGCGCCAAGGGGCTCGGCATCGTGGCTTCGGCCTTCGGCATCGGCTTTGCCGTTGGCCCGCCGCTCGGTGGCCTGCTGGGCACGATGGACGGCGTGCCGAGCATGCACTGGCCAGCGCTCGCCTCGGCGGCGCTATCGGTGGTTGCGCTGGTTGGTACCATCTTTCTGCTGCCGGAGAGTTTGCCCAAAGAATTACGCAAGCCTCTCCGCCGAGCTTCGGACGCGCTGCATGACGCCGCGCCCGCCGCCGATGCGTTGCCTGACGCCGCGCCCGCCGCCGCGCCCGGGAGGACCGTGCTCGCTGGGCTGCGCGACAACCCCGTGCTGCTTGGGCTGGTCACGGCCTCGTTGTTCGTTGCCGTCGCCGCCGGTGCGATGCAGTCGGTGTTCCAGTTCTGGGGGCGCGACCTGTTCAACTATTCGCTGCGTGACATCGGGTTGCACTTCATGGTCTTCGCCCTGTTCTCGGCCGCCGGCCAGGCGGGTCTCGTCGGGCCGCTGGTCAAGCGTTTCGGCGAGCAGCGCGTCTCGCTCGGCTCCATAGTCGGCGTCGCCTGCGGCCTGCTGCTGTTCGCGGTCGCGCAGAACGACGCCATGGTGTGGGCGGCGATCTGCATCTTCGGGCTTGCCAATGGACTGTTCCTGCCGGCGATCACCAGCCTCGTCTCTTTCGAGGCGGACGCGGGTTCGCGGGGCGCGGTCATGGGCATGTTCAATGCCTCGAGCAGCGCAGGTCGTATCGTCGGTCCCGCCCTGTCGGGGCCGATCTACTTCAAGCTCGGTCCGGCGGCGCCGTTCGTGATCTCCGCGCTGCTTGCGATTCTTGGTGCCCTCTTCCTCAGCCGGGTGCGCGCCCGCGATGGGCGCTGAGGGGGCTGGCGTGCGGCGCCGTCGCTTCCTAGCCGGAGTGCTGCAGGCCGGCCTCGCGCTCGTCGCCGCGGAGGCGGCCCTGGCGCGCACGGGCGTCCGATCGGCGGGCGCGCGCGGCACACTGCGCCGCTCCAGAGGTGGCAATCTCACGAGTCTTGATCCGCACCGCTCGATCTCCGCGGCAGACATGGAGATCGCGCCGGACCTGTTCCTCGGGCTGACTGCCGTCGATGCGCGCGGTGCGATTGTCCCGGGCTGCGCGCGCGAGTGGTCGGTGAGCGCGGATGGCCGACGCTACGAATTCCGTCTGCATGCCGGAGTTCGCTGGTCGGACGGCCGCGCGCTCACCGCGGACGATGCGGTGGCGAGCCTGCGCCGGCTGCTCTCGCCGGCCACTGGCGCGCTGCTGGCCTATCGTTACGACGCGATCCGCGGAGCCCGCGCGCTGCGCGAGGGTCGGGGCGCGGCCACCGCCCTCGGCGTGCGGGCGACGGCACCGGACCGGCTGCTTATCGACCTCGAGCGCGCCGAAACCGACCTGCTGAAGTTGCTGGCGCTCGCCTACCTCGTGCCGACCCACGCCATTGCCGCCGCCGGGCGCGACTGGGCCAAGCCCCCGGCAATGGTGGTCAACGGACCCTGGCGGCCCGTCAGTTGGGCGCAGAACGGCACGCTGGCACTCGAGCCCAACCCGCTGTGGGTAGGCGCCGCGGCGCGTCCGCGGCTGCCGCGCCTCGAGTGGGTGATGGGCATCGACGACGCTGCGCGCCTGCGGTCCTTCCGCACCGGCGATCTCGACGTCGCGCAGATCGGCGAGCCGGCGCAATTCGCGATCGCCCGCCGCGAGCTGGCCGCCAACCTGCGTTCGGTGCCGTTCTACGGCGGCGGCTGGGTCGGACTGAACCTGCGCCGGCCCGAACTGCGCGATCAAAGATTTCGCGAGCTGCTGGCGCTCGCCGTGGACCGCCCGCGGCTCGCGGGCAATGTGCGCCAGCTCGGTGAAGCGCCGAGCGAGAGCCTGGTGCCCGTGGCGGTCGCCGACTACCCGCGGCGCGCGGCGCCGGCGCACGCCGCCCTCGATACGCCACAGCGGCGCGCTGCAGCGGCGCGTCTGGCGTCCGAACTCGGTCTCGACCGATCCCGCCCGCGGCGGCTCGTACTTATCTACTCGAGCAATCCGCTCACCCAGCGTACCTATCTCGCGCTCGATGCCATGTGGGCGCCCTTCGGCGTGCGCATCGAGGCGCGCGGGCTCGAATCGCGCGCCTACAGCCTCGCGCTCGAGGCCGGTGACTTCGACCTGATGGACTATGGGCCGTTCTCGGCGGTGCAGAGTGCCGCGAGCTTCATTGGTCGGTTCCAGAGCGGCTCGTTCCTGAACTATTCGGGCTACGCCAATCCCGAGGTCGACCGCCTGATTGCGCTGGCCGAGAGTCAGGTGGCCGCGGCAGAACGCGCGCGTCTGTACTTCGAGGTGGAGCGCATCGTGCTGCGTGAGCTGCCGGTAATCCCACTTTATTCGGGCGTCACGCACCGGCTGGTCGCTGGACGGGTGCGCGGCTGGGTGGACAACCCCGGGCTTGCACTGCCGTCGCAGTACCTGTCGCTCGCGGACTGAAGGCGGCAGCTGCCCGAACCCGGCAGCCGCGCAATACCGCCCGCCGATCCGCTACAGTAACGATCCGTCGGAAGCACGCGTCGACTGCGTGCCCTGCGGGCCGTTGTCGGCCAACTCAAGAGGGGTGAGACATGATCACGATGCTCGTTGGCATGCTGATTTTCTTCGCGATGCACTCGGTGGCGATCGTCGCTCCCGGTTTTCGCGACGCGCGCATCGCCGCCTGGGGCGCCGGTCGCTGGAAGCTTCTCTACTCGCTGGTCTCGCTGGTCGGCTTCGTGCTGATGATCCGGGGCTACTCGATGCTGCGCTTCGAGCCGCAGTTGCTCTACGTGCCGCCCGCTGGGCTGCGGCATCTGGCCGCGCTGCTCATGCTGCCGGTGTTCTCGCTGCTGCTGGCCACCTATCTGCCAGGTCGCATCAAGCGGCTCGCTAAGCACCCCATGCTGCTGGCGGTCAAGCTCTGGGCCCTCTCGCATCTGCTCGCCAACGGCATGCTGGCCGACGTGCTGCTGTTCGGTGGTTTCCTCGTCTGGGCGGTGCTCGACCGCATCTCGCTCAAGAGGCGTGCCGTGCCGGCGCCCGCGTCGGCGCCGGCCGCCGCGTCCGGTGGCATCGTCAACGACGCCATCGTGGTCGTCGGCGGGCTCGTGCTGTACGTCGTCTTCGTAAAGGTAGTGCACGAGTGGTTGTTCGGCGTCGCGCCTTTCGGCTGACCGCCGGCTCAGTCCGCGAGCAGCGCGGCCGCCGCTGTGCCGGCGCCCGCGAGCGCCCACATCGCAAGTATCCAGGAGGCGAAAGATGAACACCGTATACGACTATTCCGCCCGCACCATCGACGGTCAGGAGGTGCCGCTGCGCGAGTTCGCCGGCAAGGCGCTGCTGGTGGTGAACGTTGCCAGCAAGTGCGGTTTCACGCCCCAGTACACCGGTCTCGAGGCTCTGCAGCGCAAGTACGCCGACCGCGGGTTCGCCGTGCTCGGCTTTCCCTGCGACCAGTTCGGACATCAGGAGCCGGGCAACGAGGACGAGATCCGCAACTTCTGCCGCCTCAACTACGACGTCACGTTCCCGATGTTCGCCAAGGTCGAAGTCAACGGCTCCGGCGCGCATCCGCTCTTCGAGCATCTCAAGGGCGCGGCCAAGGGGATCCTCGGCACCGAAGGCATCAAGTGGAACTTCACCAAGTTCCTCGTCGATCGTGAGGGTCGGGTCGTGCGTCGCTATGCGCCAAACGACAAGCCGGAGAGCCTGCAGCAGGATATCGAGGCGCTGTTGTGACCAGCCGCAGTCGGCACGCACCCGCGCTGCCGCTGGCCGCGCGGGCGGCGGTGGCGTGGTCGCTCTCGCTGCTGCTGTGCGCCGCTGCGGCCGCGGCGCCGGTCATCGAGGCGCGGCCGGTACGGGACTGGCGTGCCGGCGCCATGGTTGCTGCGGCCAACCCGCACGCTGTCGAGGCCGGTATCGAGATCCTGCGGGCGGGCGGAACCGCGGTCGACGCGGCGATCGCAGTTCAGGCCGTGCTCGGTCTCGTCGAGCCGCAGTCGTCGGGTTTGGGCGGCGGCGCTTTCATGGTGTTCTACGACGCGGCGAGCGGGGACGTCGTGACCTACGACGGTCGCGAGGTTGCACCTCTCGGCGCTACCCCCGACATGTTCCTCGACGCGACCGGGCGACCGCTGCCCTTCCTCGATGCAGTGCGTTCCGGGCGTTCGATCGGCGTGCCCGGGGTGGTGGCGATGCTCGAACTCGCGCACCGCGAGCATGGCCGTCTGCCATGGCGCCGCGCATGGCGACCCGCCGAGCGGCTGGCCGAGCAGGGATTTGCCGTATCGCCGCGCCTCAGTCGGATGATCAACCTCTCGGCGCAGCACGGCGGGCTCGCGCCGGCCGCCGCCGCCTATCTCACGATCGACGGCAAGACAGCGCTCCCCGTGGGCAGTCGTCTTGTCAATCGAGAGTACGCTGCCTCGGTCCGCCTAATCGCGCGCCATGGGGCGGCGGCATTCCGCGAGGGTCCGCTTGCCGCGGCGATAGTCGCTGCGGCGCGCGCTGAACCGCTGTCGGGCAGTCTGTCGCTTGAGGACTTGCGTGCCTACCGCCCCAAGCGGCTCGAGCCCGTTTGCGGCAACTACCGGGTCTATCTCGTCTGCGGCATGCGACCGCCGTCGTCGGGCGGCATTGCCGTGCTTTCGGTGCTGGGTACGCTCGAGAACTTCGACATGGCGTCCATGGGGCCGGGTACCACCGCGGGCTGGCATCATTTCATTGAGGCGCAGCGTCTTGCGTACGCCGACCGCGACACTTATGTCGCCGACGACCGTTACGTCGAGGTGCCCCTCGCCGGGCTGATCGACAGGGACTACCTGCGCGAGCGCGCGGCACTGGTGAGTGCGGAGCGCGCCATCCCGCGCGTACAGGCCGGCACGCCGCCAGGGGCTCAGGCCCGCGGCCGCGACGCCACCGGGGAAACGACCGGCACCAGCCATTTCGTGATCGTCGATCGGCGCGGCAACGTGGTCTCCATGACTACTACCGTGGAGAGCTTTTTCGGGTCGCAGCGCATGGCGGGCGGTTTCTTCCTCAACAATCAGCTCACCGACTTCAGCTTCCGTCCGGTCGACGATGCGGGAGCGCCGATCGCCAACGCGGTGGCGCCGGGCAAGAAGCCGCGCTCCTCCATGTCGCCCACCATGGTCTTCCGCGACGGCCGCTTCGAGCTCGCGGTCGGTTCGCCGGGCGGCAACGCGATCATCGCCTACGTCAGCAAGGCGATCGTCGGCATGCTCGACTGGAACCTGACGCCGCAGCAGGCAGTCGACCTGCCTAACTTCATCGCACGAACACGCGTCGTTGCCGAGCAGGGACGCGCACCGCAGAGCCTGCTCGATGAACTGGCGTCAATGGGTCACCAGTTCCGCGGCTCCGGGGGCGAGGACTCCGGACTGCACGCCGTGCGCCTGCGCGCGGACGGGCGGCTCGAAGGGGCTGCGGATCCGCGGCGCGAGGGGACGGTCGCCGCGCTGCCGTAGGTCACGGCGCGCGTCGGGCGTTCAACCCGCTGCGAGGTCGGCGTCCGTGACCACGCGCCGCTTGCGCACGAGCGACATCAGGAACCGCCCGGCCGCTTTGCGGCCCGTCAACCAGGCGATGCGGCTGCCGGCCTTTTGCGGTTTCAGGATGCGTTCGGTCAGCCATGGTGTCACCGTCTCGACACGGTCGGCGAGGATGTCGTAGATGCGCCGCGTGCGCTCAAGCTCCCGCGGGTTGTTGCTGCCCACGTCGCGCCGCAACAGGTCGGTGATCACGATGCCCGGGCTCAGGTAGCAGACCTTCACCGGCCCCGCGCCGGTTTCCGCGAGCAGCGCCTTGTTGAAGTAGGTGAGTGCAAACTTGCTGGCCCCATAGAGGCCCATGCCGGGCGTGACCATGCCGTTGGAACCGAAGCCTTCCATGTTGTAGATCGTGCCGCCGCCCTGCTGTTGCATGCCGCGCAGGGCGATCTGCGAGGCCAGCATCATGCCGAGCAGGTTGGTCCGCTGCACGGCATCGATATCCGCTGCGAGCATCTC
>JBILMF010000042.1:0-21605 GCA_044375655.1 Steroidobacteraceae bacterium | reverse complement strand
CGGCTCCGGCACCATCCTGCGTGAGGTCATCGCGGCGTCGGAAACGCTGGCCAGCGACTTCGGGGTGGCAAGCGAGGTGTTGTCCGCTCCCAGCTGGAACGAGTTGCGCCGCGAGGCCCTCGATTGCGAACGCTGGAACCTGTTGCATCCCGACGCCACCCCGCGGATTCCGCACGTCGCCACGACGCTTGCCGGCCGCACCGGCCCCTTCGTTGCCGCCAGCGACTACGTGCGCAACGTGCCCGAGCAGATCCGCCAGTGGGTTCCGGGCCGCTACGTCGTGCTCGGGACCGACGGCTATGGCCGCTCCGATGCACGCGAGGCGCTGCGTCACCACTTCGAGGTGGACCGGCGCTTCATCGTTCTGGCTACGCTACGTGCGCTTGCCGACGAGGGTAAGCTGCCGCTCGCGACCGTGCAGCACGCGCTGCGCTCGCTCGGCATCGATGCCGCAAAGCCCAATCCGCTCGTCTGCTGACGGACCCGACGCGCCATGGCTCTCAAAGAAATACGTGTTCCCGATCTCGGCTCCTTCAGGGACGTCGTGGTCATCGAGACGCTGGTCAAGCCCGGCGACATGCTGGAGATCGACTCGGCCATCGCGACGCTCGAGACCGAGAAGGCGACGATGGATGTACCCTCGCCGGTCACCGGGACGGTGCGTTCGCTGCACATCGCGCGTGGCGCCAAGGTCAACTCCGGTGACCTCGTCGCGACCGTAGAGCTCTCGGGCGCGCCGGTTCCCGCGACCCTGGTGACCGCGACGGCCGCGCCAGCCGGGGCAGTGCCTGCGGCCGCAGCGCCACCTGTCACCGCCGTTGCGCCACCCGCCATCGCCGCACCGACCGCCGTCCCGGCGGACAGCGCGCCGCAGGCCATACCGGGCGGACGTGCCGATCTGGCGCCTATCGAGGAGGGCGGCTTCGCACGCGCGCACGCCGGGCCCTCGGTGCGGCGCCTCGCCCGTGAACTCGGCGTCGATCTCGCCCGGGTCCGTGGTTCGGGCGCAAAGGGGCGGATCACCCACGAGGACGTCAAGGCCTGGGTGAAGAAGGCTCTGCAGGATCTCTCCGCCGCCGCGCCGCCGCCGGCGCTACCGCGGGTGCCGGCAGTCGATCATGCGGCCTTTGGCGAAATCGAGGTGCGACCGCTCGGCCGGGTGCGGCGGATCTCCGGGCCGCGCCTGCACGCATCATGGGTGAACATCCCCCATGTCACCCAGTTTGACGAGGCCGACATCTCCGAACTCGAGACGCTGCGCAATTCGCTGCGGGACGAGGCTGCGGCACGCGACGTGAAGCTTACGCCGCTGGCGTTCATCATCGCCGCCTGCGTGCGCGCGATCGCCGAGTTCCCCAACTTCAACGCCTCGCTCGATGAGAGTGGACAGAACCTCGTCTTCAAAAAATACTTCCATCTCGGCTTCGCCGCCGATACCCCGAACGGCCTGCTGGTCCCTGTGATCCGCGATGCCGATCGCAAGGACGTGTTTGCCATCGCGGGTGAGCTCGCCGCGCTCGCCGCGCGCGCGCGCAGCGGCAAGCTCGCTGGCACGGAGATGCAGGGCGGTTGCTTCACGGTGTCCAGCCTCGGCGGGATCGGCGGTACCGCCTTCACGCCGATCATCAACGCGCCTGAAGTCGCGATTCTCGGCGTCTCGCGCGCGGTCCCGAAACCGGTATGGCGTGACGGTGCGTTCGTGCCGCGGCTGACGCTTCCCCTGTCGTTGTCCTACGATCACCGCGTGATCGACGGTGCCGAAGGCGTCCGCTTCACCAGCTGGCTTGCGGGTCGTCTTGCCAGCCCCGCGGAGCTGGTCCGCGCCTTCCGCGGCTGAGGCGCGCGCCATGAAAATCGAGGACATCCGCGTTCCCGACCTCGGCAATTTCGCCCAGGTCCCCGTGATCGACGTGCTCGTTGCGGTCGGTGATCTCGTCGAGATCGAGGCGCCGCTGGTGACGCTCGAAACCGACAAGGCTTCGATGGACGTGCCGGCGCCGATCTCCGGGCGGGTCACCGAGCTCCTGGTCGCCAAGGGCGACAAGCTTTCCACCGGCAGCATCATCTTGCGGCTTGCCGTGGAGCAGGACAGGGCGGCCGCTACGGCTGATGCGCCCGCACCCGTGGCTACCCCTGCGCCCGTGACTGCGCCCGCGCCCGAGGTTACCGCTGCGCCCGCAGCTGCACCCGCGCCCGTCGCGGCGCCATCGCCGGTGCTTCGGGGTCCCGTGCCTGGAGTCGCGCGGCACACGTCGCTGCTGGTGCTCGGCGCCGGCCCCGGTGGCTACACGGCCGCCTTCCGCGCCGCTGATCTCGGTCTCGAGGTCACGCTCGTCGAGCGCTGGCCGACCCTCGGTGGGGTCTGCCTCAACGTTGGTTGCATACCTTCGAAGGCGCTGCTGCATGCGGCGAAAGTCATCGACGAGGCTGCTGCAATGGCCGAGCACGGGGTCGTTTTCGGCCCACCGCAGATCGACGCGGCACGTCTGCGTGCATGGAAGAGCGGTGTGGTGCGCAAGCTCACGGGCGGGCTCGAGGCGCTGGCGAGACAGCGCAAGGTGGGCGTACTGCGCGGCAGTGGGCGGTTCATCGCGCCGCGGGTGCTGGAGGTGGTCGGTGACGACGGCTCCCTCACGTCGATCAGTTTCGACCACTGCATCATTGCCGCTGGATCGGAGCCGGTCCGCCTGCCGTTTGTCCCGCAGGATCCGCGGGTGATGGACTCCACCGAAGCGCTGGAGTTGCGCGATCTGCCGCAACGGCTGCTGGTGATCGGCGGCGGCATCATCGGTCTCGAGATGGGCTGTGTCTACGACGCCCTCGGCGTGCGTGTGAGCGTGGTCGAGGTGATGAACCAGCTGATGCCGGGCGCCGACCCGGATCTCGTCAAGCCACTGGAGAGACGCTTGCGCAAGCGCTACGAGCAGATTCTCCTTGGCGTCAAGGTAAAGGCGGTCACCGCCGAGAGCGCCGGGTTGAGGGTCGTCTTCGAGGGGGAGGGAGCTCCCGCGCCGACGCTTTACGACAGGGTGCTGGTTGCGGTCGGCCGCCGGCCGAACGGTGCGCTGCTCGATGCGGGCAAGGCCGGGGTCGAGGTGGATGCCCGCGGTTTCATCGCCGTGGACAGGCAGATGCGCACCAACGTGCCGCATATCTTTGCCATCGGCGACATCGTCGGGCAGCCGATGCTCGCGCACAAGGCGACGCACGAGGGCAAGGTGGCAGCCGAGGTCATCGCCGGCGAGAAGCGGGCGTTTGATGCACGCGTCATCCCTTCGGTCGCCTACACCGATCCGGAGGTGGCCTGGGTCGGCCTCACGGAAACCGAGGCGAAGGCGCGGGGGATTGTCGCCCAGAAAGGGATGTTCCCTTGGGCAGCCAGCGGCCGCTCGCTGGCGCAGGGGCGGGACGAAGGCTTCACCAAGTTGCTGTTCGATCCGCAGACCCACCGTGTCCTCGGCGGCGGGATCGTCGGGCCGAACGCCGGCGAACTGATTGCCGAGGTGGCGCTTGCCGTCGAGATGGGCGCCGACGCCGCAGACGTCGGGCTGACGATCCATCCGCACCCGACGCTGTCAGAGTCGATCGCGTTCGCGGCCGAGGCCTTCGAGGGGACGCTCACGGACCTCTACGTGCCACGGAAGAAGTCGCCAGCCGCTTGAGATCCTCCAGGTAGGCGCGCTCGTCCGGTGCACGTCCGGCGCGCTGCGCCTCCCACAGCGCCTTGCCCAAGGCCTCCATCATGCGGTGTTCTGCCTCGTGCGCGTCGCCGCGCCGTGCGAGCCCGGCATGGATGCGCGTGATTCCCCGCGGGCGGTCGGTCGCCACCTGTTCACGCAGTGCGAGGTGCATGGAGAGGTGCAGAAAGGGATTGCTCGCACCGGCTTGCGGCAGGAACTCGGCCTGCAGGGCCTCCTCGCCGCGCTCCAGCCAGCCGTGGTACTCGGGGTGTTCGCGGACCAGTGCGACGAGCTGCGTTTCGAGTGCGGTGAGCACGGCCCCGCTGCCGGCCCGCTGCCAGGCCTGCTGCCACGTACGCCGCAACTCGTCGCGTGAACTGCCGAAGAGCATGCTCAACCGTCCGCCCGGGTCTTGCGTCGGTAGCCGCAGAGGTCGGCGATCACACAGGCCGGACAGGCTGGTTTGCGCGCCTTGCAGACGTAGCGGCCGTGCAGAATCAACCAGTGGTGGGCATCCTGCAGGAACTCGGACGGCACGTTGCGCAACAACTTTTTTTCGACCGCCAGCACCGTTTTGCCGGGCGCGAGGCCGGTTCGGTTGGCAACCCGGAAGATATGTGTGTCGACCGCCATCGTCGGTTCGCCGAAGGCAGTGTTGAGTACCACGTTGGCTGTCTTGCGACCGACGCCGGGCAGCGACTCCAGCGAGTCGCGATCCCGCGGCACCTCTCCGCCGTGCCGCTCGAGCAGGAGCCTGCAGGTGGCGATGATGTTCTTGGCTTTGCCTTTGTAGAGACCGATGGTCTTCACGTACTCCACGAGCCCCGCCTCGCCCAGTGCCAGAATGGCGGCCGGAGTGTTCGCCCGCGGGAACAGTTTGCGGGTGGCGATGTTGACCCCCTTGTCCGTCGCCTGCGCGGAGAGAATCACGGCCACCAGCAGTTCGAAGGGGCTGGCGTATTCGAGCTCGGTGGTCGGCTGCGGGTTGCGGTCGCGCAGCCGCGCGAACATTTCCTGTCGCTGCTCCGCTTTCATCCCGCCTCCTGCGGGGCGCGTTGTTTGCGTTCGGCGAGCCGCTGCAGGCGCTGGCGTTCGCGCTGCTCGCGGCGCCGTTCGTGTGCGTCATAGCGACGCAGGTTGACGGCGGGCGCAGGGGCGGACGCCGCGCCACCGAGCGTCGAACGCTCGACCAGCGAGATGCAATCCACCGGACAGGGTGCGATGCACAGTTCGCAGCCGGTGCACAGTGTGCTCAGCACCGTGTGCATCTGCCGCGGCGCGCCGATGATCGCGTCGACCGGACACGGCGGCAGGCAACGGGCGCAGCCGATGCAGCGTGACTCATCGATCACGGCGACCATCGCCGGTCCCTCGCTGCCGCAGCTCGGATCGAGAGCCAGCGGCTCGCGACCGAGCAGCGCTGCCAGCCGACCGATGGTCGCCGCCCCCCCGGGGGGGCAGCGGTTGATCGGCGCCTCGCCGACGGCAATGGCCCGGGCGTACGGCAGGCAGCCTTGGTAGCCGCAGCGCGTGCATTGCGTCTGCGGCAGCAGGTCGTGGATGGCCTCGACGTCCGCAGACATCACGACGGTGGCTCCGCGGGGATCAGGAAACCTTCATGCCGGCAGCCGCGCCTTCGTCGGCCGCGAGCAGGAAGACCGGCTCGCCCTCGCCGGACGCGCAGAGCACCATGCCCTCGGAAACGCCGAAGCGCATCTTGCGGGGTGCGAGGTTGGCAATCACCACGACTTTGCGGCCGACCATCGACTCCGCCGTGTATGACTTGCGAATCCCCGAGAACACCGTGCGCCGCTCGCCGCCGACATCGAGCAGCAGCTTGAGCAGTTTGTCCGACCCTTCGACGTTGGTGGCGTCCACCACGGCAGCGACACGCAGGTCGAGCTTGCTGAAATCTTCGAGTGTGACGACGGCCGCAGCCTGCGGCGCCGTTGGCGACGGCGCCGCCGCAGTGGCGGCTGCTGGTGTCGGTGATGGTGCCGGTGATGGTGCCGGTGACGACGCGGCGACGAGCTTGGCGACCACTGCCGGCTCGAGTCGCTGCACAAGCGGCTGATAAGGCTGCAGCGGCGCGTCCAGCAGCGGTAAGCCCACCTCGTCCCAGCGCGCCAGCGGAGCGCCGAGGAAAGCGGCCGCCCGGCAGGCCATCGCCGGCAGCACCGGAGCGAGGTAGATCATGAGTATGCGAAACAGATTGATGCCCTGCGTAGCGACAGCAAGCGCATCGGCCGCACGCGCGGGATCCTTGGCAAGCGCCCACGGCTTGTGGCTGTCGACGTACTGGTTGGCACGGTCGGCCAACAGCATGACTTCACGCATCGCTTGCGCGTAGTCGCGGCTCTCGTAGAGTGCCGCGAGTCGGCGCGCGGCGCTGGCGAACTCGTCGTGCAGGGCGGGGTCGGGCAGAGCCGGCGCTAGCCGACCGCCGCCGCGGGCAACGAAGCCCGCGCAGCGGCTGGCGATGTTGACGAGTTTGCCCACGAGGTCCGAGTTGACGCGGGCGGTGAAGTCCTCGAGCGACAGGTCGATGTCGTCGACGCCCGGGCCGAGCTTCGCCGCGAAGTAGTAGCGCAGCGCCTCGGGTGGCAGCAGGTCGAGGTATCGCTGGGCAGTGATGAAGGTACCGCGCGACTTGGACATCTTCTGGCCGTTGATGGTCAGGAACCCGTGTACATGTACTGCGGTCGGCCGGCGGTACCCCGAGCCGTGCAGCACGGCGGGCCAGAACAGGGTGTGGAAGTAGCTGATGTCCTTGCCGATGAAATGATGCAGTTCCGTGCCGCTCTGCGGCTCGAGATACTCCTGCAGGTCGAGTCCGCGTCGGTCGCAGAGCGCCTTGAAGCTGCCGAGGTAACCGATGGGTGCATCGAACCAAACGTAGAAGTACTTGCCGGGATTCCCGGGGATCTCGAAGCCGAAGTAGGGCGCGTCGCGGGATATGTCCCAGTCCTGCAGCCCGGCGGCGAACCATTCGTCGAGCTTCGCGCGCACCGATTCCTGCAGTGTTCCGCTGGCAACCCACTCGCGCAGCATGGTCTCGAAGTGGCCCAGCGCAAAGAAAAGATGGTCGGATTCACGCCATACCGGCGGCGTGCCGCTCAGGGTGGAGCGGGGCTCGATAAGGTCTGCCGGCGTGTACGTCGCTCCGCAGACCTCGCAGCTGTCGCCGTACTGTTCCGGCGCCTTGCACTGCGGGCAGCTGCCGCGGACGTAGCGGTCTGGAAGAAACATGCCAGCCGCCTCGTCATACGCCTGGCGGACGCTGCGCCGCACGATGTGTCCGGCGCGCTGCAGCCGGTCGAACATCAGGTCGGTGAAGTAGCGGTTCTCGTCGCTGTGCGTGCTGTGGAACTGGTCGTGACCGATCAGGAAACCGGCGTAGCCTGCGCGGTGTTCCTCGGCGACGCGGGCGATGAGCTGCTCGGGCGTAATCCCCTCTGCTTGCGCCTTGATCATGACCGGTGTGCCGTGAGTGTCCTCCGCGCATACGTAGATGCAATCGTTGCCGCACATGCGCTGGAAGCGCGCCCAAACGTCGGTCTGCACGGCCTCGATGATGTGGCCGAGGTGCAGCGGACCGTTGGCGTAGGGCAGAGCGCTGGTGACGAGGATCCTGCGGGGCGTGACCGGGTTCATGATCGAATTATCGCACAGGGATGCACGCCCGGACCCCGCGAACGCTAGAATCGGCGGATGTCCGACACTGCAGACCTCGCCGTCATCGAAGCCGAAATCGGCCGTTTTTTCGAACCCAATCTGCGGCAGACGCTTGCCGATGCGCGCGCGGTTCGCGCCGTCGCTGGAACCACCGACGGGCTGCAGATCACCCTCGAGCTCGGGCTGCCCACGGGCGGCATGCTCGAGGGGTTGCGCGCAGCATTGCTGCAGCACCTGCACGACGCGGGAATCCCGGTCGCTGCACTCGAGTTGACGCTGCAGTCGCGCATCGCCACGCATTCAGTGCAGCGCGGTCTCGCGCCGCTCGCCGGGATCCGCAATGTGGTGGCGGTAGCCTCCGGCAAGGGCGGCGTCGGCAAGAGCACGGTCGCCGTCAACCTCGCGCTCGCGTGGGCGGCGCAGGGCGCGCGGGTGGGCCTGCTGGATGCCGACATCTACGGCCCCAGCCAGCCCATCATGCTCGGGCTGCAGGGCGAGCGACCCTCCACGCGCGACGGCAAGCGGCTGATTCCCCTGCAGGCGCATGGCATCGTCGCGATGTCGATCGGTTTTCTGGTGGACGTCGAGCAACCCATGGTGTGGCGCGGGCCGATGGTCACCTCGGCGCTCAACCAGTTGCTCGCCGACACCGATTGGGGCGAACTCGACTACCTCGTCGTGGACATGCCCCCCGGCACCGGCGACATCCAGCTGACCCTGTCGCAGCGCGTGCCGGTCTCCGGCGCAGTAATCGTCACCACGCCGCAGGACATCGCGCTGGCCGACGCGCGCAAGGGCCTGCGCATGTTCGAGAAGGTAAACGTCCCTGTGCTCGGCATCGTCGAGAACATGGCCGTCCACGTGTGCAGCCGCTGCGGACATGCCGAGCATGTCTTCGGCACGGGCGGGGGTGAGCGCATGGCAACGCAGTACGGCGTGCAGCTTCTCGGCTCGCTGCCGCTGGATTCGCAGATCCGCGAAGAGGCCGATGGCGGTCGGCCGAGTGTCGTCGCAGCGCCCGACAGCAGCCGGTCGCTCGGCTACCTTGCGCTTGCGCGGCGTACTGCAGGCGAGCTCGCGCGGCGGTCCCGCGATCGTAGCGGCGCCTTTCCAAAAATCGTCGTCGAGGACACATGAGCATCAAGGCAGACCACTGGATCCGGCGCATGGCTGAGAGTCACCGCATGATCGAGCCTTTCGAGGCAGGACAGGTGCGCGCCGTCGATGGTCAGCGGATCGTATCCTACGGAACTTCGAGCTACGGCTACGACGTGCGTTGCGCGCGCGAGTTCAAGATATTCACGAACATCAACTCCACGATCGTGGACCCCAAGGCCTTCGACGAGAAGAGCTTCGTCGACGTCGACTCCGACGTTTGCATCATCCCGCCGAACTCCTTCGCACTGGCGCGCACCGTCGAGTACTTCCGTATTCCGCGCAGCGTGCTGGTGGTCTGCCTCGGCAAGTCGACCTACGCGCGCTGCGGCATCATCGTGAACGTGACGCCGCTCGAGCCGGAGTGGGAGGGGCATGTGACCCTCGAGTTCTCCAACACCACGCCGCTGCCGGCGAAGATCTACGCCAACGAGGGTGTGGCGCAGATGCTCTTCTTCGAGAGCGACGAGATCTGCGGCACTTCCTACCGCGACCGCGGCGGCAAGTACCAAGGCCAGCGCGGGGTCACGCTGCCGCGTACCTGATGCGCCAGACTCAGCGCTGCCAGCGCTGCAGGCGCATCGACCACTCGAGTTTGTCTCCGCGGCGCCGCTCTGCCTGTACGGGTAGGTACCCGAGGGCGGGTGCGTACCAGACACGGGTGACGCGGTTTGAGCCCGGCCGGTGGCTGGCCCAGACCACGGTGTCGAGTTCGCCGGCCGCCGTCCGCAGGCGTACGGGAGTCTCGCCGACATAGACGTAATCCTTGATGACGTCCTTGTCGATGATCGAGTAGCCGCGCGGCGTCTCGCCGCGGGCGAGTGCGAGCATCAGGGCGATCTGCACGGACATGCCGTCCTGCAGGCCCGGCTGCAGCGGCAAGTCGACCCTGATCTGCTCGGCGAGGCCGCGCACCTTGCCTGCCGCCCAGTCGAAATCGAGTTGGATGTCGCGGCTGGTCGAACTCGTGCCGTCATCCGCAACGTAGCGCAGCGGGCGCACTCCGGAGTCGTCCAGAGTAAACAGGCTGGTCTGGCGGACCTCCCCAGGCAGGGCCAGTCGGAACAGCCCGCGGGCGTTGTTGCGCGACACGTATCGCCATTGCCCATTCGCCTCGCGCGTCAGATCGAGGCTGCTGGTTCCGGCGTTGAGGCCGCGGAACACCACCTCGTAGGTTGCGGCGAACGGCGCGAGTTCGGCGCCGGCGGCGTCGGCCCGGATCGTCGCCGACAGTAGCAGCAGCGCGGCGGCGGCAAGACATCGGCGGCGGCTGAAGAGTCGCATGCGGGCGATGCTACCGTGCCTCAGGCGTCGAAGTCGCGGACCAGCGGCGCGCCCAGCGCGCTGCCGTCGAGCAGCGGCACGCCGTCCACGCAGCGGAGGCGTCCCGCCGCGACCCAGTGGACCACCGTCGGGTAGATCACATGTTCGCAGCGCTGCACCCGTGCCTGCAGCGTCCGCTCGTCGTCTTCCGCAAGCACGCGGATGCGCCCCTGCAGCACCGCCGGGCCGCCGTCGAGTTCCCGGGTGACGTAGTGCACGGTGGCGCCATGCTCGCCTTCGCCGGCCTCGAGCACGCGACGGTGGGTGTGGAGGCCCTTGTGCCGGGGTAGCAGCGACGGATGGATGTTGAGCAAGCGACCCGCAAGCGCTTCGACGAACTCGGCATCAAGAATGCGCATGTAGCCTGCGAGCACCACGAGATCGGGTGCCAGCGCCTGCAGCGCCGCGAGCAGACGCCGATCGTGGTCGCACCGCGCTTCGCCGGGCGCGAAAGGCAGGGCCTGCACCGACAGGCCGCGCGCGCTGGCGCGCTGCAATCCCGGCGCGTCGGAACGGTCCGAGAGCACGCCCACGATGCTGCCGTCGATGCGCCCGTCCCGGCAGGCGTCGTCGATAGCCATCATGTTGCTGCCGGTGCCGGAGATCAGCACCGCAACGCGCAGCCGGCCGCCACCCGCGGAGCGCGGTGTGTTGGCGCCCGTTGCTGGCATCAGTCGATGGTGACGCCGCCGTCGCCGGCGCAGACCTCGCCGATCACGCTGGCCTGCTCCCCGTGCGCCGCGAGCACTGCGAGGGCCGCGTCCGCCTCGCTCGACGGCACGATCGCCACCATGCCGATACCGCAGTTGAAGGTACGGTACATCTCGGCGTCGGCGATGCCGCCCGTGCGCTGCAGCCAGTCGAAGAGCGGGTCGCGATGCCAGGCACTGCGCCGCAGCCTGACGGCGCAGCCCGCGGGCAGTACGCGCGGGATGTTGTCGGTCAGGCCACCGCCCGTGATATGCGCGAAACCATGCACCGGCAGCTGCCTCGCGAGCGCCAGCATCGCGGGTACGTAGATGCGCGTCGGAGCGAGCAGCCGGTCGAACAGCGGTTGACCCTCCAAAATGGTGGAGGCATCGACCGATGCCAGCGCAAGCAGCCGCCGGATCAAAGAATAGCCGTTCGAGTGCGCGCCCGATGAGGCGAGACCGAGTATCGTGTCGCCGGGCGCGATCCGGCGGCCGTCGATGATGCCGTCGCGCTCGACCACTCCGACGCAGAACCCCGCGAGGTCGTAATCGGCGCCGTGGTACATGCCCGGCATCTCGGCGGTCTCGCCGCCGACCAATGCGCAACCGGCCAGCCGGCAGCCTTCGACGATTCCGGCAATGACGCTCTCGGCAACCGCGACTTGCAGCTTGCCAGTGGCGTAGTAGTCGAGAAAGAACAGCGGCTCTGCGCCCTGCACGGCGACGTCGTTGACGCACATGGCGACAAGATCGATGCCGATGGTTGCGTGGCGTGCCGTATCGATGGCGAGGCGCAGTTTGGTGCCGACCCCGTCGGTGCCGGAGACCAGTACGGGATGCCGCCAGCGGCCGGGAGGCAGTTCGACGAGCGCACCAAAGCCGCCGACGCCTGCGAGCACCTCGGGTCGCTGTGCGCGACGCACCAGAGGTTTGATGCGTTCGACCAGCTCGTCGCCTGCATCGATGTCGACCCCCGCGTCCCGGTAGGTGAGTCCGGTGGTCTTATCGTTGGGCTGGCTCATGGGCGTCCGACGTGCAAAAAAACGCCGTGGTATTGTACGCGTTTTTCGCCATGACCATTCCGACCTACCGCGATTCCCGGCGCCCGTTGCGGCTGGCGACCGGCTGCCTGCTGGCGTTCGCGCTGCTGCAGCCGGCGCGTTTCGCTGCCGCTCAGCCGGCGCCTGCCAACACGCCCCCCCTGGGCGAGGTCGAAGTCGAGGCGTCCGGCGAGGCTGCATACGCCGAGGCGATGCGTACGGTGCTGGTGCGCGTTACCGGACGTCGCTCGGCGGCCGAGGATCCGCTGTTTTTGCCTTTGCTCCAGGAGGCCCGGCGGTATGTGCAGATCTATCGCCCGCCGGCAGGCGGAGCGGCAGCGCGCATCACCCTCGATGCCGCCGCAATCGAGCGGGCGTTGGTGCAACTCGGTCAGCCTGTCTGGTCCCGGGAGCGGCCACTGGTGCTGGGGGTGATCACCGCCGCACCGACTGGTGCGGATCCCGTTGCGGTGCGTGCGGAACTCGAGCGAGCGGCAGGCGAGCGCGGTCTGCCACTGCGGCTCGTTGCAGCCGCAGCAGCCGGTCTTGCCGCGGGTACCGCGGTCACGACCGAAAGTGCGCTGCTCGCGGCGCGTCGCGCGGGTGCCGGTGCCCTGCTTCTCGGTGAGGCTGACGGCGACGCCTGGCAGTGGACGCTGTTCGATGGTGCGGCGGCGAGCGTGTTCCATGGCGAGACCACGGCAGGGGTCGAGGGTGCTGCGGATACGCTCGCGCTCGGCTCGCAGGCGGTGGCGGCGCAGCCGGTGGGTAGTGCCGAGTTCCGCGTGCGCGGCGTGCGCTCGCTCAAGGATTACGCGGACCTGCAGCGGATCCTCGACTCGCAGCCGGCGATCAGATCGGCCGAGCTGGTCGCCTCCGGTGCCGAGGGCGCGTGGTTCCGCGTCGAGGTGGCCGGTGGCACGGCTGGCCTTGCGGAGGCGCTCGCGGCGCAGCCCAGGCTGCGCCGCGAGGGCGGCGGCCGCGAGGGCGGCGGCAATGAGCCGCTGCGTTACGTCTTCGCCGGCGGAACCTGAAGCGCGATGCTGCGTCACCTGCCCAACGCAATCTGCCTGGCGCGCATCGCTTTGACGGTGCCAACGGTGGTCGCCATCGAGCGTGGCGAGCACGTGCTTGCGCTCGCCCTGTTCACCGTCGCCGCGGTATCCGACGGCCTCGATGGCTACCTTGCCAAGCGTTTCGGCTGGCAGACCTACCTGGGTCGAGTACTCGATCCGTTGGCCGACAAGATCCTGCTGGTCGCCGCATTCCTCGCCTGCACATGGCAGGGCATGGTGCCCGTGTGGCTGGCAACCGCAGTGATTGCCCGAGACGTCATGCTGGTCGGCGGTGCCATCATCTACCGCGTCTGGTTCGGGCCGATCGACGAGCACCCGACCCGGGTTTCGAAAATCAACACCACGCTGCAGATCATCGTCGTCATTCTGGCGATGCTCGATGCCGCCAGTGGGCTGGTGCCCGCAGCCATCGTGCTGGCCCTAGCGGCCGCCACGTTGGTCACCACAGTGATCTCCGGTGTCGACTACCTGCAGCGCTCGTTCCTGCGCGCCTGGCACCTGCCGCCGGCGCCCCGCTGAGCGCGCGCCTCGATGGAGCAGTTGCCCCTGGCCGTCGGCCTGCGCGAGCGAGCGAACTTCGAGGCATTCGTGCCGGGGGCAAACAGCGAGGCACTGCAGCGCGTGCGCGAGGTGGTGGCCGAGTCCCGCCGCGCGGTGCTCTGGCTATGGGGCATCGAGGGCTGTGGTCGCACACATCTGCTGCTCGCCGCGTGTGCGGCTGCGTCGCTGGGCACGCGTGTCGCCTACTTGCCGCTGGCGCAGGTAGGCGATGCTGCCACCGAGTTCCTCGGCGGTGCCGCCGAAGCCCAGCTGCTCTGTCTCGACGATCTCGACGTGGCAGTGGGCTCGCTGCCGCTCGAGCGGGCGCTGTTCGCGCTCTACCGGCGGGTAGAGGAGCGGGGCGGGCGGATCATCACCGCTGCCGGAGCGCCGCCGGCTGCTCTCGGTTGGCAACTCGCCGACATCGGTTCGCGCTTCGCCGCCGCCGAGGTTTTTCAGTTGAGGCCGCTAGACGAGTTGGCGGCGCAGGAGGCGCTGCATCGCCGCGCGGCGGCGCGCGGGCTCGAGTTGCCCGAGGAAACAGCTCGCTATTTGCTGCGCCGTTTCCCGCGCGACATGCGCTCGCTCGTCCGCCTGCTCGACGACATCGACACCGCGGCGCTGAGCGCCCAGCGGCGGCTCACCGTGCCGTTCGTCCGCGAGATTCTCGGCGAGCTTTGAGGTCGAGGGCGATCTCTGCGACGCGTGCGCCATGCGCGCGGGCGAGCGCCTTCTCCTCCTCGGTGAGCGCTACCGTATTCCCGTACGGGGTGAAATGCGAGGCACCATACGGAGTGCCGCCGCTGCGGGTCGTCGACAGCGCCTGCTCGGAATAGGGCAGACCGACGATCAGCATCCCGTGATGCAGCAGCGGCACCATCATGGACAGCAAGGTGCTTTCCTGCCCACCGTGCAGGCTGCTGGTGCCCGTGAATACGCCGGCCGGCTTGCCGGCCAGCGAGCCGTCTGCCCACAGCGCGCTGCTCGAGTCGAGGAAGTGCTTGACCGGGGCTGCCATGTTGCCGAATCGGGTCGGACTGCCGAGCAGCAGGCCGTCGCAGCGCCGCAGATCGGCGAGGGAGGCCCAGGGCGCGCCGGCCGCAGGCACTTGTACAACAGGCCGCTCGTTCTCTGCGGCGATATCCGGCAGGCTGCGCAATGTGGCTAGCGCGCCATCGACCGACTCGACCCCGCGGCAGATGTGCCTGGCGAGTTCGGCGGTGGCGCCGTGGCGCGAGTGGAAGACAACGAGAATCTCCGCCTGTCTCATGCGCTTCCCCGCGCGGTTGTCACCCCCAGCCCTGCAGCGCGCCGCGACAGCAGCCGCTCGAGGACCTCGGCAACCGGCCAGTCTTCGTTGCCCGCGGCACGACGATGGCGGTACTCGAGTCGGCCCGCATCAATGCCACGATCGGAGATCACGATGCGATGGGGGATGCCCAGCAGTTCCGCGTCCGCGAACTTGACGCCGGGCCGGGCGTCGCGATCGTCGAGGAGCACCTCGATACCGGCCGCCTGCAGAGTCGCGTAGAGGCTCTCCGCAAGCTCGCCGACGCGGGGCGACCTCGCTGCGTTGAGTGGCACCAACACCACCGTGAAAGGCGCGATGGGCTCCGGCCAGATGATGCCGGCGGCGTCGTGGTTTTGCTCGATGGCCGCCGCCACGATGCGGGTCACGCCGATACCGTAGCAGCCCATGTACATGATTACGGGCTGCCCCGATTCGTCGAGAACACTCGCCTGCATTGCCTCGCTGTACTTGCGTCCGAGCTGAAAGATGTGCCCCACCTCGATTCCGCGGCGGATGCGCAGACTCCCCACGCCGCCGGGACTGGGATCACCCTCGACCACGTTGCGCAGGTCGGCTGCCTGTGGTTCCGGCAGGTCGCGGCCCCAGTTCACGCCGCAGTAATGCTGGTCGGACTCGTTGGCGCCGCAGACGAAGTCGGAAAGAGCCAGCGCCGCGTGATCGGCATACACCGCGCACCGCAGTCCGCGGGGCCCCAGGTAGCCCGGTTCGCAGCCCGTGGCGGCCAGCACGGCCTCGCGTGTTGCCAGTCGCAGCGGGCTGGCGACGCCGGGCAACTTCTGCGCCTTGATGGCATTGAGTTCATGATCGCCGCGCAGTGCCAGCGCGATCACGCCACCGTCATGGGCCTCGACCATCAGCAGCTTGAGAGTGGCCGCCGGCGCGACACCAAGATGTGCGGCGACATCGTCGATGGTTTTTTTGCCGGGAGTCGCGACCTTGCGCAGGGCGGCAGCCGGCGCGGCGCGCGGCGCGGTCGGCGGCAAGGCGGGAGCCAGTTCGAGGTTGGCTGCGTACTGATCGGCGCCATCCGAGACTGCGATGGCATCCTCGCCCGAGTCGGCGAGCACCTGGAACTCCTCCGACGCGGTACCGCCGATGGAACCGGTATCGGCCTTGACGGCGCGGAACTCGAGCCCCATCCGGGTGAACATGCGGATGTAGGCGGCGCGCATGGCGTCGTACCCCGCCTGCAGCGACGGCTGGTCGACGTGGAAGGAATAGGCGTCCTTCATGATGAACTCGCGTCCGCGCATGACGCCGAAGCGCGGACGGATCTCATCGCGGAACTTCACCTGGATTTGGTAGAAGTTGGCCGGCAGTTGTCGATAGCTCTTGAGTTCCCGACGTGCGAGGTCGGTGATCACCTCCTCGTGGGTGGGCCCGATCACGAAGTCCCGCTGGTGCCGGTCCTTGAGGCGCAGCAACTCCGGCCCGTACTGCTCCCAGCGCCCCGACTCCTGCCACAGCTCGGCCGGCTGTACGGCGGGCATCAGCACCTCGAGGGCACCGGCGCGGTCCATCTCCTCGCGGATGATGTTCTCGACCTTGCGCAGCGTACGCAGTCCGAGGGGGGTCCAGGTGTAGATGCCGGCGGCGAGGCGACGGATCAGGCCGGCGCGCAGCATCAGCTGGTGGCTGACGACTTCCGCCTCAGCCGGCGTTTCCTTGGTGGTGTTGATCGGATATCGGGACCAGCGCATGGCGGGGAGGGCTCGCAAGCAATCGGGGGCCGCCATGTTACGGGTGCGGCGATTGTCCCGAAAGGTTCCGCCCCCTATGATGGACTGTCACCTCCCGAGGCCTTGCGGAGCCAGCAACCCTTGACGAACTCCCCGATCGGTGCAGAGCCCCCCGCGCCGAAACGACGCGGCGTCTACCTGCTGCCCAACCTGTTCACCACCGGCTGCCTCGGTTGCGGGTTCTTTGCCATCATCTCCGCGATCAACGGCGACTTTGGTCGGGCGGGGGCGGCCATTTTCCTCGCGATGATCTTCGACGGACTGGACGGGCGGGTGGCCCGCTGGACGCGGACCGAGAGCGTCTTCGGCAAGGAGTACGACAGCCTGGCGGACATGGTCGCTTTCGGTGTGGCGCCGGCGCTGGTCGCCTATCAGTGGGGCGTTGCCGCCATCGCCGAGTACGGTCAGGCTTGGGAGCGTTTCGGCTGGATCGCCTCGTTCCTCTATGTGGCTTGCGCAGCCCTGCGGCTTGCGCGCTTCAACGCCCGCGCCGCCACTGTCGACAAGCGCTACTTCGAGGGCTTGCCCAGCCCCTCGGCCGCCGGTCTCGTTGCCGCCTATGTCTGGTTCTCGAGCGAGTGGACGGAGCCGGGTCTAGTCGGCCTTGCGCTCACTTTCTCGGTGTGCAGCTTCGCCGCGGCGATGATGGTCTCGGGGTTTCCTTACCCCAGCATCAAGCAGATCGACTGGAATGCACGGATGAAGTTCTTCTACTTCGTGATCGTGCCTATCTCTCTCGCGCTGGTGGTCGCTGAGCCCCCGGTGATGCTGCTCATCCTGTTCTCCATTTACGTGGTGCTCGCACCGTTGCTGTGGGCGTTCCGTCGCCTGCGCCGTGGTGGCAGCGGCCGCTCGGCGACCGACCCGCAGGATGACTGACCCGGCGCGCCGGGCGCGCTATCTGGAGGCGCTCGGCATAGACCTCTGGGTCCCGAAGGCCGCGGTGGCTGCGTCGGCGCGGCCGCAGGCAGCAGCGTTGGCGCGGCCGCAGGCAGCTGCGCCGACGATCGCCCCGCAACCCGATGCGGTGACGACCCTCGATTGGGATGCGCTCGCCGCTTGTGTACGCGATTGCACGCGCTGCGGCCTGCACCAAGGGCGCACGCAGACGGTGTTCGGTGTTGGCAACCGTGCTGCCCGCTGGATGGTGGTCGGGGAAGCGCCGGGTGCTGAGGAGGATCGGCAGGGTGAGCCGTTCGTCGGCGCGGCGGGACAGTTGCTGAACGCGATGCTCGCGGCCATCGAATTGCCCCGCGAGTCGGTCTTCATCGCCAACATCCTCAAATGCCGCCCGCCCGACAATCGCGATCCGCGGCCCGAGGAGGTCGCAGAGTGTCTACCCTATCTGCACCGGCAGGTCGCCTTGGTGCAGCCCCGCGTCATCCTCGCGTTCGGTCGCGTCGCTGCGCAGAATCTGCTCGGCGTCGATACGCCGCTCGGTCGGTTGCGCGGTACCGTCCATCGCTTCGGAGCGCTCAACACGCCGGTGGTGGTGACGTATCATCCGGCGTACCTGCTGCGCAGTCCCGGCGAGAAACGCAAGGCTTGGGAGGATCTCAAGTTTGCCCGCCGCGTGTACGCCGAACTCGACACTGCCCGCTGAGGCTGACCTCTGCATCGACATGGCCACTGTACCCAAGGATGTCCCCATTCCCCGGCTTGCGTTTCGTCGCATGACCGAAGACGACGTGCCTGCGGTGGTCGCGGCGGAGCGTGCCGGATACGCGTTCCCCTGGAGCGAGGGTATTTTCCGTGACTGTCTGCGGGCGGGCTACCGGTGCCGGATCGCGGAACTCAACCAGCTGTTCGCTGGCTACGGCGTGCTCAGTCTTGGCGCGGGGGAGGCGCACGTGCTCAACCTTTGCGTCCGTCCCGAGTACCGCTGCCGGGGCCTGGGCCGGCGGATGTTGCAGCACTTGATCGACATCAGCCGCGATTCCGGCGCCCGCGACCTGTTCCTCGAGGTGCGCCCGAGCAACCTCTCAGCGGTGCGCCTCTATCAGGCGATGGGACTCAGCCAGGTCGGTATCCGCCGCGGCTATTACCAGGCCGAAAACGGCCGCGAGGATGCCGTGGTGATGCGGCTCGCGCTCCACCGCTGACTCCGGACCAAAGACTCATGAACACCAACGGACCGGGCGCCGAGGTTGCGCGTCGCCGCACCTTCGCGATCATTTCCCACCCCGACGCGGGCAAGACGACCCTGACCGAGAAGCTGCTGCTGTTCGGCGGTGCGATCCAGCTCGCCGGGACCGTCAAGGGTCGCAAGGCGGCGCGGCACGCGACCTCCGACTGGATGCGTCTCGAACAGCAGCGCGGCATCTCCGTTACCTCGTCGGTGATGCAGTTCCCGTATGGCGATTGCATCGTGAACCTGCTCGACACCCCCGGTCACGAAGACTTCTCCGAGGATACCTATCGCACTCTCACCGCGGTCGACTCCGCCCTCATGGTCATCGACTGCGCCAAGGGTGTCGAGGAGAGGACCATCAAGCTGATGGAGGTGTGCCGCCTGCGTGACACGCCGATCATGACCTTCATCAACAAGCTCGACCGCGACGGCCGGGCGCCGATCGAGTTGCTCGACGAGATCGAGCGCGTCCTCGGCGTGGCGACCGCCCCGGTCACCTGGCCGATCGGCATGGGCCGGGAGTTGAAGGGCATCTACCACCTGCTCGAAGACCGCATCTACGTTTACGAGGCCGGCGAGCGGGGCCGGGTCGGCGGCAACGTCGTCATCGAGGGGCTGCACAGCGCTGCGGGACGCGACTTGCTTGGCGATCAGGCGGCCGCTTTCGACGAGGAGATCGAACTCGTACGCGGAGCGACGCAGGCCTTCGAGCTGCCGCGCTATCTCGCCGCCCGGCAGACGCCCGTTTTCTTCGGCTCAGCCATCGCCAACTTCGGTGTCGAAGAATTGCTCAAGGCGTTCACGCGGCACGCGCCCGGTCCACAGCCGCGGGCGACACGGCAGCGCATCGTTCGGCCCGAAGAGGACAAGCTCAGCGGATTCGTCTTCAAGATCCAGGCCAACATGGATCCCGCGCACCGTGATCGCATCGCCTTTCTTCGGCTGTGCTCGGGCAAGTACACGCGTGGCATGCGCCTGCATCACGTACGACTCGACAAGGACGTGCGGGTGGCGGACGCGCTGACCTTCCTCGCCGCCGACCGGTCTGCTGCGGAGGACGCCTGGGCCGGCGACATCATCGGCTTGCACAACCACGGCACCATCAATATCGGCGACACCTTCACGGAGGGCGAGGAACTCGTCTTCACCGGCATCCCGAACTTCGCCCCGGAGCTGTTCCGGCGAGCCGTGCTTCGTGACCCGCTCAAGATGAAGGCGCTCGGCAAGGGACTGGGGCAGCTCTGCGAGGAGGGCGCTACGCAGCTGTTCCGTCCGCTGCGCAACAACGATCTCATCCTGGGTGCGGTTGGCTTGCTGCAGTTCGAGGTGGTGGCCTTCCGTCTCGCCGACGAGTACGCCGTGCAGTGCGCCTTCGAGCCCATCGGCGTGCATACGGCGCGCTGGGTCTACTGCGACGACGAGCGCAAGCTCGCCGAGTTCCGCAGCAAGGCCTACGACAACCTGGCGGTGGATCATGGCGGGGCGCTCGTATATCTTGCTCCCTCAAGGGTCAATCTCGATCTCACCATCGAACGTTGGCCGCAGATCGTCTTCCGCGAAACCCGCGAGCAGGCCACCTGAAATGACCAGTCCGTACAAGCGCCGCGACACTGTCTCCTGGGCGCTGTACGACTGGGCCAACTCCGCTTTCGCCACCACGGTGCTCGCCGGGTTCTTTCCGGTTTTCTTCCAGCAGTTCTGGAGCACGGGGGTCGATCCCACGGTGAGCACCTCCAGACTGGGATTCGCCAACGGTATCGCCGGCGCGGTGGTTGCGCTGCTTGCGCCGGCACTCGGTGCGATCGCAGACCGGATGGCAGGCCGCAGGCTGCAACTGGTCGCTTGGTCCATGCTCGGCGTCGTCGGCACCGCCTCGCTCGGTTTCGTGCAGCAGGGGGATTGGCAATGGGCGGCCGCCTGCTTCGTACTCGCAGGGATCGGCTTCAATGCCGCCAACATCTTCTACGACTCGCTACTGCTCGAAGTCTCCCGACCCGACGAACTAGACAAGGTTTCGGCGTTCGGCTACTCGATGGGTTACCTTGGCGGTGGCTTGCTGTTCGCCTTCAACGTGCTGATGACGCTGCAGCCGGCGTGGTTCGGTCTCGAGTCAGCCGCCGAGGCGGTGCAGATCTCGTTCCTCACGGTGGCCCTGTGGTGGTTTGCATTCACCCTGCCGCTGGCCCTCAATGTGCGCGAGCGCCCGGCGATGCGACCCGCTGCGGGGGTCCTGGTCGCAGTGCGCGACGGTCTCGGCGAGTTGCGCGGCACTCTTCGGGATCTGCGCCAGTACCGCCATGTCGCGTTGTTCCTCGCCGCGTACTGGCTCTACATCGACGGTGTGCACACCATCTACATGATGGCAGTGGACTACGGCGTCGCGCTCGGCCTGCCTTCCTCGAGTCTGCTCGCGGCCTTGCTGCTGACCCAGTTTGTCGCCTTCCCGTCTGCACTGGCGCTCGGCTGGCTCGGGAACAGATGGGGTCCGAAGCGCGGCATCCTTCTGTGCATCGCCGTCTACCTCGCGGCCACGATCTACGCGTGGTTTCTCGACACCATCGCCGAATTCTTTGCTCTGGCCGTGGTCGTCGGTCTTGTCCAGGGTGGCATCCAAAGCCTGTCCCGCTCGCTTTTCGGCCGTCTGGTGCCCGAGGGCAAGGGCGGGCAGTTCTTCGGCTTCTACAACCTCATGGGCAAGTTTGCGAGCTTCATCGGACCGGTGCTCATCGCGACGGTCGCGCTGCTCACCGGCGATTCGAGGCTCTCGGTGACCTCGCTCGCGGTGCTCTTCGTGCTGGGCGGACTGCTGCTGCTGCGGGTACCCGGAAGATGAGCAGGCGCTTCTTCCTTGGGGCGCGTCCATGAGCCGCGCGCCACGTCTGCCGCCGCGGACGCCACAGGTCCGGTCGCGCTGGCGGCGTTTGCTGGGTACGTTTGGACTTTGGGTGGCGGGCTGGCGCATCGAGGGCAACCTGCCGGACCTGCCGAAGTTCGTCCTTATCGTTGCGCCGCACACCTCGAACTGGGATTTTCCGGTGGGGTTCCTCGCTTACCTTGCGCTGCAACTCGAGACGCGCTGGTTCGCGAAGCACACGGCCCTGCGCGGTCCGCTGGGGCTGCTCGGCCGTCACTTCGGCGCGGTAGCCATCGACCGCAGCCGGGCGGGTAATGTGGTTCAGGCATACATCGAAGAGATGAACCGCAGCGTACGCATGGTCGTGACCCTCACGCCCGAGGGACCA
>JBILMF010000074.1:0-14017 GCA_044375655.1 Steroidobacteraceae bacterium | reverse complement strand
TCACCGGGTGGCAGTCGGGGCCGGAGTGCCCATCGTTCCGGCAGCCCTCGACTTCCGCCGTCGCCGCATCGTTTTCGGCGCGCCGGTGGCGCCGAGCGGCGACTATCGCGCCGATCTCGCGCTCATCAAGCCGTTCTTCCGCGCCGAGATGGCCAAACACCCCGCCAACTACGACGACAGTTTGCCGGCCATCGACGACGCTTCGTCACCGGCGAGCGGCTCCCAGGCTGCCGGGTCCAGCCCGAACGAGTCGCGCAGCAGCACATAGAGGAGCGGGTGGCGCTCGCGTAGCTCGCGGGGACGCTCGAAGAAAAACTCCGCGGCGACTGCAAGGAATTCCGTCAGGTCTTCGGCCCCGTAGGGATCGAGCAGGGTCTGCTCCCCGCGATCCACGGCGTCGCACAGGGCCGCATGAGCCGACTCCAGCGCCGCGTGCGCCGTCGGGTCGCCGCCGGGGCGGCTGTGCTCCAGGAAGTGCGTGAACTCATGGATGACCACGTTGTAGCCGTCATCGCGCTGCCCGGCTTCCTCGACGTCGCGCCACGAGAGCACGATGCGATCGCTACCGTGCGCCTGGCCCGAGAGCGCGCGGTATCCTTCGGTAACGACGCCAGTCTCCTCGTCTTCCTCGCTTTCCTCCACCAGGAACTCGTCGGGATGCAGCGTGATGCCATGCAGCGGGTCGAACGGGTAATCGTCGTGGCCGAGCGTGATGATGCAGGCCTGTGCGGCGATGACCGCACGCATCGTGTCGGTCACCTCGAAACCGTGGGCGCCCTCAAAGGGCACGCGCTGCATGAACTCTCTGACCCGCGGCAGCAAGTCATCCTGGAGCGACTCGGGGAGCCGCCGCCACAGTCGTACATGCTCGTGGAGCAGTGCACGCAGGCGACTGTCGGGGAGTACGCGCGGCGCGTCGCCATCCGCAGACCCATCGGCCCCGACGGCAGCGCGCGTACGGTAACGCCGCCACAGCAACCAGACGACGGCGGCAATTGCCGCCATGACGAGCAGGGTGCGCAGCATGTGGGCGGAAGTCCGGCAGCGGCCTCAGAGCAGCTCGCGCACGCGCTGCTGCTGGCCCTCGAGGCTGACCAGTGTGCGCTCGAAATCGGCGATGCGCGTCTGCTCCTGCTGAACCACTTCCGCCGGTGCGTTGCGCACGAAGTTCTCGTTGGCGAGCTTCGCGGTCGCCCGCCGGATCTCATCGCGGATCTTGCCGACGCGCTTGTCCAGCCGCGCGAGCTCCGCCTGCGGGTCGATGAGACCTGCCATCGGCACGAGCACCCGCATGCCCCCGACCATCGCGGTCGCGGCGGGTGGTGCACGCTCCGCGTCGCCGAGCACGTCGAGGCTGTCGAGACCGGCCAGACGTTGCAGGAAGGCCGCGTAGGTCGCCACGCGTTCACGGTCCGAGGCGGCGGTGTTCTCGAGCAGCACGGACAGCCTGCGTGCGGGGCTGATGTCCATCTCGCCGCGGATCTGCCGCAAGCCAAGGACGAAGGCCTTGATCCACTCCACGTCGGCCTCCGCTGCCGCGTCGCGGATCCAGTCAGCCGATTGCGGCCAGGCCGCGCTCATCACGGTTGTACGATCCGCCGCCGCGCGGCCAGCGAGCGGGGCCACCCTCTGCCAGATCTCCTCGGTGATGAAGGGCATCAGCGGGTGCAGGGCGCGAAGCAGCGCCTCCAGCACCTGCGCGAGGGTGCGCCGGGCAGCGCGCTTGGCTGCGGCCTCTGCCGCCTCGGACTGCAGCACCGGCTTGGTGAGTTCGAGGTACCAGTCGCAGAACTCGTACCAGGTGAACTCATAGAGGGCCGTAGCGGCGAAGTCGAAACGATACTCCGCAAATGCGCGGTCGACGCTGCGCAAGGTCTCGCCGAGACGCGACACGATCCAGCGATCGGCCGTCCCTGTAGTCACGGGTCCGCATGCAAGATCCGGGTCGAGTGGGCGGCCGGTCTCGTCCTCGAGCATCAGCAGCACGTAGCGCGAGGCATTCCACAGCTTGTTGCAGAAGTTGCGATAGCCGCCGACCCGGGCGAGGTCGAAGCGCAGGTCGGCGCTCTGGGTGGCGAGCGAGGCGAACGTGAAGCGCAGGGCGTCGGTCCCGTGTGCTGCGATCCCGTCCGGGTATGCCTTGCGGGTGGCCTTTTCGATGCCCGGCGCGAGACGCGGCTGCATTAGGCCGGTGGTGCGCTTGCGCACCAGATCCTCAAGGGCAATGCCATCGACGATGTCGAGCGGATCGATGACGTTGCCCTTTGACTTCGACATCTTCTGGCCTTCCGAGTCGCGCACGAGACCGTGCACGTAGACTTCGCGGAAGGGCACATCACCCATGAATTTGATCCCCATCATGATCATTCTGGCAACCCAGAAAAAGATGATGTCGAAGCCGGTGACCAGCACCGAGGTGGGATAGAAACGCCGCAATTCGGCGGTGGGTGCGGGCCAGCCGAGCGTCGAGAAGGGCCAGAGGGCCGAAGAAAACCAGGTGTCGAGCACGTCCGCGTCGCGACGCAGTACCACCTCCGGTCCGACACCGAGACGCTCGCGGACTTCCTGTTCTGAGCGACCCACATGCACTTTGCCGGACGAGTCGTACCACGCGGGAATGCGGTGACCCCACCACAACTGCCGGCTGATGCACCAGTCCTTGATGTTGCGCATCCACTCGAAGTACGTGCGTGACCAGTTGTCCGGCACAAAGCGGATGGAGCCGTTGCGCACGGCCTCGATTGCCGGTTCCGCAAGGGGTGCGATCCTCACGTACCACTGGTCCGTGAGATAGGGTTCTATCACCGCGCCGGAGCGATCGCCGCGCGGCACCATCAGCTTGTGTGCATCGATGCGCTCGATCAGATCTGCGGCTTCCAGCTCCTCGAGCACCCGGCGCCTTGCCTCGAAGCGGTCGAGGCCGCGCAGCCGCTCCGGCACGGTATCGTTCATGCGGGCGTCGGGCGTGAATACGTTGACGGTCTGCAGTCCATGGCGCGCGCCGACCTCGTAATCATTGAAGTCGTGGGCGGGCGTGATCTTCACGCAGCCGGAGCCGAATTCCGGATCGACGTAGTCGTCGGCGATGACCGGAATCAGCCGCCCGGCGATCGGCAGCCGGACTTGCCTGCCGACCAGCGAGGAATAGCGCGCATCCGCCGGGTTGACTGCCACCGCCGTGTCGCCGAGCAGTGTTTCCGGACGCGTGGTGGCCACCACCAGATACCCGCTGCCGTCGTCGAGCGGATAACGCAGGTGCCACAGCGAGCCGTCCTCCTCTGCGTTGAGCACCTCGAGGTCGGACACTGCCGTTTGCAGCACCGGGTCCCAGTTGACAAGACGGGTGCCGCGATAGACGAGGCCCTCCTCGTAGAGGCGCACGAATACCTCGGTCACGGCATTCGACAGGCCCTCGTCCATGGTGAAGCGGTCGCGCGACCAGTCCACCGAGGCGCCGAGGCGGCGCATCTGCCGCGCGATGGTGCCGCCAGACTCGCCTTTCCACTTCCATACCCGCTCTATGAAGCGCTCGCGGCCTAGCGCCGCCCGGCTCGTGCCTTCGCCTTCGAGTTGCCGCTCAACCACCATCTGCGTGGCGATTCCGGCATGGTCCGTGCCTGGTTGCCAGAGCGTTGCATCGCCACGCATGCGGTGATAGCGGGTCAGCGCATCCATTATCGTGTCCTGGAATGCGTGACCCATGTGCAGCGTGCCGGTGACGTTCGGCGGCGGGATCACGATGCAGTAGCCGGCACCGTCGCCCCGCGGCGCGAACAGTCCCGAGGCTTCCCAGCGCGCGTAGATGCGCTGCTCGATATCGGCAGGCGAGTAGACCTTTTCCATGAGGGATGCTGACCGCGTCGGGCCGGTCTCAGCGCGCCGCGCGCCCGATGAGGAAGTCGGTCAGCAGAGGGATGGGGCGTCCCGTGCTGCCCTTGTTGGCGCCACTTGCGTAGGCCGAGCCCGCGATGTCCATGTGTGCCCAGCGCAGCCCGGTGGCGAACCGCGCGAGGAACGCGGCAGCCGTCAGCGCACCACCGTCGCGTCCCGCGACATTGGCAAGGTCGGCGAAATTGCTCTTCAACTGCTCTCCGTATTCTTCGGTGCAGGGCAGCTGCCACGCCCGGTCGTCGGCACGCAATCCGGCGTCGACCAGTTCCCGCGCGAGCGGATCGTCGTTGGCCATGACACCGGTGTGGTGGTGGCCGAGGGCGACGACGCAGGCTCCGGTGAGGGTGGCAAGATCAACTACCGCCTGCGGCTTGTAGCGTCGCGCGTAGTGCAGGGCATCGCAGAGGATCAATCGTCCCTCGGCGTCGGTGTTGAGGATTTCGACGGTCAGGCCGGCGGCGCTGGTGACGATATCGCCCGGTTTGATCGCGCGCCCGCTCGGCATGTTCTCGCAGGCTGGAACGAGCCCAACCACGTTGAGCGGCAGTTGCAGTTCGGCGACCACCGACATCGCGCCGAGGACCGCTGCCGCACCGGACATGTCGAACTTCATTTCATCCATGCCGCCCGGATCCTTCAGGGAGATCCCGCCCGTATCGAAGGTGATCCCCTTGCCGATCAGTACGATCGGTGCCCGCGGCACAGGCGCGCGCCGCGGCGCGCGCGGTGCCTTGTACTCCATGACTATGAAGCGCGGCGGCTGGTCGCTGCCCGCCGTGACGGCGAGGAAGCAGCCCATCTTCTCGGCGCGGATCTCGGCTTCCTCGAGCACCCGCACGCTGAGATTCTCGTGGCGCTCGGCAAGACGCTGCGCCTGTTCGGCGAGATAGCTTGGCGTGCAGACATTGGCCGGCAGGTTGGCAAGGTTGCGCATCAGCGTGGCGCCGTTGCCCGAGGCGTTGCCGTGCGCGACGCCGCGCCTTGCCGCGGCGGCACCGGCAGGGCGTACCGGACCGAACTTGATACGCTGCAGAGCCGGCGATGGCGGCCGCTCGCCGGACTTCAGGTCGTTGACCCTGTAGAGGGCAGCGTGGGCGATCTCGACCGCGGAGCGTGCGAACAGGTAGTCGTCGAGTTCGCGGCTCGACGGCCTCGCGAGAACGATCGCCGCGCTTTGGCAGCGTGTCCGCGCCAGCGCCGAGACCGCAGACTGCAGCGCCTTGCGCCACGCCTTGCGTGACACCTCGGCTCGCCCCTGGCCCACCAGCAGTACGCGCGATGCTTTGAGCCGCGGCAGCGCGGGCAGCAGCAGGGTCTCACCGATCCGCCCGCTGAAGTCCCCGGACTTGAGCAGACGCGAAATCCGGCCACCGCACTGCCGGTCTATCGGCTCCGCCGCGCCCGAGAGCACGCCGCCGTCATGGACGCCAATGACGATGCAGTCGACCTGCACCTGGGCTGCGCTGCCCGCGAATATCTCGAATTGCATGATGACCTCCGTAAGGTCGCGGACGGCAGGACAGGGGTGCCTCCCTGCACCACGGGCCGCGCCAGTTGACGTACCATTCTAGAACCTATCGCGACAGCGCGCATGGTCGCAGCGCCCGCGGGCGCGGGCACCATGGGCGTTGCCGCGGCAGGGCATCGTCCCTTGGTGCCGGTTTTCCGTCGGCTATCCCTCCGTGCCACACATCCTCAGCCGCTACATACTTCGCGAAACCTTGGGCAACTGGCTCGCGGTGACCGGCGTGCTGCTCGTGATCCTGCTGACCAACCAGCTTGCGAGCGTCCTGGCGCGCGCCGCGGCGCACGGCTTCCCGCGCGAGGTGGTGCTGCAGCTCGTCGGCTTGGGCGTGTTGACCAACATCTCCGTGCTGCTTCCCGTCGGCCTCCTGCTCGGCGTCATGCTGGCCTTCGGTCGCCTCTATCACGACAGTGAGATGACGGCAGTGCTCGCCTGCGGCGTCGACCGCTGGCGGATCCATGCTCCGGTCATGGCGCTGGCTGGCGTGCTGGCCGCCCTCGTCGCCTGGTTGACCCTGCTGGCCGCGCCGCAGGCCGCTGCGCGTGTGGAGTCGCTGCGGGCGAGCGCCCTGCAGGCCGGCGAGTTCGCGCCCATCGCTCCCGGGAAGTTCCGCAGTTTCGGCGGCGGTTCGGCCGTCTTCTACGCGCGCACGGCCGACGCGGACGGCGTGCTCCGCGGCGTGTTCGTCAAGCGTCTGCGCGGCGATCGCTTCGAGATCGCGGTGGCTGACCGGGCGCGCCATGAGGTGTCGGTGGACGGCGGTCTACACACTCTGACCCTGTACGACGGTGAGCGTTACGAGGGCACGCCGGGGTCGCGCGAGTTCCGCATCGTGCGCTTTGCGACCAATGTCATTCCCGTCCGAGTGCCGCCGCTCGCCGGCCCACTGGACGAGCTCGAGGCGTTGCCGACGGCGACGCTTTTCGACTCGACCGATCCCGCTCGGCAAGCGGAGTTGCAGTGGCGGCTCGCTGCTCCGGTGATGGTGCTGGTTCTCGCACTGCTCGCAGTGCCGCTGTCGCGGTTGCGGCCCCGGCAGGGGCGCTACGCGCGGCTTTGGATCGCGATCGTCCTCTACTTCGTCTATTTCAGCCTCGCCGCCGCAGCGCGCGTCTGGCTGGAAAAGGGCTCGGTACCAGGCTTCCTCGGTCTCTGGTGGGTACATCTGGCGATTGTTGGTTTCGCTGTCGCCGTGCTTCTGCTGCCGCAGCAGGTAGCGCGGTGGCGACACCGTGATCGCCCCGAGCCGTCACAGGGCCCGTCCGGGTCGCGAGTGCCGGCATGAGCTTCCTTGGCGTACTCGAGCGGCATGTGCTGCGCGCCGTGCTTGGCGGTGTGCTGATGGTCGTGGCGGTGCTGCTGTCGCTCGGCGCGTTGTTTCTTTTAATGGGTCAGCAGGACGACATCGGTATCGGCGACTACAGCACCGTCGATGCAATCATCTTCGTGCTGCTGAACCTGCCGCAGCAGGGCTGGGAACTGCTGCCGATCAGCGCTCTGATCGGGACTCTGCTCGGCCTTGGCAACCTGGCCCGGGGCAGCGAACTCGTGGTGATGCGTACCGCCGGCCTGTCCGTCTGGCAGGTCGCACGGCCGGTGGCGGTGGCTGGTGTCGTTCTCGCGCTGCTGGGCGCGCTGCTTGGCGAGGCTCTCGGTCCGCCGCTGCAGCAACTCGCCCGCCAGGAGAAGGCCTTCGCCAAGTTCGCCAACGTGAGCTTCTCGGGGTCGGGCGACGCATGGGTGCGCGACGGCGATCTGCTGATCAATGTCGAGCGGCAGACGGGCGAGGACCGTTTCGGCGGCATGACAATCTATGAAATCGGCGCCGATGGCCGTCTGCTCGCCATGGGTCGGGCGGTCAGTGCGCGCAACGAGGGAGGTGGTGCCTGGTCGCTGGAGCAATACACCGAGAGCCGCTTTGCCGGCGACCGGGTCAGCAGTCTGCGTGCGGCGCGGCGTGCTCTCGAGTCCAACGTTACCGCCGAGTTCCTCGGGATCGCCGCTGCAAGTCCCGCACAGTTGCCGACGGCTGCGCTGTGGAGGATGGTCCGGCATCTGCAGGCAAACGGACTCGACGCACGCGAACCGGTCTTCGCGCTCTGGTCGCGGATCGCCCGCTCGGTGGCGCCGCTGTTTGCCGTGCTGTTGGCAGTGCCCTTCGTCTTTGGGCCGCTGCGCGGGTCAGGCGCGGGCGTCAGGATCGCCCTCGGGCTCATGCTGGGCATCGGCTTCTTCCTGTTGCAGCAGATGCTCGAGAGCGGCACAGTGGTGTTTGGCGGTAATCCGGCGCTGTTCGCCTGGCTGCCGACCCTGCTGATGGCCACCGTGTCCTTGCTGCTGATCGCCCGCACCAGATGACTCCGCTATCGACAACCCTCGAGTCGATCCCGCCGGGGTTGGCGCCGCCGCTCGTCAAGCGCACGACGCTGCTCGTGCGCGACATCGCGCGTTCGCTCCGCTTCTACCGCGACGTGCTTGGCATGCGCCTCTGGTACGACGACGAGATCGTCCTCTCGGGAGTCGGACTGGCTGCGGGCGAGCGGGGCGACCGTACCCGCCTCGTGATATTGCAGGCGCAGGATCCGCTCGTGGGCATGATCGGGCTGCTCGAGTTCACGGCGCCGCGGCTGCCGGAGCCGCCCCCTCGAACCAGACTGGGTATCGGCGACATCGTTTTCGTCATGCAGGGTCGTGAGCTGGAGGCAGTGCATCAGCGCGCGCTGGCGTTCGGTGCACGCATCCATGCGGCGCCCCACCATTTTGCGGTCCGCGGTGCCGACGGACGCATGCTCTCCATGACGTCCCTCAGCCTCTGGGACCCGGACGATTTCTTCATCGAGTACAACGAGCGGCACACGAGCGAAGATCAGCCTCGCTAGATGAGGGCTGACCCCGGGGCGGAAGACACATCTTGAGGAGGTGGCGCGATGCAGGCTAACGGTCCATCGGAAACGGCAGAGACGGTTGCGCGTACGGATCGTGGCGTACTGGTCTGGGACATTGTCGTCCGCATCATCCACTGGGGACTGGTTGTCAGCGTCGTCGGTGCCTGGCTGACCCGCGAACTCGAGGGCGACTGGTTCGCATGGCACACGCGCTTCGGTTACGCGGTACTGGTGCTGGTGGCGACGCGCATCATCTGGGGATTCGTCGGCACCCGACATGCGCGCTTCAGCGATTTCCTCCGCGGTCCGCGCGCCATCGTCGACTACCTGCGCCCTTCGCCTGCGTCAGCCCGCCAGCATGCAGGCCACAATCCGCTCGGCGCCCTGATGATCGTCGCGTTGCTCGCGATGCTGCTGACGCAGGCGATGACCGGACTGTTCGCCAACGATCAGGTGTTCGAGACAGGTCCGCTGTTCGGTTACGTGACGATCGATACCAGCGACCGCCTCACCAGCCTGCACAAGCAGTTGTTCGACTGGATAGTGGCGGCCATGGCGGTGCACATCGCCGCGGCGTTCTTCTATCTTTGGGTACGACGCGACAACCTGATCCTGCCCATGATCACTGGCCGCAAGCGACCGGAGCGGGTCCCGCCGGGGCAGGGCATAGACTCCTCACGCCTCTGGCTGGCCGCGTTCGTCGCGGCGGTCGTGATCATCAGCCTCGTGTGGGTGGTGAGCACCGCGCCCGAGGCCTCGCTGTACGTCTTCTGAGGAACGCACCCTACGGCGCACCAAGCTCCCGCAGCAGGTCTTCGGCGTCGTACACCTTGTCGAGGGCCTCGCGCATGATCGCCGGGTGTACGGCAATGGCGCGGTTCTTGGCCGTGTCGAACCAGTAAGAGCCCGAGATGGAATGGATGTTGCCGTCGAACATGAGTCCCACCACCTCGCCTCGCGCGTTGAGCAGCGGACTACCCGAGTTGCCGCCGACGATGTCATTGTTGGTCGACAGGTTGACCGGAGTGTTCAGGTCCAGTTGCGAACGTACCTTCTGCCAGCTGTCGGGAATGCGGAAGGGTGGCTGACCCGTCGCGCGGTCGAATGCTGTTCCCAGCCGGGTGAACGGCTCGACCGGTCGGCCTTTCTCCACCCATCCCTGCACCGTGCCGTAGTTGAGCCGCAACGTGAACGTAGCGTCAGGATAGACATCCGTGCCAAACAGCTTGAAGCGCGCCCGCGCGATCCGTTCCTCGGCAGTACTGACCGGTGCCTCGACCTCATCCTCGTAGCGCTTGCGCAGCGCGCGGGCGTCGGCGTCGATGCTACGCGCGAGCTTGATGAAGGGATCGTCCGCGGCGGCGAGTGCTGCCGATCCACCGTCCCAGAGGGCGAGGCGAACTGCGGGGTCTCCGAGTTTCGTCCCGGCGATGAGCGAGGCGGCGAGGGTATCAGGTGATTCCGTGGCAAGCAGGCTGCGTACCGTCGGATGGTCCGGACCCAGCCACTCACGCATACGCTCGAAGCCGAAAGAGAGCGTGAGCTGCTCGAGCTCCGGGTATGTCGGGGTCGGCGCTGCCAACTGCTGCCGGATGCGTGGCAACGCGCCGTCGGTGAACTCGCGCAGGCGCTCCGCGTTGGGTTTCTCGCGCTCCGCCGCAGCGCGCAGCAGCGTGCGCGCATAACGGAAGTAGCGGCTGTTGAAGCCGGCGCCGCCTTCGAGATAGGAGAGCTCCGTTTCGAAGTCGCGGAACACGGCGTTTGCCCGGTCGATCTCGCCCCAGGGGTCACCGATCGCGGCGAGTGCCGGGGTGCTGCGCGCGCGCTCGCGCAAGTCAGCCTCGTCGCGGCGCTTCTGCGCCATCATGCCCTCGTCGAGCAGGGCATCCAGCTGCTTGCGCCGGACCTTCAGCCCGTTCTCGAGACCGGTAAGGGGGTCTTCGGTGATGCGGCGTGCGGCCTCGCTGGTCTTGGCAAACTGGATATAGCGGCCGCGCAATTCATTGCTCCTCAGCAACGTAGGCGGCAGACCCGTCTCGCGAAGCTTCAGCAGCTGACCGACGGTGAGCAAGCGGTCCGTGGATCCCGGATGCCCGGACACCAGCACGAACTCGCCGGGCTGCGGGCCCGCAAAATTGATCTGCAGATGGCGCGCTGGCTTGACCGGCTGGCCGTTCTCGTACGCGCGCAGCAGCGCCATGTCGAGACACCAGCGAGGGAACTGGAAATTGTCCGGATCGCCACCGAATGCCGCGATTCCCGCCTCCGGCGCGAACACCAGCCGTACGTCCGTGTAGCGCTTGTAGCGGTAGATGAAGTACTGACCGCCGTTGTAGAGCGGCACGCTCTCGCACTTGAGTCCGCTCGACTTCTCGCAGGCCTGCTCGAGCTGTGTGAGCGTGCGCTTGCGGGCGTCGTTGGCCGCCCGGTCGTCGAGTCCGCGGGTGGCCGCTTCCACGGCTGCGGTGACGTTTTCCATGCCGACCAGCACGTCCGCGAGTTGGGTCGGGCAGCGGACCTCGGTGTCGCGACCGCGGGCGATGAAACCCTCGTCGAGCAGACTGCGGTCTTTCGAGGAGTTCTCGGCGATGCAGGCCGAGATGCAGTGGTGGTTCGTCAGGATCAGCCCACTAGCCGACACGAAGGAAGCCGTGCAGCCAGCCAACCGCACCGTCGACTCGCGCACGCGGTCGAGCCAGGCGCCATCTATCCGCGCCCCGTAACGCTGCTCGACTGCCGCAGCGGGGAAGTTGTCGAAGGTCCACATGCCTTCGTCGGCGAGTGCTGCAGGCAGCGTCGCAAGCAGGGCAAGCAGGGCGGCGAGGGGTCGATGCATAGGTGCAGCCTCAGTGGAATCTTTATTGAACGACGACAACGCATTTTAACCACATAGCCGCCTTTTCTAGCCCAAGCCGGCACTTTGTCGCGGGTGCGGCCATTTCTGTGGTGGTAGTCCGATTCATTGGCAGACGCCGCGATGCTCCTGGCGTCGAATGTCCATGCCGACAGTCCGTCGGCGGTTCCCCACGGAGATCTGCACATGACCCAGTTCCACGCCCGCCGGCGGCACCAGGCCGGCCAGGGAATGACCGAGTACATCATCATCGTCGCACTGATAGCCGTGGCGGCGATCGGCGTGTATTCGGCCTTCGGCGACGTCGTCCGCGGCCAGACCTCTGCGGCGGCTGTCGCCCTGTCCGGTCGCAATACCGGTGCCGGTCGTGGCTTCGTCGACGAAGCGCGCGGTCGTGCCAACGACGAGGCGACGCGCGCCTCCCTCGAGAACTTCGAGCGATGAACCCCGGCCACGGGCGCGGCATAACCACCCCCGGGGTCGTCAGCCGGACGGGCACGCTGCGTCGTGCCCGGCGCGGATCGACCTTCTGCCGCGCCCGTGGTCAGGTCTTCGCCTTGCTGCTGCCGCTGCTCGCGGCGCTGGCGGCCGCGTTGTGGTGGGTCCTCGACACCGGCCAGGGGGCGCTCGAAAAGCAGCGGTTGCGCAACACGGCTGACGCCGCCGCGCTCGCCGCCGCAGCCTGGCAGGCTAAGGCGCTGAACTTCGATGCCACCACCAATCGAGCCATCGTGGCCAACGAGGCGCTGATCGCGCAGTCTGTCAGTTTGCGCGGCTGGTCGGCATACATGGACCAGCTGCTCATGCAGGGCAGCCTCGCAAGCGCCGCGGTCCCGTATTTGGGTCAGGCCATGCTCTATCTGCAGCGCGGCTGGAAGATCCTCGATCGGGCGCTGCAACCCACGCTGCTCGCTGCCGAGGGCAGCGCAAGCCTCCTCAATCACGATCTGGCCCTTGCGCAGCGCGGCATGCATGAGTCGGTGCCCCTGCTCGTGAATGCGGTCGTGCGCGACGTGGTGACGCAGAATGACAGCCGCTATCGGGTCACGGTGGGCAGCGAGGTGCTGCTGACCGAGGTGGCCGCCACCTGGGCCGACTTTGCCTCGTTCTACGGCGGTGCATGGCGTTGGCGGCAACGTGATGTCGTGCAGCGCTCGCTCGATGGCTTCACGCACGAACGCAACTGGAGCCTCGGCATACTGCCTGGCGCACCCCTCGGACGCTTGGAAAAGCGTGGCGGGACCGACCTCATCGACTTCGACACCTGGCGGGCGATCGAGACGCTCGCCATGCATCAGCGCAGGTATCTGGTCTTCGGTCGCATGCGCGAGGCCGTTCCCATAGCCTGGTCCGGCGTGCAGAACGGCGAGTTGCCCCTTGCCCGCGGGGTACATGGGGGGGCTTTCCGCGTCAATCCGCGGACAGCGCGGCTGGCCGAACGGCAGACGCGGCGAGGGAAGGGATATCTCGGACTGCCCTCAATGTGGGATCTGTCCGCGGCGCAGCGGGCCCACTTTTCGCCACCCGTCATCGTCGTCCGTGTGGCCTTGCCCGAGGAAAAGCGCACCGGAGCGGCGGCCATCCTGGGCTTCGACAGCCTGGAGGGCCTCGATGGCCGGACGCACTCGCTTCGGTCAATGTCGCCGTTGCCGATGATGGCTGAGTCCGCTGCCACCACCAGCTTCTCGAGGCCCATACCGCGCGTCGATGGAGCCCGAGAGGCACCCAGCCTGTACAGCCCGTATTGGCGTCCGCGTCTCACCCATCCATCCCTGACCGAGCGTCTCACTCTCGCTGTCATCGACGGCGATCCGCTTTGGCTTGCCGGGGTGCCCCGATGACGGTGCGGCAAGTTCAAGGGCAAGCGCTGGTGGAGGCTTTGGCGGCCTTGCTGTTCCTCGCTCCGCTGGTGCTGTGTCTGCTTCATCTCGCGGACATGAACAGGGTCGCCCATGCCGCATCGCTGGCTGCCCGCGAATTCGCGCTTGCCGCTGTGCACCAGCCCTCCGGCGAGCTCGACCCGAGCCTTGCGCGGGCGCTGCAGCGGCTCGCAACCGAAGATCTCGGGGAGACCGCAGAGTACAGCGCGCCGCAGTGGTACGCGGTGGCCACCGATGGGCCGGTCGCGGCAACCGAGGATCTGGCAGGAAGCCTGCTGCTGCCGGCGCTCGCCTCCGGAAAGGGGGTCTTCGACTGGCCGCGCTGGCGCGGCCAGCGGGTGGTCGTGGGCGCGTTGGTTTCGCCCCTCGAATCGCTGCGCCTGCCGGAAGTGACCGCCACCCGCATCGAGGAAAAACTGATTTTCTTTGCCGGTCATGGGTCGGCAATCGGCCCGCAGCATGTTGCCTCCCGCACGGCCGCCCTCAGCGCAGCCGGCTCGCTTACCGAGGTTGGCGAGCAGCTGGAGCCGTTTCTCGAGGCAGCGAGTGTCATCGAGCCCGCGCTGGGGCGGCTCTGCATCGGCCGTATCGGCCCCGACATCGTTCCGGAAGACCGTCTTCCGACCGGTATCTCCCAAACAACCGACCTGAGGAACCAACCATGCTGACCAAGCGTTTCGTAATCTGGATGGCCTCTGCATCGATGGACGCGATGCTGCTGCTCTCGGCTTCCGGCGCGGCGACTGCGCTGACACCGGCCACTGCGGACTCCGCCCCTGCGCGTGTGCGCATCAACGGACTCTCGCTAGACGTCAGATCGACGCTGATCCCCATGGCGGCGGAGCCGCTGGCGGAGGCCATCATCGCCGCCTGGCGGGACGCAGGGATCATCGGCCTGCGCTTCGATCCGGGCGCAGGCCGCACCGTCCTTGGCCGACAGAGCGGACCAGTGCACGAGACCGTCACTCTTCTGCGGACCTCC
>JBILMF010000112.1:0-10653 GCA_044375655.1 Steroidobacteraceae bacterium | reverse complement strand
CCGCGGACGCCGCCGCGGTCGGCGTCTGCGGGTTCATCGTTCCCGACCTGCCGTTCGATGAGGGGGACGAGTTGCGCGCCGCACTGCAGACCGCGGGCCTTGCACTGGTGCAGATGGTGACGCCCGTGACCACGCCGCAGCGACTGGCGCGTATCTGTGCCGCCAGCGAGGGTTTCGTCTATGCGGTCACCATGACCGGTACCACCGGCAAGAGCGTCGCCGTACCTGAGTCGGTACTCGAGTATCTCGATCGTGTGGTCGCCGCTTCGCCGACTCCCGTCTGCGCCGGCTTCGGCATCCGCTCACGCGAGCAGGTTGCCCGGTTGCGCGGGCATGTCTCCGGTGTGGTGGTCGGCTCGGCACTCGTCGAAGTGCTCGAGCGCGGCGGGGACCCGACCGCGTGGTTGAGGGCGCTGCGTCAGGACTGAGCGCGCGGGCTCACGCCGATCCCGCTCAATCCGCCAGCAGCTCGCCACTGTGATCCACGAGGTACTCGGCGAACTCGAGCGGTGCCGGCAGCGGCGGCCTGCCCACGTTGGTGTTCATGAGCACGACAGCCGCCACGCCGTCCGCGAAACGCAGCCGCAGGTTGGCGTTGATGCCGGGGTCGCTGCCGCCGTGACCCCACAACAGTTCACGGCCATTGCGCAACTGTGCATTCCAGCACAGACCCATGACGCGACTGTCATCGCCCGACTCGATGCGGAACATCTGCCCGATAGTCTGCGTCTGCAGCAGCGGTCGCTCGCCACCGCGTGCCGCGTCGAGATAGGCCCGTGCATAGTTGACGAGCTGATGGACGCTGCTGCGCAGGAAGCCGTCGGGAAAGTTCGGGTGGTTGTACAGGCAGTTGGCGGCATACTCGCCGTCGGCGCGCCCCGCTGCTGCGGGATCGCCGATCACGGCCGGCGGCAATCCGCCCCATGAGGGTCCGCGCACCTGGCCGCCGCTGACCCAGCTGTACGGAATCGCGTGACGAGCGGTGTCGATGTCACGCAGGTACCACGAGGTTTCCCGCATGCCGAGCGGCAGGAAAATGTGCTGCCGGCAGTACTCCGCGAACGGCACCCCCGCAATCCGTTCGACGAGATGGCCGAGGAGGCCATACGGAACGTTCGCATAGGAGAACCGTCCACCCGGCCCCCAGTCGTGGAAGTTGCGCGCTGCGTCGTAGAAGCGACCGTCCGGCAGCAGGTAGGCACGCAACCACTCCTCCAGCGATATCCGCGGATCGCCGCAGACATAGGCATTTGCGTAGGCCGGGCCATCGGCGATCCCCGACTGGTGGGTGAGCAACTGGCGGATCGTGACCGGCTTTGCGCGATGCGCGGGGTGTATGACCTCAAAGCCAAGGTGGCGGTTGATGTCATCGTCGAGCCCCAGCCGACCTGCATCCAGCAGTTGCATCACCGCCGTCGCCGTGAAGGTCTTGGACACCGAACCAATGTTCTGGATGGTGTCGGGCGTCATCGGCAGGCGGCGCGACAGATCCGCCCAGCCATAGCCTCGGGACCACAGCAGATCCGGACCGCGGAGCACTGCAACGGCAAGACCGGGGATGCGCTCGCTGGCCATGCGGGAGGCGAAGTGGTCGTCGGCGGCCGCGCGGGCAGCGGCGGCCTTGCCCGTGGGCGTTGCGGACACGGTGGGCGCGCCGGCCAGCGCCAAGCCGGCGCCGGCAAGCCCCAGCAGGGTTTCACGACGGGTGATATCGACCGGTACGACGCTTGGTGTTCGTGGCTTCATGTACTTGGCTTCATGTGTGACCGTGCAGGCTCAGTTCGAGCCGCGGGCAAGATAGAGCAGGCCGCCGCAGCCGATCCAGCCAAGGAAAATGCTCCATTCCACCGGGCTCAGCGCCGACGGTGATCCCGGCAGATACAAGGCCCCGAGCCCGATGCAGCAGGCGATCCCCAGCCAGCCGACAGTCAGGCCGCGCCGCAAACGGAAGGGGCGCGGCAATGCAGGCTCCATGCGCCGCAGGCGTACGTAGGACGCGGCCACCAGCACATAGGCGACTACCGCACCGAAACTGCCGGCGTTCACCAGCCACACCAGAGCCTTATGGCCGAGCAACGGCGCGGCGCAGCCCAGCAGTCCAATCACCATGATCGCGGCATGCGGCGTGCGGTAACGCGGATGCAGCCGGCCGAGGAAAGCCGGCAGCATGCCGCTCTGTGCCATGGCGAAGATGGCGCGGCTGCCGCCGATGATGAAGGCGTTCCAGCTGGTCACGATGCCCGCGATGCCGCCGATCACGATGATCATGGCGCCAGTGCTGCCGAGCGCACTCGCCGCCGCATCCGCGGTGGTGACCCGCGAATTTTCCAGCAGGGCGTCATCGGCGAGTAGCGCGACTCCGGCGATGACCATGCAGTACCAGAGGATCGCGGCGCAGACCGATATGACTGTCAGGGTGCCGAGTTCGCGGGCAGGCAGATCCACTTCCTCGGCGATCTGCGGGATGACGTCGAAGCCCACGAAGAAGAACGGCACCATGGTGATGACACCGACGATGCCGACCACGCCCGCCGCGAACAGCGGCTGGGCGCGCTCAACTGAACCCTCGATGCCAGCCCCGACGAGCAGCACGACGCCGCTCGCCACGATCATCAGCGTGACCACGACCTGCACCAACGCAGACATTTTCACGCCGACGATGTTGATCGCGGTCAGTACCAGACTGGTAATGATCCCGACCAGCGCCCAGGCGAGGTACACCTCGTAGCCGGCTATAGTCCAAAGAAAACCGCGCTGCAGATCGACCTGCAGGTACTCCAGTGCGACGGCCAGCGCGACAGCTTCGAAACAGCATATGGAGACATAGACGAAGACGATCGCCCAGGTACAGGCGAAGGAGCCGCCGCGGCCCAGGGCACGCAGACTCCAGACGTGTTCGCCGCCCACCTGCGGCATGGCCGCGGCCAGCTCGGCATAGAGCAGGGCGACGATGAGCATGACGCCGCCGGCGACCACGAAGGCGAGCATGGCGCCGAGGCTGCCCGCGCGTTCGATCCACGCGCCGGTGAGGATCACCCAGCCCCAGCCGATCATCGCGCCGAAGGCCAGCGCGAGGACGTCCCTGCGGGTCAGTACCCGGGAAAGGCCGGCTCCGGCTTCAGAATTCAATGCGACCCTGCAGGACGACGCCTCGCGGCGGCTCGGCGAAGCGGAACACCGAGCGGTCTCCCGGTCCGGTGTTGCCGAAGTTGCTGGTTAGCTTGTCGCCGAGGTTTTGGCCGATCAGTGCAACCCGCCAACGGCCGTCTCCACCCTGCAGTGCGACGCTCGCATCGTACTTGGTGTAACTCTCCTGGAAGCTGAGCGGGTCGAGGTCGATGGTCATCGCGAAGCGGTCGGAGTAATACGCGCGGGTCGACAGGGTCATCTCCAGCCCCGCCGACAGCGGCACGCGGTACTGCGCGTCGATCGAGCCCTTGATCTTGGGCGCGAACTGCAGCGGCTTGCCGGTGAGGTTCTGTACGGTATTCACGCAGCCCAGCGCGGCGGTCTGCAGCGTGTAGCACTGGGCATCGCGGAACTCCGTGTAGCGCGCCCGCAGGTAGCCGACATTCGCTGCGAGCCGCAGCCGCGGGATCGGCACCCAGCGACCCTCGAACTCCACGCCTTCGGAGCGCGCCGCCGCTGCATTGCCCACCTTGAAGATCGTGCCGGCGGCATCCGGCAGCAGCGAGCTGACCTGCAGGTCGTCGAAGTCGCTGCGGAAGATCGCCGCCGTGAACTGCAGCCGCTGGGCCGGAAACGCGAACTTGGTGCCGAGCTCGTAGGCCGTCACCCGCTCGTTCTTGAACTGATAGCGCTGCAGGGCGAGCGCCTGCGGCGCGCTCAGCGTGTGGTCGAATCCGCCGCCCTTGAAGCCGCGGCCGATGCTGAAGTAGGCCATGGCGCCGTCGCGCGGACGCCATTGCAGCACTGCGTTGGGCGTGAACTGCTTTTCGCTGCGCGATGCTGCGATGTCGTGGCTGTTGGCTGCCGGGCCGCCCGGGGGTGCCGCGCGCGGAGTGTCGGTGTAGAGCACGGTCGGGAACTCGCGATGCCGTCCGTCCTTGTCCTCGATGGTGTAGCGGAAACCTCCGGTCAGATCCCACTGCTCTGCGAGTTGCCACGTCAGCTGGCCGAACAGCGCGCTCGACTCCGTGGTCTGCGCGGACACGCGATTGTTGGTCGCGCGGAACGCCGCGGGCAGCGTAGGCAGCGGTGCCGGTCCCGCGAAGTTCGCGTGGATCTTGAAATGGTTGTCCTGATCGGCCTTCTGGAAATACGCGCCCACGATGTAATCGAGCGGGCCGTCGGCGTCGGATGCCAGGCGCACTTCCTGCGAGAACTGCTCGAAGGATTCGTTTAGGTCGATGGAGCTGCCCTCGAAGGAGATCAGATCGCCGTCCCAGGAGTCACGGGTGTCGTACTGCACATAACCCGATACGGAAGTCAGGGTGCCAAGAGCCGTCTGCAGGTTCAGCGTCAGGTTGACGAGGTCGCCCTTGGTGTTGGTCAATGCAGGCTCCTCGACGCCATTGCGCAGGTTGACCGCCGAGTTGGTGAGATTGAAGGTGCAGTCCTCGCCGGTCGGCGCAAGCGCGGCACGCAGACCAGCGCTGCAGTTGAGCACTTCACGTGCACGGCCGGCACGGGTCTGGTCGCCGTGCTGCACGAGCAGCGTGGCCTCGAGATCCTCGGTGATCGCGAACTGCAGGGTGCCGCGGACGTCCACCGACTGCCGGTCCATCTCCTTGCGCTTGCGGACCACGTTGAAGACATAGCCGTCCTTGTCTTCGCGACGGAAGGCGAGGCGGCCGCGAACGCGCTCGCCGAGAGGCCCGGAGACCGCGCCCTCCACGTTGTAGCCCTCGTCACCTTCAAACTGCCAGCCGGAAACGATGTACCCCTCGAAGGTCTCCGTCGGCCGTGCAGTACGGATATTCACGGCTCCAGCGGTGGTGTTCTTGCCGATCAGCGCTCCCTGCGGCCCCTTCAGGATCTCCACCTGCGCCACATCCATGAACAGCGCGCGACCGAAGCGGCTGCGGCCTATGAAGAGGCCGTCGATCACCTGACCTACGGAATTCTCGAAGCCCGAGTTCACGCCCGAACCGATGCCGCGCATGAAGATCTGGTCATTGCCGGAGACGGCCTCGGCGAAATGGAAGTTGGGGATCGTCGGCGCGAGCGCCTCGAGTTGCGCCACGGCTGAATCGCGCAGCGCCTCGCCGCTTACCACCGCGATCGACACCGGCACGTTGAGCAGTGATTCCTCGCGCTTGCGCGCCGTCACCGTGATTTCCTGCAGCGAATCGGCGCCACGCTCCTGGGCCTGGGCGGCTGGCAGCCCGGCGAGTGCGAGTACGACCGCTCCGGTCACCGTTGTCGTCAGGGTCTTGGCCATGTGATTGCTCCCCTATCTGGCTGTTGCATCGCGCCGACGGCGACTGATCGACCGGCCGCGTGCCGCGATGGCAACGCCCGCGGACCATCGTGCCGGTTAACGTATGCAGTAGCATATGCACACGTTTTCCCGGCGGTCAACAACTGATGCCCGAACCGGCTGTCGGCAGTGCCGCGCGGCCTGGGGCCACGCCCCGCACAAGATATATTCCATTGCATGTTTCTCCGTGGCCCGCTTACCATCGCGGTGTTCCCGCACGGCTGATGTAGGGGTTCGGGGGTGACACCAATGGGACGGCCGGCGATCTGGATTCTTCTGCTCGGCGTCCTCTCGGCGGCCGCGCCCGGAGCTCCGCCCTGTCAAGTGTCGGCCACGGATGCGCGTGCCGCGGCGACAGCCTCGCTGCCGGCGGGCGACGCCGCGAAGTGGGTGACCCCCGCAGTTGCCGGGCCCGGGTTGACGCAGCGTCTGTTCCACAGTGCTGCCGTGGGCACCGAAGTCAGTTACCACGTCTTCGTCCCGCCAGCCTACGAGCGTGAAACCGCCAAGCGGTTTCCGGTGCTCTACTGGCTGCATGGCACTGGCGGCGGGATCATCCGGGTACCGATGATTGCCGCGCGTTTCGCAGCCGCGATCGAGAGCGGCGCGTTGCCCCCCATGATCGTGGTCTTCCCCCACGGGTTGCCGGCCGGCATGTGGCTCGACTCCAAGGACGGCTCGACACCGATCGAGTCGATCCTCATCAAGGACCTGATTCCCCATGTGGATTCCTGTCTGCGCACGATCGCGGCGCGCGAAGGGAGGTTGCTCGAAGGTTTCAGCATGGGCGGGTATGGGGTGGCCAGGCTTGCCTTTCGCTACCCCGGGATGTTTGCGGGGGTGCACATGCTCGCCGCCGGTCCGCTGCAGCCTGAACTATGGATCACGCCGCGAGCCTCTGGCGAGGAGCGCGCCAGACTCATGAAAGAGGTTTACGGCGACGACATGGAATTCTTCCGTGAACAGAGCCCCTGGAATCTGGCGATCAAGGCGGCGAGATCCGGCGTGCCGCTGCCGCGACTGCGGCAGGTTGTCGGCACCGGCGACGAGACCTATCCCGCCAACCTCGAATTTCACAGGCATCTAAAGGCGCTCGGCGTCGAACACGAGTACGTGGAGTTGTCCGGAGTTCGACACGCCCTGCCGGCGATCTGGGCGGCACTGGGCAGCGACAGCTGGAGTTTCTACGCGCAGAGCCTGCAGCCGTAGCAAGTCTATCGGCAGTTTGCGGGCGGCGGTCGAGCGCGGTATCCGGCTGGATCCGGCAGCGGACGCGAGGGTGGCCGAGCCCGCGGAAACATGCGCCTGATGCGCGCGGTGACCGCGGGACACGGACCCAACGGCGTGCGCGAACCCTGCTAGTACGCGAGGCCCGCTTCGCGCTTCGGCGGCGGCAGTTCGGCCAGCAGCTTGCGCGCGATGCGCACGAAGCTGTCGCGCTCCACCTCGGTGAGCACGCCCAGCTCCCGCTCGCAGGCTTCACGCACCGCCAGCGAGGCGCGCTCACACAGCACGCGGCCTGCCGGCGTGATTTCTATGCTCATCAGCCGGGCGTCATGGGTACGCCGCGCGCGGGTCACGAGCCCCTTTTTCTCCATGCGCACGATGGCGCGGCTCAGCGAGGACTGGTTGAGGCTGGTGAACTCCACCACCTCGGTGAGCGTGTAGCTGCGGCCATCGAAAACGCAGAGCATCACGCGCCACTCGGCGATCGACATCCCGAGCGGTGCCAGCGCCTCGGTCATGACGCCGTGCAGATAGCGGGTCATGGAGGTCGCTAGCCAAGGGATGAAGTGTTCGAGATCGATCCCGTGCAGCGGTTTACCGGCTGCCGCCGTGGACCGGTTGGACCGCCCGCTCGTCGCTGACGCCTCGGCCGGAGGGGCAGACGATCTTGAACGGACACGCGACGGACCGCGGGTTCCGCGACTCTTCGCCATGCAGGCCTCCGGGTTGCATTGAAGTCGGGCCGCGATGCTAGCTGCGCGGGTCGCCGTGGTGCAAATGCATGCGACAACCGCCCGCGGGCGGACGGCCGCCAGCCCCTAGAGCCATGTGCTACGCTGCTCCGCGATCGCGCGGCTGGCCTTCCTGGGCTGCGTGCAGATCCACAGACCCGCAAGACCAGCGGCTGACCAGCAGCGAGTTGCCGTGCGCGCGTGGACCTCCCTGTTCAACGAATTCCGCGGATATCCGCGCCGCCTGTGGCTGGTGTGCCTCGCGGCCTACGTGACCGTGCAGATCGAGTTCGCGCTCTGGTCGCTCGCGCTGCCCGCGCTGCGCGCCGAGTTCGGACTCTCCAGCAGCGAGGTGGGTTTCCTCACCGGTCTGACCTTCGCGCTCGGCGGCCTGCTCGTGGTGGGGCTCAGCATCCTGGCCGACCGCTTCGGCCGGCGTCTGATGCTGATCGTCGGCACGCTGGCAGCGGCCATTTTCTCCGCATTGCACGTGGTCGCGACCGGTCTGGTCGCGCTCGCCGTGGTGCGCACCTGCGCGATCGGCTTCAGCGGCCTCGTGTTTCCGTCGACCGGGGCGCTGGTCGCCGAGGAGGCGCCCGCGCGTATTCGTGGCCTAATGGTCGGCCTGCTGCAGATCGCCGTGCCGCTCGGCTGGCTGCTGGCCGCCATCATCGGCGCCATCGTCCTCGACGACTGGGGTTGGCGCGCGCTGTTTCTCGCTGCCATCCTCGGTCTGCCGGCGGCGCTGTTCGTGCGCCTCCATGTCCGCGAGTCGCCGCTCGTGCAACCGGTCAACGGTGGGCAGTGGCGAATCGCCCGCCTGTTCGCGAAAGGCATGTGGCGGCGCACCGTGCCACTGTTCCTCGCGCAGGGCTGCTTCGCGCTCGCTTTCGGCGGCGGCTTCATCCTCATGCCGCTCTATCTGCACGACGAGCTGGGTTTCGAGCCGGCCGAGGCGGGTGTGCTCGTGGCTGTCGCCAACGCCATGGGGCTGCTCGGCTATCTCGCGACCGCATGGATCGGTGAATTTCATTGGACGCGGCGCAACACCATCGTCGTGGCCACGTTCGCCGCTGCGGTGGCCTTCGCGGTGTTCGTGCTGTTCGCACGCGGTCACCTTGCGGTGCTGGCGGCGTATGCGCTGCTGACCTTCTTTCTGCTCGGCACTTCGGCGGTAAAGTTTCCCTACATCGCCGAGCTCTATCCGAGCGAACTGCGGGCCACCGGCATCGCCTTCGCTTCGTCGCTCGCGATCCACTCCGGTCTCGCCTTTGGCCCGGCGATCGTTGGCTCCCTCGTCGATCAGGTCGGCTGGTCGCAGGCCCTGCTGCTGGGCGGTGCAGTGCCGTTGGTGGTCGCTTCCGGCCTGTTTCTGCTGCTGCAGCCCCTGCCCTCCGGACTCGAGATGCGCGAGATCGAGTCGCGCCTGCGGGAAGAGCGGTGAACGCGGTTCAGAGCCGCATCTTCGGCAGCGAGTTGCCCCACAGCGTGTAGAGATCCGGCGGATTGGTGGCGGCGATTCCCATCAGTTCGTCGATGGTGATCGTCTCGTTTCCCTGGCGGCCGTAGAGCACGACCTCGTCACCGGCCCGCACCGGCTCCGGCAGATCGGTCACGTCCGCCACCAGCACGTTCATGGTCACGAGTCCGACGACAGGCACGCGCCGGCCCTGGATCAGCAACTGCGGCAGCCGCGATCCGGCTGCAACCTGCCGGTCCGTCGCCGAGAAAACCCGGCGATAGCCGTCCGAATAACCGACCGGAATGTTGGCGAGCCGCGATTCGCGGCGCAGCGTGTAGGCCCGCTCGTATGAGACGGTGGCCCCGGCCGGGAAACTGCCGACGCTGGCGACACGCGCCTTGAAGGTGCTGAAGAACCTGAACTCCGGGAAGCTGCTGCCGCCATGCCCGTAGACGGCCCGGCCGACCCGCATCAGGTCGAGGCGGTTCTCCGGCAGGTTGAGCGAGCCGAAGGAATTGGCGCAATGCAGCAGCACCTCGCTGCGTGCGATGCCGGCCGACGCGAGCAGCCGGTTCGCATCGCCCATGAACCGACGCGCACCTTCCCGATGTTCCTCGATGGTGTTCACCGGACAGTGGTCCATCACGCCGGCCAAGCGCAGCTGCGGCAGCGCCAGCAGCTTCAGCGCCTCGGCACGGTTGGCCTCGAGGCGCAGATCCAGACCCTCACGGCTCATGCCCATCGAGTTGATCGCGAGGTGCACCGGCAGGCGTATCCCGCGCCGCGCGGCGATGCGCGCGGCGTTCTCGGCGACCTCCAGTCCGCCAACCATCTCCTCGATGCGATGGCGCAGGCCGTCCTCGACCTCATCGGCGGTCGCGACCCGCAGCCGCAGGATCCGACCGCGGAAACCGTGCGCGCGGATCACGCGCGCCTCGTCGGTGCTGGTGATGCCCAACCAGGAAATGCCGAGACGACGGATCGAGGGCATCAGCAGATCCAGCCCGTGGCCATAGGCATCGGCTTTGGCGACGAGGCACACCGACCGCAGATCACCGACCTGCCGCTGCAGTTCGCGGAGGTTCGACTCGAACCCCGCCGCATCCACCTCCAGCCAGGCGTTGTGACGGGTGGCGGAACGGCCGCCGTCACTGCGCGGTTGCGGCGTCAGCGGTGGCGCTGCCGCGGCCTGCCGGTGCGCGAGCACCGCCGTGGAGGCCGCGGCTCCGGTCAGCAAACCCCGGCGGCTGATCGACATGGCGGCTCCCCTGTTTTCGTAACGCTGGCGTGGGCGCTACTTTACTGCGCCCGACTGCTCGAAGGTCTCGCGATCGCGCCGCGGAGCGATGTTGACGTCGATCTGATCGCCGATCACCAGCGTCATGAGATCGAAAGCGGTGAGCAGCGGTCCGTCGTAGAAGGGGCGCGTCGCCGCGCGCAGTTCCTCGGAGGTGGTCTGCGGCGGAATGATGTGCGAATACACCGCCAGTCGCGGCTTCATGGTGGCGAACGCACGCCCTGCTTCCTCGGGCGTGGAATGCACCGACAGGCTGACGTTGGCGCGTACCGCTTCCGGCGAGTTGCCCGGCGATGGCACCTGCACCTCATGCACGACGACGTCGGCGCCACGCCCGTACTTGAGGAGTTCGGATCCGGGACCGACGCGCAGGTCGCCCGAGAACGCCACCGACCGACCCGCGTAATCGACGCGGAAGCCGTAGGTGGCACCGTCGAGATTGCCGACGCGGTTGGTGCCCGGGATGATCGGCATGTGCGCGACCTTGAAAGCG
>JBILMF010000228.1:0-2779 GCA_044375655.1 Steroidobacteraceae bacterium | reverse complement strand
CGGGTCTTCTTGCGCAGGGTCTAGTGGCGAAGTGCGCGGATCATCTGCCGCTCTATCGACAGGAACAGATCTTCGGCCGCGCCGGGGCGGCGATCCCGCGCTCGACGCTCGCGCAGTGGGTCGGAGCCTGCGGGGTGAAGCTCGAGCCGCTGCGCGAGGTCATGAAAGCCCTGCTGCTCAAGCGCTCGGTGTTGCATGCCGATGAGACGCCGATGCCGATGCTCAAGCCCGGGCTCAAGCAGACCCACCGCAGTTACCTCTGGGCCTACGGCACCACGGCGTTCGATCCCGAGCAGATGGTCGTCTACGACTTCGCCGACGGACGCGGGGGTCAGCACGCCCGGGCGTTCCTCGGTGACTGGAGAGGTTCGCTCGTCTGCGATGACTACCAAGGCTACGACGCGCTGTTCCGCGAGGGCGTGACCGAAGTTGGCTGCATGGCGCATGCGCGGCGCAAGTTCCATACGCTGCACGAGAACCATCGCAGTGCGATCGCCGCCGAGGCGTTGGAACTCTATGGCGCGCTCTATGGGGTCGAGCGCGAGGCGCAGGATCTTGGTCTCGATGCCGAGGGGCGGTGTGCACTGCGCCAACTGAAGGCGCGCCCGATCGCCGATCAGTTGCAGACATGGCTTGAGCGCCAACTCACCCAGATCCCGGAGGGCTCGGCGACCGCGAAGGCCATCCTCTACAGTCTGCGCCGCTGGTCAGCGCTGACGCGTTATCTCGATGATGGCACGCTGCCGATCGACAACAACTGGGTCGAGAACCGCATCCGCCCCATCGCGCTCGGTCGCAACAACTGGCTTTTTGCAGGCTCCGCTCGCGCAGGACGCCGCGCCGCCGTCGTGATGAGTCTGACGCAGAGTGCGCGGCTCAATGGTCATGATCCCTACGCCTATCTGCGCGATGTGCTCGAGCGGCTGCCACTCACACCCGCGCATCGTCTCGAAGAGTTACTGCCTCACTGCTGGAAACCCGCCCACGCTCCGCGACTGCACTGATCTCGCTCTACACGGGGGTGGGTTCGCCGGACGGATACGAACCACTCGACGGGTAGCAAATTACGTGAGGCAACGACGCAACTCCGGTAACAAATAAACTCAGTCAATGCGGCCGGACAAAGTAGTTGACGCTGAGTAAACGGCCGTCCGCTCGCTCCGGAAGATGGCGTCGCTCATCCACGCGGGCATTGAGCTGGTGGCTGACTTCAGCGTCTCGAACTCGCTCGATCCCAGCTTGCGCCGAATCTTCTCGATGAGAGCCGGCGTTACTTCCGTCTTGCCGAGGTACCACATTGCCGCAAGCGCGAGTCCGGCGGGCCGACCCGCCAGGGCCAACTTGCGCTGACAGACGTGCTGCAGACGGATCTCCATCTTCCCCACGCGGATGCGCTTCGACGGGCCGGATGTCACGAATACAGACTGGGTCGGAACCTGCGTGGTCAGTTCGAGCCGACGCGCCGCTTCGGCACCGTGAACCTGGACGACGGCGCCAGTGGTCTTGGCGACGGTCTCGGCCACCTTCAGCGGCGAGGGGCTAACCTTGCCGACGAATCGGCTGACCTCGGGACGCACGCGTGCCGCACTCCAGGAATGCCGTTGGGGTGAAAGGCTCCCCGATCGGCATCGCCTCGATGCGCTGGCGAATCAGCTCGCCCCGGCCGACAGGATTTGACTGTCCGCAAACCTCGGTCGCTTCATGTGGAACTTCCTCGAACGAGAAAATTCCACTGCTCAATCCGCCACCCCTGTGGGGGGATTACCCTTCGCCTCCGGCTGTGCGGCTCGAGCTCACGTGGCAGCCGACGCGTTCAACTTTGGCGCGCTTCCTCGAGCGCCCAGTCCACGAAAGTCCGCACGACCGGCCGCCGGAAATGCGCCGCCGGCGCCATCAGCCAGTACTGCCACGGCGACATCCAGCTCTCCTGCGTGACCCGCACGAGCTGGCCACGCGCCAGCAGCGGCGCCACATGCGGGCCGCGACCGATCGCGATGCCAAGGCCGGCGACCGCAGCGCCGATCAGCACGATGGACTCGCTGAACTGCAGGCCGCGGCCGATGGAGGCCGTCGAGAGCCCCGCCCGCTCGAACCACCCGCGCCAGCCCAGCCAGGGCTGCTGCGTGCCCGCATCGGTGTCGTGCAGCAGGGGATAGTCGGCCACCGCAGCCAGCGTATCGGGCATCTGCCGGCCACCGAAGAGCTGCGGACTCGCCACGGGGAACAGTTCCTCGTGGCACAGCGGCTCGCCATGCAGGTTGCGCCCGGGCGCGGGCGAGAGGCGAATGGCGAGATCGAGCGCGTCGCGCCGGAAGTCCATGAGGTCGCGCGAGGTCCGCATCACGAGATCGACGCGCGGCGCGCGCTCGCGAAAGCGATGCAGGCGGGGCAGCAGCCAGCCGTTGGCGAATGCGGGCAGCGTGGTCAGCGTGAGCACGCCGTCGGCGCGTTTGGCGCGGACGCGCGCGGTCGATTCGCCGAGCAGATCGAAGCCCATCGAGAGCTCAGGCAGATAGTCGCGACCCTGGTCGGTGAGCACGAGGCCGCGCGCGAGGCGCTGGAACAGCGGGGTGTCGAGGTAGTGCTCGAGTCGCCGCACCTGCTGGCTGACGGCTGCCGGCGACACGCGCAGCTCCACGGCGGCCGCGACGAAGCTGCCCAGCCGAGCCGAAGCCTCGAAGGCGCGCAGGGCATTAAGCGGGGGGAGTCGCCTGGCCATGGAAGGCCAAGAATAACTTAGCCTCAGCAAAAAACCCTCCCGGTCGCGGCCCCGCGACCG
>JBILMF010000227.1:0-2796 GCA_044375655.1 Steroidobacteraceae bacterium | reverse complement strand
AGCGCGCGAGGCGAAGGACAACGCGGTGACGTAGTCGCGGGTGAAGTTCTCGTTGACGAGATCGCGCGCCCGCAGCTGCTGCGGCACCTCGGCGAAGTGCAGCATCAATCGACCATCGTCGACATAGCTGCGGGAGAAGGTCACACCCTTGCTGCGCAAAAAGTCCTCGACTGCCCGCTGGCCTTCGGCCGCGACCGGCTCACGGTCCTTGCGCGCCACCTGCAGCGCGGCGTCCTCGCCGAACACGTTGGGCAGCGCGAAGACCGTGGCGAGCAGCAGCACCACGATCACGAGGATGTATTTCCAACGGGCAAACTCGAGCATGGATCAGCCCTTGAGCGTGCCCTTAGGCACCAGCGAACTCACCTGGAACTTCTGCACCTTGATGCGGACTCCTTCGGCGATCTCAAGGGTGACGAAACCCTCCTGCACCTCGACCACCTTGCCGACGATGCCGCCGGCCGTGACGACCTCGTCGCCACCGGCGAGCTTGCCGAGCATGGCGGCGTGTTCCTTGGCTTTTTTCTGCTGGGGACGGATGAGCAGAAAGTAGAAGATGACGATGAACAGCACCATCATCAGCAGCGGCGCCAGCTGGCCGCCGGGGGCGGCGCCACCGGCCTGGGCATAAGCCTCGGGGATCAGTCCGTTCATGGGATCGGCTCCTCGGGTAGGGGTCGGGGTGGAGATCGCAGTCGAAAAAGGCCGCGGATTATGCCACAGCCCCCCGCCGGGCGAAGAAATCGCGGACGAACGCCTGCAGGCTGCCCGTCCCGATGGCGTCCCGCAGACGCCGCATCAGATCCAGATAGAAATGCAGGTTGTGGATGGTGTTCAGCCGGGACCCCAGGATCTCGTTGCAGCGGTCGAGGTGGCGCAGGTAGGCACGGGAATAGTTGCGGCAGGTGTAGCAGCCGCAGTCCGGGTCGATCGGCCCGGGGTCGCGCTGGTGGACGGCATTGCGGATGTTGATCACCCCGGTGGCGGTGAAGAGGTGCCCGTTGCGGGCGTGGCGCGTGGGCATGACGCAGTCGAACATGTCGACGCCGCGCAGCACGGCCGCCACGATATCCTCGGGGCGACCGACGCCCATCAGGTAGCGCGGCCGGTCGCGTGGCATCAGCGGCAGCAGCGACTCCAGCACGCGCAGGCGTTCAGCCTCGGGTTCGCCCACCGCAAGGCCGCCGACGGCGAGACCCGGGAGGTCGAGTTCGAGCAGCGCATCGAGGGACTCCCGTCGCAGCTCGTCGTACATGCCGCCCTGCACGATGCCGAAGAGATCGCCCGGCGCCGCGTCGCGATCGCCGTCGCGGTAGTAGTGGGCGACGCAGCGCCGTGCCCAGCGCATCGAGCGTTCCATCGAGACGCGCGCCTGCTCCGCGGTCGCCGGCCAGGCCGTGCAGTCGTCGAACATCATGGCGATGTCCGAACCCAGTGCGCGCTGCACGTCCATCGAGTCCTCGGGCGTCAGTCGCACCTCGCTGCCGTCGATGGGCGAGCGGAAACGCACGCCCTCCTCGGTGATCTTGCGCAGCTTGGCGAGGCTGAACACCTGGAAACCACCGGAGTCGGTGAGGATCGGCCGCCGCCAGTGCATGAAGCGGTGCAGGCCGCCGAGCTCGGCGATCAGTGCATGCCCCGGGCGCAGCATCAGGTGGAAGGTGTTGCCGAGCACGATCTCGGCGCCGAGCCCCTCGAGTTCCTCCGGCGTCATCGCCTTGACGGTTCCGTAGGTACCCACCGGCATGAAGGCTGGCGTCTCGATGCTGCCGTGGCGCGCGTGCACGCGGCCGCGGCGGGCAGCACCATCCGTGGCGAGCAGTTCGAAGCGCAGCGTCACGGCGCCCTGACGGCGATGAACATCGCGTCGCCGTAACTGAAGAAGCGGTAGCGCTGCGCGACGGCATGTCGATAGGCGGCGAGGATCGCCTCGCGCCCGGCGAACGCGCTCACCAGCATGAGCAGCGTCGAGCGGGGCAGGTGGAAGTTGGTGAGCAAGGCATCCACCGTGAGCCAGCGAAAGCCGGGCGTAATGAAAATACGCGTCTCGCCGCTCCAGGGCCCGAGCGGCTCACCTCGCCGGTCAGCGGCGAGCGCCGCGGACTCGAGTGCGCGCACCACGGTGGTACCCACCGCGACCACGCGCCGTCCGGCGGCTCGGGCTGCGGCGATTGCCGCGCAGGCCGCCGCCGGCACCTCCGCCCACTCGGCGTGCATCACGTGGTCGGCGATGCGCTCGCTGCGCAGCGGCTGGAAAGTGCCGGCACCCACATGCAGGGTGAGCGTCGTGCGCTGCACGCCTCGGGCAGCCAGCGCCGCGAGCAGGTCGGTATCGAAATGCAGGCTGGCGGTGGGCGCGGCCACCGCTCCCGGGACCCGCGCAAGCACGCTCTGGTAGCGCTCGCGGTCTGCCTCCTCCGGCGGGCGCTCGATGTAGGGCGGCAGCGGCACCGCGCCGTGGGCGGTAAAAAACTCGACCGCCGGCTGTGGCAGACGGACACGGAACAGGTCCTGCTCGCGGCCTTCGACCACCAGATCGCCACCGGCGGTATGCACGATCTGCCCAGGGCGCAGGGGCTTGCTGGCCCGCATCTGCAGCAGCGCCTCGAGACCCGGCAGCGGCCGCTCAAGCAGCATCTCGACCGCGCCGCCGCTCGGCTTGCGGCCGTGCAGCCGTGCGGGGATGACACGGGTGTCGTTGAACACCAGCAGGTCGCCTGGCTCGAGGATGCGTTCGAGGTCGCGGATGCCGGAATCGGCGAAGCTTGCCGGGGCGGGACGGCGCGGATCCAGCAC
>JBILMF010000016.1:0-36179 GCA_044375655.1 Steroidobacteraceae bacterium | reverse complement strand
GTTGTGCGCTTCCTTGCCGACGTGCCACTTGCCCACGGCGTAGGTGCGATAACCGCTGCGCTGCAGCAGGCTGCTGAAGGTGACCACGCGGCGATCGAGAACCGTAAGGTAGCCGGGGCGACCCTCGAGTTCCGGAGGCACGGACTCGTGCATCGCACCGACCCCGGTGCGATGGCTGGCGAGACCGGTAAGCAGCATCGCGCGGGTGGGGGAGCACTCGCCGGCCACGTGAAAGCTGGCGAAGCGCGTACCTTCGGCGGCGAGTGCGTCGAGGTTCGGCGTGCGGATCTCGCCACCGAAGGCGCCGAGGTCCGAGTAGCCGATATCGTCGGCGACGATCAGCACGATATTCGGTCGCGCCGTTATCGCCGCCCCCGGCGCTGCAGCCAGCGTCGCGGCCGGCAGCAGCACCAGCAGTGCTAACAGCGATAGCAGCGCGCTCGGTGCCCGGTAGCGTCCGCGCGACGGGATCGCCACGCGGCAGCCGGACTCAGTTCGCGGGCCGAGGGACATGACGTGCGAGCTCGAGCTTGGCGATGGCGTCGCGGTGGACTTCGTCCGGACCATCGGCGAGGCGCAGGGTGCGCTGGCTCGCGTAGGCATAGGCAAGCGGGAAGTCGTCGCATACGCCGCCGCCGCCATGCGCCTGGATCGCCCAGTCCAGGATGCGGGTGGCGACGTTCGGCGCCACGACCTTGATCATCGCGATCTCGTTGCGGGCGACCTTGTTGCCGGCGACGTCCATCATCCACGCTGCCTTGAGCGTGAGCAGCCGCGCCTGCTCGATCATGATGCGCGACTCGGCGATGCGCTCGCGCCAAACGCCCTGCGTGGACAGCGGCTTGCCGAAGGCGACCCGCGAGGTGAGCCGCCGGCACATCAATTCCAGTGCCCGCTCCGCACAGCCAATCGAGCGCATGCAATGGTGAATGCGGCCCGGCCCGAGCCGACCCTGCGCGATCTCGAAGCCGCGGCCTTCGCCGAGGAGCAGGTTGGCGGCTGGTACGCGCACGTCCGTCAGCGTGACTTCCATGTGGCCGTGGGGCGCGTCGTCATAGCCAAACACCGAGAGTGCCCGCAGCACGCGGATCCCGGGCGTATCGGCTGGCACGACGATCATGCTCTGTCGGGAGTGCGCGGCCGCCTGCGGGTTGCTGCTGCCCATCACGATGTAGACCGCGCAGCGCGGGTCGCCGACTCCGGAACTCCACCATTTGCGGCCGTTGATGACGTATTGATCGCCGTCGCGTTCGATGCGGCAGGCGATATTGGTCGCGTCCGAGGAGGCGACCTCGGGCTCGGTCATGAGGAACGCTGAGCGGATCTCGCCACGCAACAGCGGCTCGAGCCAACGCTCCTTGAGCTCTTCGCTCGCATAGCGCTCGAAGACTTCCATGTTGCCGGTGTCGGGCGCCGAGCAGTTGAAAACCTCGGCCGCGAATGGCACGCGACCCATGATCTCGCAGAGCGGTGCGTAGTCGAGGTTCGACAGGCCCTCCGGCGCTCGTGTGCTGCGCGGCAGGAACAGGTTCCAGAGGCCCGCGGCACGGGCCTTGACCTTGAGTTCTTCGACGAGTCGGGTGGGCACCCAAGGATTCCCGGCCGCGCGGTTGGCGGCGATTTCCTCGAGGAAGGCGCGCTCCTGCGGGTAAACATGAGTGTCCATGAACTCGGTGAGGCGGGCTTGCAGTGATTTCACCTGCGGGCTGAATGCGAATTCCATGACGACTCCCGTGGCGATGCTGGTGGCGGTGAAGGCGTGGCGGAGGCTTCAGCGGTGCGTAGGGCCACCGCCCTGCAGCGTACCGGCGAACTCGCCGATTGCGGCATCATCGTAGCCGAGCGAGCGCAGGATTTCGGCGCTGTGCTCGCCGATGGCAGGCAATTGCAGCCGCGGCTGCGCCGGCTCGCGCAGGAAGCGGATCGGCACCCCGATGTGTTCATGCCCCGACTCGTCGGTCAGGCGCATGCCGCGCGCGCCGATCTGCGGATCGTCGAAAGCCTCGCGCAGGTCGTTGACCCAGGCAAAGCCGATGTCGCGGCCGCGGAACCACTCGATCCACTCGGCTCTGGTACGGGTGGCGAACACCTCGCGCAGCCAGGCAGTGAGCGGCGCCTGATGCGGTCCCGGGCCGCGCGCGCACAGTTCGATGAGTTCGGGTCGACCGAGCTCACCGAGCAGGTTGCGCGCGAACTTCAGCTCCTGTGCGCCGAGCACCACGTGCCGGCCGTCGCGGGTACGGTAGATGTTGTAGAACGCGGCCCCACCGAGGCTGCGCTCTTCGCGCGGTCGCGGCGGCCGCTTTTGGGCGAATGTCGAACCAGTGATGTTCGGCGTCCAGGCGATGGCGGAGTCGAGCATCGCGATGTCGAGGTAGTCGCCCCGGCCCGTGCGCTCGCGACGGTAGAGCGCCATCAGCACCCCGGCGAGTGCGTGCAGCGAGGCGGTGATGTCGGCCACCGGTACATGCGGCATGACAGGTTCGCCGTCATTGCCGACATTGAGGCTGAGGAGACCCGCTATGGCCTCGGTCGCCAGATCGTGTGCGGGCAGGTCGCGGTACGGCCCGCTTTGTCCGAACGCCGAGATCGAGCAGTAGATGATGCGCGGATTGCGTGCCGACACGGCCGAGAAGCCGACTCCAAGCCGATCCACCACACCGGGACGGAATGCCTCGACGAACACGTCGGCGGTCGCACACAAACGCAACAGCGCCTCGCGGCCGAGGTCGGACTTGAGGTTGACGCAGAAACTCTTCTTGCCGCGCTGGGTGTTGCGGAAGAACACGGAGTGCCCGCCTTCTACGGCACCAATGTGGCGTCCGGGTTCTCCATCGCCCGGCGGTTCGATCTTGATGACCTCGGCGCCATGGTCCGCCATCATCAGGGTCAGCTGCGGACCCGGCAGGAACTGCGACAGGTCGATGACCCGCAGCCCCTCGAGCTTCACGTGACGCCCCGCGCGTGCAGTCCGGCGATCTCCGCGGCCGAGTAGCCGAGCTCGGCCAGCACCGTATCGGTGTCCGCGCCAAGCGCCGGTGCGCTGCGCGCCTCGAGCCGATGGCCGTCGAGCTTGATGGGATTGGCGAAACTGCGGAAGTCGGCACGCAGCGGGTGCGGAGTACTGCGGATCATGCCGGTTGCCAGCGGGAAGGGGTTCTCCAGCGCCTGCGCCATATCGTTCACGGGCGCTGCGGGCAAAACCCCCTGCAGACGCCGCAGCCAGTTGGCGGTGGTGTCGCCGCCGAGCACTGCGTCGAGCAGCGGTGTCAGCGCCTCGCGGTGCTCACGCCGCAGCGGCATGCTGGCGAAGCGCGGATCGGCGGCGATATGTGGCGCGTCGAGCACGCGCATCAGCTCCTGCCAGAACTTCTCCGTCATGCACATCAGGAAAATCCAGCCATCGGCGGTGCGGAACAGCTGCACCGGTGTCGCCGTCGGATGCGCGCTGCGCGGCATGCGTCCCGTCACCAGCCCGTCGTTCAGATACCACGTCCCGGGGTAGGACAGCTGGTGCAGCGCGACGTCGAACAGGCTGACGTCGACGTCACGGCCTTCGCCCCCGCGCTGCACGCCGAACAGTGCGGCGAGCAGCGCCAGTGCGGTGGTGATGCCGGTCATGTAGTCGACGATGGAGAGGCCCATGCGGGCGGGCGGTGAGCCGGGCTCGCCCGTGACGTGCAGGTATCCCGCCTCGGCCTGCATCAGGTAGTCATAGCCCGGCCATCCGCGGCGCTCGTTGTCGCGACCGTAGGCGGACAGGTGTGCGCAGATGATGCGGGGATTGACCTCGCGCAGGGCAGGGTAGGTCAGCCCCAGTTTGTCGGGCTGGTCGCCGCGCAGGTTGTTGAGTACTGCGTCAGCGGTCGCGACCAAGCGACGGAAGGCCGTGCGGCCCTCGTCGCTCTTCAGGTCGAGACAGACGCTGCGCTTGTTGAGGTTGAAGGTCTGGAAGAAGTGGGAGTCGTGCTCGCCGAGGAAGTACGGACCCATGCCGCGGGTCGCATCGCCACCCTGGGCGCGGCTCTCGATCTTGATGACCTCGGCGCCCAGATCCGCGAGGTACATGGAACCGAAAGGTCCCGCGCCGAAGGCTTCGAAGGTAAGGACGCGCAGCCCGGCCAGCGGCAGCGCGGCCGTTGGACCCGGCGACGGGGCGCTCACAGCGGATTCCTCTCGATCAGCTGTCGGGCGATGATGATGCGCTGCATCTCGTTCGTGCCCTCGCCGATGCACATCAGCGGCGCGTCACGGTAGTACCGCTCGACATCGAAGTCGGTCGAGTAGCTGTAGCCGCCGAAGATGCGCATCGCCTCGAGGCTGTTCTCGACCCCGGCTTCGGAGGCGAACAGCTTCGCCATGCTCGACTCGAGGTCGCAGCGCTCGCCGGTGTCGTACTTGCGCGCCGCCTGCTCGATCAGCAGCCGCGACGCCTCCACCCGCGTGGCCATGTCGGCGAGCTTCAGCTGAATGGCCTGGTGCTGCGCGATGGGCTTGCCGAAGGTCTGGCGCTGCTGCGCGTAGCGCAGTGCGTCGCGCAACGCGGCGGCGGCGATGCCCGCGCCGCGTGCTGCGACGTTGATGCGCCCGAGTTCGAGTCCGCCGGCTGTCTGCTGGAAACCGCGGCCCTCGACGCCGCCGATCAGATTCGCCGCCGGGACGGCGAAATCGGTGAACACGAGTTCCGCGCTGTCGATGGCCTTGTAGCCGAGCTTGCGGATCCGGCGCGAGGCCACGAAACCCGGGCCCTTCTCGCAGAGGAACATCGACATGCCGCGGTGGCGCGGGGTCGCCTCGGGATCGGTCTTGACGAGCACGCCGAAACAGCTGCCCTGCTCTCCGTTGGTGATCCAGGTCTTGGTGCCGTTGATGATGTAATGGTCGCCGTCGCGGCGCGCCACCGTGCGGATCGCCTGCAGGTCGGTGCCGGCGTCGGGTTCGGTGAGTCCGATGCCGCCGCGCAATTCGCCGCTCGCGAAACGCGGCAGCCAGCGGCGCTTTTGCTCCTCGGTGCCGTGCCGCTGCACGCAGGCCGCCATGATGAGATGGGAGTTGAAGATGCCGACCGGCGCCATCCAGACCGAGGCGATGCTCATGACTAGCCGCGCGTAGGTAGAGGCGCAGAGACCGAGACCGCCGTACTCGGGCAGGATGGTCGCTCCGAACAGACCGAGCTCCTTCATCTGCTCGACGATCTGCTGCGGGTACTCGTCGGCGTGGTCGAACTTCCGCGCCACCGGGCGCAGTTCGCGCTCCGCCCAGCGCTCGATGACGTCAATGATTTCCTGGTCCGCGTTGCCGCTCATTTGTCGGGTCCCGATGTCTTGCCGGCTTGATGTTGTCGTCAGTAGCCCATGCGCTCTTCGACCGAGTGGCCGCGCTTCGCCACGAGGATGGTGCGCTCGAAGGTGCAGACCACCTTGCCGTGCTGGTTGCGCCCCGTGGTACGCACGGTGACGAGACCCGCTGTCGGCCGTGAAGCGGATTCCCGCTTGTCGAGCACCTGCGACTCGGCGTACAGCGTGTCGCCCGGGTAGACCGGTGCGGTCATGCGGATGTCCTTCCAGCCGAGGTTGGCGATCGCCTTCTGGCTGACGTCGGTGACACTCATGCCGACGAGGATGGCGAGCGTCAGCGGCGAGGCGACGATGCAGCGACCGAACTCGGAGGCTTTGCCGTACTCCGCATCGAAGTGCAGCGGGTGCGTGTTCATGGTGAGCAGCGTGAACCAGGTGTTGTCGGCTTCGCTGATGGTGCGCCCCGGCCGATGTTCGTAGATGTCGCCGACGACGAAGTCTTCGTAATGTCGTCCGAACGACTCGCGATAGCGTTGCGGGGCGATCTCTGTTGGCTGGTGGCTCACGGCGGCACTCCTTGCAGTCCGTCGGCTGGCGCGGAAGTATGCCACCGCGGCAGTCGCCCCTGTGCGGTGGCTGCCGCGTTGGCGTCCCCGGACCGGCCTGTCAACCGCGGCGCAGGCGCGCCAGATCGAGCACGAGAATGCCGAGCACGATCAGCGCCATGCCGGCCCACTGCCACGCCGAGAGCCGCTCGCCGAGCAGCAGCGCGGCCAGCACCACGGTGGTCGGGGGACCTACCGTGGAGAGCACCGCGCCACGCTGCGCGCCGATGCGTCGTACCCCCTCGGCCTGCAGCGAGGCGGGCACGAACATGCAGAAGACCGCGAGCCCCAGCAGCAGCAGCCACGCCTCGGCGCCGATGGCCGCGATTTCCGTGGTACCGTGGCGCAGGAAATAGTGGGGCGCGAGGCACAGGGTGGCGGCGGTCATGGCGAGCAGCGTGAAGCGCGCGCTGCCGACATCGCGGGTGTACTTCTCGCTCACCAGGAAGTAGAACGCGTAACTGAGTGCCGAGGCGATCACCAGCAGCGCACCGAGCAGATTGGCGCGCAGTTCGGCGAGATCGAAACCGCCCATGGTGAAGAAGATGCCGAGGTAGGCGAGGGCGGTCGCCCCGAGCACGCTGCGCGGCGGCCAGCGCCGGTCGCGCACGGCGACAAAGATCACCACCATGGCCGGATAGCTGAAGATGAGCACCCGCTCGATGCTGGCGTCGATCATGGTCAGGGCGAGGAAGTCGAGCAGCGCGCCGACGTAGTAGCAGAGAACGCCGGCCGTGGCTGCCATGAAGATGGCGCGCGGCGGCGTCGAAGCGATCTTTGCCCAGTTCTCGCGGCGCAGGGCGAACCACCAGAAGAGCGGCAGGGCTACCATGGCGCGGATCGCCACCACACCCTCGACACCGACGCCGAGCGCGTAAAGCTGCTTGGCGAAGATGCCCTTGGTGGCGAACAGCATCGCTGCCGCCGCGCAGGCGAGGCTGCCCCAGCCGTCAACCGGGGTGCTGCGCGGCGCCTCGCCGGTCACGGCGCGGCGGTGCCCGGGCGGCCAATCCGCCTGCCTGCGCCGTCACGTGCGAAGCGCGCCAGCGCCCATATGCAACCGCCCGCGATCAACACTTCGCCGAAGTTGTCGAGCTTCCAGTTACGCAGCGGCGGCATCGCCGACAGCAGCATCAGCAGGCCGCCGAGGAACATCCACGGGAAGCGGCGGCGGATCATCAGCACCGCGCCGCCGCCGATGACCACGAGGCAGGTGATGATCGAGGGGATCGGCGGCGAGGCGCGCACCGGCTGCTGCCCCTCGTAGCAGAGCGCGTCCGCCGATACGGCTGTCGAGTAGCGCACGAGGTCGAATTCGCAGACGGGATGCAGGGTGTCGTTCCAGAAGTGTGGCAGGTCGAACATCATGAGTGCCACGGTCAGCGAACAGAACAGCAGCATCGCCCGCGAACCCTGCATGAACGGCAGGCCGGCGAGCCGCAGGGCGACGCCGGTGGCGACAATGAGCCAGGTGCCAAACAGCCAGTGCAGCCAGAAACGCGGCCAGGAAAGCGCCTCGAGCAGCGGCGAGAAGCCGATGTAGCGGCCGGCGCCGACGACGAGGTTGTCCCACACGAGGCCGAACTGCGGCACCAGCAGCAGGGCGGCCACCAGCAGTCCCGTCGACCTCCACAGGCGCCACAGCCACACCAGCAGCACCACCTGCAGGAGGGCCTGAAAGAGAAAGAGTTCCGAGTACATGGGCCAAGCGTATCATCGAAAAACAGCAGGAATCCGGGGAAGGCGTCGATGAGCGGACCGTTGCACGGAATCAAGGTCGTGGAGATGACGAGCGTGGTGCTGGGTCCCTGGGCCTGCCAGATGCTCGCCGACATGGGCGCCGACGTGATCAAGATTGAGCAGCCGCGGGGCGACAGTAACCGTTCGCTGGGCGCGGCCAACAATCCCGGCATGGCGGCGCTGTATCTCACCTGCAACCGCAACAAGCGCAGCATCGTGCTCGATCTGCGCCAGCCGGGGGCGCGGGACGCGTTGCTCGCCCTCGTGCGGGGTGCGGACGTCTTCATCCACAACAACCGACCGCAGGTGATGACCAAGCTCGGCCTCGATTACGCCGACCTGCGTGCGGTAAACCCGCGGCTCATCTACTGCGGTGCTTACGGCTACTCCAAGAAAGGGCCCTACGGCCGGCTCGGCGCCCTCGACGACTCCATTCAGGCCGCGAGCGGCATCGCCATGCTCAATGAAATGGTCTCGGGGGAGCCGCGGTATCTGCCCACCGTGGTCGCCGACAAGACCACGGCGATCACTGCTGTCTACGGCGTGCTGGCAGCGCTGTTCCACCGTGAGCGCACCGGACAGGGTCAGGAACTCGAGGTGCCGATGTTCGAGACCATGGTCAACTGGGTCATGGCCGAGCATCTGTGGGGGATGACCTTCGAACCGCCCAAGGGCAAGCCCGGCTACGTGCGGCTGATGAGCAAGAACCGCAAGCCCTACCGCACCCGCGACGGCTATATCGCCGTGCTGCCCTACCTCGATGCACACTGGGTGAAGTTCTGCCAGATCACCGGTCACCCCGAGTTCATCGCCGATGAGCGCTTCCGCACGCTGGCCGATCGCGTGCGCAACATCGACGCAACCAGCGAAACGACGGCCGCGATCATGGCGACACGCAGCACCGCGGAGTGGCTGCAACTGCTTGAGAGCTCGGGCATCCCGCATATCGTCGTCAACACGCTCGAGGATCTCGCGCAGGACCCGCACCTGGCGGCCACCGGGTTCTGGCAGTCCTGCGAACATCCTACCGAGGGGCGACTGCGCATGCCTTCGTTTCCCGTCAACTTCGGGGCGACGCCGGCGTCGATCCGCCGCCATGCTCCGCGGCTCGGCGAGCACACCGAGGAGGTGCTGCGCGAGGCAGGACTCGACCCGCAGGCGATCGCCGCGCTGACGGCGAGTGGCGCTGCGCTGACGGCGGAGCAGGCGCGCTCGTCAGTGGGTGTCGGCGGCGACTGAGCCGCCGGCTGCCTCGCCTCAGGCCAGGCCGTAGACGCGCAGCGCGTTGTCGCGCAGGAACTTGCGCAGTGGATCGGGCCGCAGGCCGAGCGCCAGCACCTCGTCCATGGTCCGCCGGAAGCCGAGCACCGGGAAGTCGGTGCCGAACATCACCTTGTCCTGCCCGTAGCTGTTTATGTAGTTGATGAAGGACTGCGGCCAGTACTTCGGGCTGTGGGCGTCCGAGCCGATGAACACGTTCTCGTGCTTCCAGGCCATGGCGATCATTTCGTCGGTCCACGGGATGCCGACATGGATGCCTATGAGCTTGAGCTCGGGGAAGTCGCAGGCAATCCCATCGAGCAGGATCGGCCGGCCGACGCTGCGCAGGGGCTGCTCCTTGGCATAGACCATCGACTGTCCGACCTGCATCTGGATCGGCACGCCGAGCTCGCAGCACTTGGCATAGAACGGGTAGTACTTGGCGTGATCCGGCGGCAGGTCGAACCAGTGCGGGTAGAGATGGGCGCCGATGAACCCCATGTTCTTCACCGCGTCCTCGAGCGCGCGTACGCCGTTCATCCCCTCATAGGGGTCGAGCCCGGCCATGGCATGGAAGCGACCGGGGTACTTCTCGACTGCGCGCGCGATGACCTCGTAGGGAAGGTGGAATGATCCGGGCAGCCCCTTGCGCCCGGCTTTCGGCGCAAAGAGGAACGCGCGCTCGATGCCGGCCTCGGCCATCTGCGCGAGTTGGTCCTCGAGCGGAACGCCGCGCATGCTGGTCTTGGACTTCATCTTGCCGGCGAAGAACTGCTCCTGCCATCCGGGGCGATAGGCGAGCGCCTCCTCGGTCCAGATGCCGCAGACGATATCGATGGCGGAGACGGGCGGGTGTTGGCTCACGGGTGGGCTCTCTCGGGCACGTGATCGGCCTGGGCCGGACTAGCGCGGATTCTGCCCGAGGCCTCGGCTCGCTGGCCTCGAGGCATGCTCGCGCGGCCGTTTTCTGCGTTGGATATGTTGCGTCATAGCAACAGCATTTTGCGGCCACGCAGCGGATTCACGTTGCCCGGCGCGGTCCGCTCGCCGTAGACTCGCGCAGCTTTTTCACAACTCCTTTCAGGGAACGAATCGGGAGGTTCAATGTTCGACCGCAACCGCAGGTTTGCCCTCGTCGGGGCGAGTGTGATCGCCGCCATCGCCGCCGCTCAGGGCGTCGCACAGGAAGCGCAGCTCGAGGAAATCGTGGTCACGGCCCGCCAGCGCGCCGAGCGCATAGAGGATGTGCCGGTGACCATCACGGCGTTCACTGCGACCGAGATCAAGGCCGCAGGCATCGAGCGGCCGCAGGACTTCATCGCGCTCACCGCCGGCGTCTCGCAAGTGCAGACCGCCGAAGCCGGTGACATGCAGGTCAACATCCGCGGTATCAACACCGGCCGCGACGCCGAGACCAACTTCGCGCTGGTCGTCGACGGTGTGCTGCAGACCAATCCGAACGCGCTCAACCAGGAGCTCTCGGGCGTGTCGCAGATCGAAATCCTCAAGGGGCCGCAGGGCGCGCTCTACGGACGCAATGCGGTCGCCGGTGCCATGATCATCAGCACCCGCAAGCCCGGCGATGCCGCGCAGTACGACCTCAGCGGCGGCTTCGGTTCGGATGGCAGCTACAAGGCCAGCGTCTACGCGGGCGGCCCGCTCGGCGAGGGCATCAAGGGCGCCGTGTCGGCTTATACCCGCAAGACCGACGGCCAGTGGAAGAACCTCGACCGTGGCTGCGACGACTGCGTCGATTTCTTTGAGGAGACCGGCGTGCAAGGACGCATGCTGCTCGAGGCTGCCGGCGGTGAGATCGACGTCAAGGCCAAGTATTCGAAGATCGACGCCGGCGCCATCAACTTCAACGCGACCATCGCGCTGTCGGACGCTGCGGCCGGCCTCAACGCGCCGGCGTTCTACGCCGATCCGAACAAGAACGATTTCCGCTACATCAACAACATCCTTCCGCAGAACGAGCAGGAGAACATCAACTTCTCGGTCAAGGGCGAGTGGGATGTGGGCGTCGGCACGCTGACAGGCTACCTGGCCTACAACGACCAGACGAACTACTTCCTCACTGATGGCACCAGCGCGGCGTTCCTGCTGTATGCGCTGAATCCGGTCTGCCGCAGCAGCAATGATGCGAAGCTCACCCGGCCGGGATACGTGGCACCGTTCTTCGGCATTCCCTCGAGCATCTGGCTCACCCCCGCGGGCAACAACGGCGCGGGCTTCACGCCGCCGTATGGCCCGAGCACCTGCGACGGCTACCAGTACCAGCAGCGGGACCAGCAGGACACGAGCGTCGAGATCCGCCTGACTTCTCCGGGCGAGGAGTCCCTGCGCTGGGTGGCGGGCATCTATGCCGCCGACATCAAGCGACGTGTGGTGGTTTCGCAGGGTTCCGACCTCAACCGTGGCCTTACTGCGACGGCGTTCGTGCCGACCAGCGGCCTCAACCCCACCGACCTGCTTTACGACGACGACTTCGAGAGCAAGGTGTACGCGGCGTTCGGCCAGCTGGCCTTCGACGCCACGGACAACCTCGAGCTCGCGCTGGCGCTGCGCTACGACAGCGAGGACCGCTCCGTCGACAACAACGTGCCGCGCTGTTCCGCCAGCGACACCACCAGTTGCCGCGCGCAGACGCCGGACTTCAGCTTCTTCTCGCGGCCGTTCATCAACCCCGCCTACACCGCGACGCCTGCCTTCGCGAGCAGCGGTATCCCGAGCCGTTCGGAGACCTTCAGCCAGCTGCAGCCGAAGCTTTCGGCCAATTGGAAGACGAGCGAGGCCTTCGCGCTGTACGCCTCCTACGGCTACGGTTTCCGCAGCGGCGGCTTCAACTCCTCGGGCAGCGCGGCTACGGTGAACAGCGCCTACGGACGCGCGGGCAGCACCGTGCTCTGCCTCGGCGCCTCGTTCCTGCCGCCCACCTGCGGCCCGAATGCGGTGCTCAACATCACCGACGTCAACGACAAATACCGCAAGGAAGTGTCGAAGGCGGCGGAGGTCGGCTTCAAGTCGTTCTTCCTGGATCGCAGGCTGTCGGTCAACGCCGCCCTGTACCACACCAAGGTCGACGACATGCAGTTCTTCAACTTCTTCGCTGGTCCCTTCGGCCTGCTGCGCGTCGTCACCAACATCGATGAAGTGACGATCAAGGGCTTCGAGATCGACGGCCGCTGGAAGCTGAACAACAACGTGTCGCTGTTCGCCGCCTACTCGACCACCAACGGCAACATCGACAAGTACGTCGGTCGGCCGTACACGGCGGGCGGCGAGGTGCCCTACGCGCCCGAGTACACCGGCAACGCCGGCGTCGACATCGAGTTGCCGGTCGGCGGCTCGGACTGGGTGCTGAACGCACGCGTGGACGCCTCGCTGGTCGGTGAGACGTGGTTCCACCCGGTGCAGAAGCAGCGCCTGCCGAACCTCTTCACCTACTTCCAGTTCGGTCAGGGCACCTTCGACAAGATGAGCCGCGATGCGTACCACAGCATCAACGCCCGTGTCGGCCTGAGCAACGGCCGCTTCGGCATCACGGCGTGGAGCCGCAACGTCACCGACGAGAACTACCTGCAGGAGATCATTCCGGCGCCCGAGTTCGGGGGTGCGTTCATCCACGATTCGCCGGGTCGCTCCTGGGGCGTCGACCTGAGCTACTCGTTCCGCTGACCGCCAGCGAAAAAGGCGGGGGTGCATCCGCGCCGCCGTCGATATCGATCCGCAGAGGCCGGGGGGAGCAATCCCTCCGGCCTCAGTGCTTCAGGCTCGCGCGTCGGCAAAGTTCGGCGGTGTAAACTTCGCGCGTGAACCGCACGGAGATCGAGTTTCCCGCCAAGCATGCGGCGCTGCGTGACGATGTGCACATGCTCGGTGCGCTGGTCGGCGAAGTGCTGCGCGAACAGGGCGGCGACGAGCTGTTCGCACTGGTCGAGCGTGACCGGACGCTGGCAATCGCGAGGCGCGGCGGCGATGCCGGCGCTGCAGCGGAACTCGAGCGTCGCGTTGCCGGGCGCGAGCCTACTCTCGCGAGGGATCTCGAGCGAGCCTTCTCCACCTGGTTCCACGCGGTCAACCTCGCCGAACAGGTACACCGCATCCGCCGGCGACGCGCGTATTTTCAGGACGATGCCGAGCGCCCCCAGCCGGGCGGGGTCGGCGATGCGATTGCGCGGCTGAAGGCTGCAGGACTCTCCCTCGAGGAGGTCATGGAGCTGCTGCGCACCCTGCACATCGTGCCGGTGTTCATGTCGCATCCCACCGAGTCCACGCGGCGCACGATTCTGCGCAAGCAGCTGCGGCTCGCCGAACTGCTCTATGACCGGCTGAATCCGACCCTGGCGCCGAACGAGCAGCGCGCCTCGCTGGGACGCCTGCGTATCGAGTTGTCGACGCTGTGGCAGACCGAGGACCATCCGCGCCACCGGCTCACCGTGGCGGACGAGCGCGAGCACGTGCTGTTCTTCCTGGCCGAGGTGCTCTACCGGGTACTGCCGAATTTCTATGAAGAGATCGCCGAGGCACTCGGCAGCCACTACGGCGTCGATCCGGAGCTCGTCGAGCTGCCGACCATCATCCGCTTCGGCAGCTGGGTGGGTGGCGACATGGACGGCAACCCCGACGTCCATGCCAAGAGTCTGCGCGAGACGCTGGCCCGCCAGCAGCAGACCATCGTCAACGCCTACTTCCTCGAGGTGCAGTCGCTCGCGCAACTGCTGTCGCAAAGCGCGAGCCGCAGCGGGGTCAGCGTGGCCCTGCAGCAGCGCAGCGACGAGTACGCGACGCTGCTTCCGGGAGCGCGCTCCGCCGCGCCTGCCCGCCACGACCGCATGCCCTACCGCGTGTTCCTCGGGCAGATCGCCGAGCGGCTGCGCGCCACCTACGAAGGGCGTCCCGCCGGCTACGAGGGGCCCGCGCAGTTCCAGCGTGACGTGGACATCGTCGCCGATAGCCTGCGTCGTCACCGCGGGCGTCACGCGGGCCTGTTTCCGGTCCGTCGCCTGCAGCGTCGCATCGCGACGTTTGGTTTCCATCTCGCCACGCTCGACGTGCGCCAGCACAGCGGCGTACATCATGCGGTGCTGGCGCGTGCCCTCGACGAACCGGGCTGGACGGGCCTCGAGTCCTGTGTGCGCCGCGCCCGCCTGCACGATGCGATCGCCCGCGACCTCGGTCCGCGTGTCGAGCTCGATGCCGAGGGCAAGCGTGCGCTTGCCGTGTTCGAGGTCATGCTGCAATGCCGCCGTCGCTACGGGCCCGAGGCCGTGGGCAGTTACGTGATCAACGGCACGGAGGGTGCCGATGACGTGCTGGCGGCGCTGTTGCTCGCGCGCTGGGCAGAAGCCTTCGACAAGCGCACCAACGAGATCGCCATCGATATGGCGCCAATGTTCGCGTCGCCGGAGGCTCTCGCGGCGTCCGGCGACATCCTGCGCGAGCTGCTTGCCGATCCGCTGTATCGAGCCCATCTCGATGCGCGCAGCCGTCGGCAGACGGCACTGATCGGTTACTCGGAAAGCAACAAGCGCGAAGGTCTCATCGCCTCGCGCTTTGCTGCCTACCGCGCGCAGGGCGCGATCGCCGCCGCCACCGCGGCGGCCGGTGAGGAGCACCAGCTGGTGCACGCGCGCGGCGGCAGCATCCCGCGCGGCGGCGGTCGCATCGACGCGCTGGTCACCGCAGCCCCGCCGTCGATCATCAATGGCTGGCTGCGCCTGACCGAGCAGGGCGAGGGTATCAATCAGCACTACGGACTTGGCCCCATCGCGCTGCGCACGTTGGAGCGGGCTTTCGGCGCGTTGTCCATCGCCTGCGCGCAGGGCCGCCGCGGCACGCTCCGCGAACCGGACGCTGCCTTGCTGGAGGTTGCACGGCTCATGTCAGAGGCCAGTTCCCGGCATTACCGTGCGCTGGTCGACGGCTCCGAGGAGTTCCGCGCATGGTTCGAGGCGGTGACGCCGATCGACGTCATCGAGCGGATGCAGATTGGTGGCCGTCCGCTCTCGCGCGACGGCGAGCGCGGTTTCGCAGGCTTGCGTGCCGTACCGTGGGTGTTCGCGTGGACGCAAAACCGCATGCTGCTGCCCGGCTGGTACGGTGCCGGCGCCGGCCTGCAGAGCGCCATCGACGCGGCAGGAGTCGACGTCCTGCGGCGGGCCGTCGTCGAGTGGCCGTTCCTGCGCAACCTGCTCGATGACATCGAGGTGATGCTGGCACGCGCCGACCTCGATATTGCCGCCCACTACGACAATCTTCGGCTGGCGCCGTCGGCCGCGGATTCCGTAGCGCGGCCTCCGGGTGAGGGGTGCTTCGCGGCCGTGCGCGCCGAGCACGCCCGTGCCCGCGAGCTGCTGTTGTCGATCAGGCAGCAGCAGGAGCTGCTCGACGGTGACCGTACCCAGCAGCGGGCACTGGCGCTGCGCAATCCTTACGTCGACCCGATGAACCTCATGCAGGTAGAGTTGCTGCGGCGCTGGCGTGCAGGTGGTCGCGTCGACCGTGAACTGCTCGAGGCGCTGCTGGCCAGTGTCAACGGCATCGCGCAAGGCCTGCAGAACACAGGATGACCAACCGATGATTCCGCCGATCGAACCGCAGACGAATCCCGAGCCGAACCTCCCGACGTCTCTGCAGATCGACCTCGGCTCAGAGTCCACAGCCGCTGCGGGCGGCCCGCGGCCGATGCCGCGGGGCGCTGCGTCTCCGTCATTAGCGTTGCTGCTCAGTGCGACCCTCGCGCCATTCGCAGCCTGGGCGGGGACAAACCTCGACGCGCCAGCCGCGCCCGCACGCCATGCGTTCGATCTCGAGCTGCTCGCGTCCAGCCAGGGTCGCAATGTGGCGCAGGCACCGAACGATGCCTCGGCCACGCGCTTCTCGCTGGACTCGCTGGCCGGCAGCGGCCCCTACCTCGCTCCGCGCCTGCAGTTCGCATGGCCGGCCGGTGCGCGCAGCGAGTGGCGTGTGCTGCTGGCGCCCCTGAGCCTGTCCGAGGACGGACGCAGCAGCGCGCCGATCCGTTTCCAGGGCAGTACCTTTGCTGTGGGTCCGCTGCAGACCCGGTACCAGTTCAACTCATGGCGGGCCACGTGGCGGTGGCGGTGGATCGAGCGCGAAGATCTGTCGGTGAAGTTAGGCTTCACCGCGAAGGTCCGTGACGCCAGCATCCGCCTGCGACAGGGCAGCGCGGTCGCCGAGAAGAGCAACACTGGCTTCGTGCCGCTGCTGCATGCCTCTTTCGAGCGACCGCTGGCCGCCGACTGGGCGCTCGGCGGCGACATCGATGCGCTTGCTGGCGGACCGGGATACGCCGTCGATGCGGGTCTGCGGATCACGCGCCGGGTGGTGCAGGACTGGTCGGTTGGCGCGAGCGTGCGCTACCTCGATGGGGGCGCCGACAATGACGAGGTTTACGCCTTCGCCCGCTTCACGAGCGTGGGCGTCGTGGTTCGCTGGCAGCCGCGCTAGCGGTGGGCGCGGCGTCCTCCTCGAGAGCCAGCCGCGCAGCGGGCTCGAGGTCCTCGAACTGACCGCGGTCGACCGCCCAGAAGAAAGCCCACACACCAATGCCGATCAGGATGATCGACAGCGGGATCAGCAGGTAGATGCTTTCCATCAGCCTTCCTCCGGCGAGGCGCGCAGGATACGCCGCGCATTGAATACCACCGCCAGCGAGGAGAGCGACATGCCGATGGCTGCGACCCAGGGCGGCATGAAGCCGAGCGCGGCGATCGGAATTGCCGCGATGTTATAGGCCGCTGACCAATGCAGGTTCTGGCGCACGATGCGCAGCGTTCGCCGCGCAATCGCCACGCTCTGCGGCAGCGAAGCCAGCGATTCGCGCAGCAGCAGCAGATCGCCTGCTGCGTGCGCGATCGATGAACCGCGACCCATGGCGATAGACACGTCCGCGGCAGCCAGGACCGGCCCGTCGTTGATGCCGTCGCCCACCATCAGCACGCGATGGCCCGCGGCCTGGTCCGCGCGCAGCCGCTGCAGTTTCTGCTCGGGGCGCAACCCCGACCCTGCCTCGCCGATACCCAGTTCGCGGGCGACCGTTTGCACCGGGCCAGGGGCATCGCCGCTCGCGAGGCAGACGCGCAGTCCCTGCGCCTGCAGCGCGGCGACCGTGGAGGAGGCATCCTCGCGCAGCCGGTCGGCGATGGTGAACACCGCGCGACGTCCATGATCGTCGGTGAGCGTGACGCCGGGTCTGCCGATACGCCAGTGCTGCCCGTCGACGCTGCCCTCGATGCCTTGCCCGGGGATTTCGCGTGCGTCGCTGCACACGAGGCCACCCGGCGCGTCGCGGAAGGCCACGGCGAGCGGATGTTGCGACTGCGCCTCCAGCGCTGCGGCGATGCAAAGAGCGCGCTCGGTGGTCAGATCGCCCTCGACCTCGATATCCGTGATCGCCGGCTTGCCGGCGGTGAGCGTGCCGGTTTTGTCGAGCATGACCGTGTCCACCGTGGCTAGACCCTCGATGGCATCGCTGCGCATCACGAGCACGCCGAGTCGCGCGAGTCGCGACGTGGCTGCGGCGATGGCCACCGGTGTCGCGATCGACAGCGCGCACGGGCAGGTGGCCACCAGAACCGCGAGCACCGCAGGGAACGCACGCGAGGGGTCGATGACGTACCAGATGACGCCGGTCAACGCCGTCAGCAGCAGCACCCGGACGACGAACCAGGACGCCATGCGCTCGGCCGCCAGCCCGAGCCGGGGGCGTTCGCCCTGCGCACGCTCCAGCAGCCGCACGAGGTTGTGCAGCGTCGAGCGGTCCGGCGGACTGCTCACCTCGAGCGTCAGCGTCGCTCCGGCGTTCAGCGATCCTCCCATAAGCAGCGCACCACGCTCGCGGCTGCACGGTACCGACTCGCCGGTGAGCAGCGACTCGTCAAGCAACGCGCGTGCGTCGAGCAACCGTCCGTCTACCGGTACCACCTGGCCGCTGCCGACCCGCAACTGATCGCCCGTCACCACTTCGGCAAGCGGCACACGGCTCGCAAGACCGGTAGCGGGGTCCACACGCTGCACGCTCGCAGGCAGAGAGCGGGCGAGCGCGTCGGTGAGCTGCGTGGATTGGTGGCGACCGCGCATCTCCACGTATCGGCCGAGCAGCAGGAAGAGGATGAACATCGCGACCGAGTCGAAGTACACCTCGCCGCTGCCGCGGAACGTGTTCCAGACGCTGGCGAGATAGGCAAGCACGAGAGCGAGCGACACCGTGATGTCCATGCCGAGCACGCCGCGTCGCAGATCGCCGATCGCGCCGCGCAGGATCGGCGCGCCGGAGTAGAACAGGACGGGTGTGGCGATCAGCAGGCAGGTGACCCGCAGCCACTCGGCCATCACCGGATCGATGCCCTGGAACGCACCGGCGTAGAGTCCGGCCGCGTACATCATGAGTTGCATCGAACCTAGCGCCGCGAGACCGATGCGCTTCTGCGCCGTACGCCGCTCGGTACGCTGGGCTGCGGCTGCCGCCTCGCCGACGAGGGGCACCGGGCGGAATCCGAGCGCGGCGACGCGCGCGAGGATCGTGGGCAGCGCGAGACGCTGCGGATCCCAGCTGACCGAGACGCGTCCGTTGACCACGTTGACCTCGCTGCCCGTTACTCCGGGCAGCGCGCCGAGCATGCTGCGGATCGAGCGTGCGCAGTTGGCACAGTGGATGCCCTCGGCAGCGAATACGACATGTGCCGCGCCCTCGTCGGCGCTGGTCCAGTGACCCTCCAGCAGCAGCGGCGGTGCGGTGGAGGCAACCATTGTCAGCGGTCGCCCTGCGCTGTCGCCGGCAGCTCGAGCCGCTCGATTACGTGCCAGCGGCCGGGTTCGCTGATGCGGGCGATCCAGCGGCCGGCGAGCGGCGAATCCACGGTCGCTGCATAGCTTCCCGATGCGGGTTCAGGCAGCAGTTCGAGCTGCAGGTCGCGTCGGGCGTCGGTGACGTGGGTCAGCTCCAGCCGCAGGCTGGCGGGCAGCGGCTCGCCGCGCGCGAGCTGCAGGCGCAGATCGATCCGGCCGTTCGAGGTGGCATCGAGCGCGACCGCGACGCCGGCGCGTCGTGCCGCCTCGCGCAGCATGAAGTCCTGATCGAGCCGCTGCCCCTCTGTGGCGAAACTCGCCGGCAATTCCGCTTCCGCGCCATCGATGGCAAGGAACAGCGTCAGGAAGCTTGCGAGCACCGCGGCAACCGGAATCCCGATCATTGCCCAGACGGTGGGGTTGAATCTGCCGGTGTCGGTCACGGTATTGGTCATTGGTGTGGTCCGAAAAAGCGGGCTTCCGCGCGGGCCTGCAGTCCCGGCTCGTCGGTCGCCGTCAGGATGAAGTGGAGCTCGTCGATGTCTCCGCGCGCCGCGCGTTCGCCGGCATGTGCCTCGTCGCGGTCAGCCGAGCCAACCTCCCCGGCGTCCTCCGCTGCGGCGTGATCGGGCTGGTCGTTCCAGGCGTCGCGCCGAACGCGCACCGCCGCGTTGAACACCTCGCCGGCACCGACCGTGAACCGCGGGCTGCGCGGATCCAGGCGGAAGCCGGTGGATTCCTCGAGCGACACCGCGAACTCGCGCGACGCCTGACCTTTGTTCATGATCTTGAGCAGGTAGACGTTTTCCACCTGGCCGTCGTCAAGCAGTCGGTAGAGCGTGTTGCGGTCATGGATCACATCGAGCGCGAGCGGCTTGCGCAGGGCGAGGGCAGCGACAAAGCCGGCGAGCAGCAGCGCGAGCAGCATCCCGTAGACGACGACCCGCGGTCGCAGAACCCGTGTTGACCCATGCTCCATCGCGTGCTGCGTGTCGTAGCGCACGAGACCGCGCGGGTAGCCCATCCTGTCCATCACGCCGTTACAGGCGTCGATGCACGCGGCGCAGGCGATGCACTCGTATTGCAGGCCGTTGCGGATGTCGATGCCGGTCGGGCACGCCTGCACGCAGAGCGTGCAATCGGTGCAGTCGCCGAGCCCGGCGCTGCGCGGCTCGGTGCCGCGACGCCTGCCGCCGCGCGGCTCGCCGCGTGCTGCATCGTAGGTGATGATCAGCGTATCGCGGTCGAACATCGCACTCTGGAAGCGCGCGTACGGACACATGTACTTGCACACCTGCTCGCGCAGGAAGCCGGCATTTCCGTAGGTGGCGAAGCCGTAGAAAACCACCCAGAAGGCTTCCCAGCCGCCGAGCGTGAGCCCGACCGCTCTCACGAGAAGATCCTGCACGGGGGTGAAGAAGCCGACGAACGTGAACCCTGTCCAAAGTGCGAACACCACCCACAGCAGCTGCTTCGTGCCCTTGCGCAGCAGCTTGCCGGCGCTCCACGGCGCCGCGTCGAGCTTCATGCGCCGCGCACGATCGCCCTCGGTGACGCGCTCCATCCACAGGAAGACCTCGGTCCACACCGTCTGCGGGCAGGCGTACCCGCACCACAGCCTGCCGGCGACCGCGGTGAAGAAGAAGAGGCTGAGGGCGGCGATCACCAGCAGCCAGGCGAGGAAGATGAAGTCCTGTGGCCACAAGGTAAGCCCAAAGAGGTGGAACTGCCTTGCCGGCAGGTCGAACAGCACGGCTTGCCGCCCCTGCCACTGCAGCCACGGCAGGCCGTAAAAGATTCCGAGCAGCAGCCAGGCAGCGCCGCCGCGCAGGCTCGCGAAGGTGCCGCTGACCTCGCGCGGATACACCTTGCGGTGCGCGGCGTAGTAGGAGTCCTCGGCCGTGGGGGCAGCGGGCTGGTTCATGGGCGTGGTGCCGCCGCAGAGAGCAGCGCCACGGTGAGCAGCGAGGCGAGCGCGCAAATGACCCAGAAAAAAATGAAGCCGAGACTGTAGAGCGCAGTGCGGTCCGGCAGCGCAGCCGCCGGGGCGAGGAGGGTGAACATCGTTACGGGGTCGATGAAGGCAAAGAAAACCATGGTGCCGACGCCGGCGGCGAGGAAAGAACACCAAAGCACCGTCAGTCCCAGCCGTCCCCGCCTGCCGAGGGGCGGTACGGTTCCGGTGGCGGCTGGCTCGGGCGGACCCTGCGGCGGCATCGTGCAGCGACGCTAGCGGCCAGCCAGCCGTGTTTCGCCGAGACTGAGAACATAGGCGGTCAACAACCGCACGCGGAGTTCTCCAAGCCGCTCGCCCTGCGCCGGCATCTGGTTCTGGCGGCCGTTGGCGATGGTCGCGCGGATCGCCGCCGTCGAGCCACCGTGCAGCCACACGTTGTCGGTGAGGTTCGGCCCGCCGACGTCCGGATTGCCTGCCCCGGTCTCACCGTGGCAGGCGACACAGTACGTGCGGAAGTGCACCGCACCGGCAGCCGCGTCGCCCTGCGGCGCCTTGCGGCCCGAGAGCGACATCACGAAGGCGGTTGCGTCGTCGACACCTCGCTCGCCGAGAATCTCCCCCCAAGGCGTCATCACGCCCATGCGACCTTCGTGGATGGATGCCTGGACAAGCTCCGGCGAACCACCCCACAACCAGTCGGCATCGGTCAGGTTGGGAAATCCTGCGGATCCGCGGCCATCGGCCCCGTGACAGGCGGCGCACTCGTTCGCGAACAGGTTGCGGCCGATGCGCACCGCGTCGGGATCGAGCGCGAGTTCGCCGGGGCCTCGGTCAGCAAAGCGCGCGAGGATCCGCTGCGCCGCGATTTCCTGCTGCGCCTGCATTTGTTCCCATTCGCGGACCTGAGTCCAGCCAAGAGTTCCCGGATGGTTGCCGAGTCCCGGGAAGAGCACTACGTAACCCACCGAGAAGACGACCGTGATCAGGAACAGCCACAGCCACCAGCGCGGCAGCGGATTGTTGAGTTCCCGCAGGTCGCCGTCCCAGACGTGACCGGTGGTATCGGTGGTGCTGGCGGACTCGCCCCGGCGCTTGCGCATCCAGAGCAGCAGCCCCACGGCTGCCACCGTATTCAGGATGGTCAGGACGACGACGAAGATGCTCAGCCCGCTGCTCATCATGGTGCGTCCTCCTCAAGCGGCAACTGCGCCGCGTCATCGAACTTCTGCCGGCGACGGCGGCTCCACGCCCATGCGCAAACCCCCAAGAAGGCCAGCATCGCGAACAGCGTGGCGAGCCCGCGCAGCACGCCGAGTGTTTCTTCGCTCAAGACGGCATCCTCCCGATCAGTTCCATTGCTTCGAGGCGGTGCCCAGACCCTGCAGGTAGGCGATCAGCGCCTCCATCTCGGTCTTGCCGGCAACCTCGTCCGCGGCGACCGCGATCTGCGCGTCCGTGTAGGGCACACCGACCCGGCGCAGGGCGCGCATCTTGTCCGCGGTCAGCGTCGCATTCACCTGTCTCTTTTCGAGCCAAGGAAATCCGGGCATGTTCGACTCCGGCACCAGGTCACGCGGGTTGATGAGGTGCAGGCGCTGCCATTCGTCGGTGTACTTGCCTCCGACGCGGGCCAGATCAGGACCCGTGCGCTTCGAGCCGAACTGGAATGGGTGGTCGTAGACCGACTCGCCGGCGAGCGAGTAATGCCCGTAGCGTTCGACCTCGCCGCGCAGCGGCCGGATCATCTGCGAGTGGCAGACGTAGCAACCCTCGCGCAGGTAGATGTCGCGACCCTCGAGTTGCAGAGCGCTGTAGGGCTGCACGCCGGGCGCAGGTTTGGTGAGCTCGCTTTGCTGGGTGAGCGGAACGATCTCGACCAGGCCGCCGATGCTGATGACTATCGCCACCAGCACACTCAGCAGGCCGACATTCTTCTCGATGACTTCGTGCTTCATGTTTGTCTGACTCCCGCTTGCGTCAGGCGTGCGCCGGCTGGGGCGAGGGGATGGCGACCGGCATAGGTCGCCCCGCGCCGATGGTCTTCACCACGTTGTAGACCATGATGAACATGCCGAAGAGAACCAGGGCGCCGCCGACCAGACGGATCGCGTAGTAGGGGTAGGTCGCCTTGAGTGCTTCGACGAAGGTGTAGGTCAGCGTGCCGTCCGCGTTGGTCGCCCGCCACATCAGCCCTTGCATTACGCCGGCGATCCACATCGAGACCGTGTAGAGCACGATGCCGATCGTCGTGGTCCAGAAGTGGAGGTCTATGAGCCGCGTACTCCACATCTCGGTACGCCCGTAGAGCCGCGGAATGAGCATATAGAGGGAGCCCACGGACACCATCGCCACCCAGCCGAGCGCGCCCGAGTGCACGTGGCCGATGGTCCAGTCGGTGTAGTGAGAGAGCGCATTGACCGTCTTGATCGACATCATCGGACCCTCGAAGGTCGACATGCCATAGAACGACAGCGAGACGATCAGGAACTTCAGGATCGGGTCGGTGCGCAGTTTGTGCCATGCACCCGAGAGGGTCATGATGCCGTTGATCATGCCGCCCCAGGACGGTGCGATGAGCATCAGCGAGAACACCATGCCCAGCGTCTGCGCCCAGTCGGGCAGCGTGGTGTAGTGCAGATGGTGCGGACCTGCCCACATGTAGATCGAAATCAGCGACCAGAAGTGCACGATCGACAGCCGGTAGGAGTAGATCGGGCGACCGGCCTGCTTCGGTACGAAGTAATACATCATGCCGAGGAAAGCGGCGGTCAGGAAAAACCCCACCGCGTTGTGTCCGTACCACCACTGCACCATCGCATCGACCACGCCGGCGTAGGCCGAGTAGCTCTTGGTGGCGGTCACCGGCACGGCCGCGCTGTTGACGATGTGCAGCACCGCCACTGTGATGATGAAGGCCGCGAAGAACCAGTTGGCGACGTAGATGTGTTCGACGCGACGCTTTGCCAGGGTGCCGAGGAAGACCACGCCGTAGGCGACCCACACCACGGCGATCAGCAGGTCTATGGGCCACTCTAGTTCCGCGTACTCCTTGCCGCTGGTCCAGCCCATGGGCAGCGAGACAGCCGCCAGTACGATGACGAGCTGCCAGCCCCAGAAGGTGAACGCGGCGAGACCGTCGGAAAACAGGCGCACGTGGCAGGTGCGTTGCACGATGTAGTAGGAGGTCGCGAAGATCGCCGAACCGCCGAACGCGAAGATCACCGCGTTGGTGTGCAGCGGACGCAGCCGGCTGAAGGTCAGCCAGGGCAGGTCGAAGTTGAGTGCCGGAAACAGCAGCTGGGCGGCGATGACGACGCCGACCAGCATGCCGACGACGCCCCAGACGACGGTCATCAGCGCGAACTGCCTGACCACCTTGTCGTTATAGGACACAGCTGTTGTCGCTGACATTATCTTTGACCCCCCCCCCGATTGGCTGACGCCGGCGCCCAGTCGCCGGGCCCGCGCATGTTGGCGGGGCCGGGTATGCGGTTGAATAGGTAGATCACGCAGGTGGGTGGCACGGCGCTGGCGACGCTGCGCAGGGCTGCTACGATGCAGGCGACGCATCTCTCCCGCGGAGGGCAACCATGGTCCGCCTCTCTCCGAATGCTCTTCTTCTTGCCGCCACCATTGCCCTTGCGGCCAGCCCCGCCATAGACGCCGCCGCTGCGGGGACGGCCTCGGGCGGGGAGTTGTACCGGGATTGCGCTGCCTGCCACGGGGCGGACGGCGGCGGTGTTGCCGACGGCACCGTGCCCGCGATCGGCGGCCAGCCCGCGCGGGTGATCGCCAAACAACTCGCGGATTTCCGCGCGGCGCGGCGGCTCGATCTGCGCATGCAGCATTTCGCCGATGATCGGCATCTCGACGGTCCGATCGCGGTGGGCGCCGTGGCTGTCTACATCGAGGGCCTGCGGCGCAGCACGGCAGTGGCCACGGGCTCCGGCCGCGAACTGGCGGCCGGCGAGCGCGAGTACCTGCGGCAGTGTGCGGCCTGTCACGGCCCGGCGGGAGCCGCCGTGGCTGCGGCGGGCATTCCGGCCCTGGCCGGACAGCACGCGCCCTATCTCGAGCGCAGGCTGCAGGAAGCGTCGGGCGCCCTCAATTCTTTGTCGACCGTCCACGGCGGTCTCGTGAAGGGGCTCGGCGCCGATCGCGTGGCCGCGATTGCCGACTGGCTATCGCGGCAAGCGCCTCCCGGCACGCCTGCCGCGCCGGCAAAGCCGTAGCGGCTGAGGACGGCTCGCCCCGGCCACTCAGGGCGTTTCGGCGCCCTCGAGTTCGATGGTCATACGCACGAGCTGCGCGAGGGAGTTCGCGCCCATCTTCTCCATCACCCGAGCGCGGTGAATCTCTACGGTGCGTTGGCTGACGCCGAGGTCGCCTGCCATGACCTTGTTGGCTTTTCCCTGAGTGACGAGCGTCAGCACCTCGCGCTCGCGCGGCGTCAGCGACTCGAGGCGTTCGCGCAGCAGCTCGCGCTGGGCGAGCAGCTTGCGGTTGTCCGCGTCGGCGGCGAGCGCGCGCCGCACGCGGTCGATCAATTCCTGGTCGCCGAACGGTTTGGTCAGGAAGTCGAAGGCGCCGTGCTGGATCGCCTCGACGGCCATCGGGATGTCGCCGTGGCCGCTGATGAAGATCACCGGGATGATGGCGCCGCGGCGGTTGAGTTCGGCCTGCAGTTCGATACCGCTCATGCCTGGCATCCGCACATCGAGGATCAGGCACCCCGGCTGCTGGGGCTGCCAGGCGTCGAGGTACTCGCGCGCCGAGGGGTAGGTGGTGGCGGTCAGTCCGGCGGACTTCAGCAGCAGGCGCAGCGAGCTGCGCACGGCGTCGTCGTCGTCGACGATGGATACTGCGGGCGGTTTGTTCATTGGGTGCTCTCCCTCCGACATGGCAACTGCAGCACGAACCTCGCGCCACCGCCGGCCGCCGGCTCGTAAGTCAGACGTCCCTGGTGGGCCTCGGCGATCGTACGGCTGATGGCGAGTCCGAGTCCGGTACCGGTCGCCTTGGTGGTGCAGAACGGATCGAAGATGCGCTCGACGAGGGCCGCGGGCACCCCGGGTCCGCCATCGATCACTTCAATCCGCAGCCGGTCGGGACCGTCAGTGGCGGTGACCACCCGCAGCGTGCGGGCCGCCACGGGCAGAGCGGTTACCGCCTCGATGGCGTTGCGGATCAGGTTCAGCAGGATCTGTTGCACCTGGATGCGATCGAGCATGACCACTGGCAGCGACCCGTCGAGCTGCCGCACGACGCGCACCTCGCCATGCCGCAGGTCGCTCTGCAGAAAACCGAGCACCTCGGTGACCAGATCGTTGACCTGCGCCGGCTCGAGGCGGGTCTCGCGGTTCTGCACGAGGGCCCGCAGCCTGCGGATGATCTCGCCTGCGCGCAGCGCCTGCGCGCTGATCTGCTCGAGCGCGCCGCGGATGTCGGCAGCCGAGTCGGCGTCGCCGAGGGCCTGCAGGCGCAGTGCCGCGTTGGCGTAATTGGCGATCGCAGCGAGCGGCTGGTTGAGCTCGTGGGCGATCCCCGCGGCCATCTCGCCCATGGTGGCGAGACGCCCGACCTGGGTGATGCGTTGCTGCGCGAGCGCCGACTCCTCCGCAGCACGGCGCGAATCGGTCACATCCTCGCCGGAAGCGAAAAAGCCGATGAGTTCGCCGCCCGCATTGCGCATGGCGAGGCAGCGCCACGCGATCAGCCGCTGCTGTCCGTCGGCACCGAGCACCTCATGCTCGAAGCGCCGCTCCTCATCCCGCGGTTGCGCCGCGAGCGCCGCGAACTCCGCAAGCACCGCTGCGCGCTGCGCCGGTGCGACTGCGGCTTCCAACCAGTCGCGGCCCAGCAGGTCCACCTCGCGCAGGCCGAGGATGTCGCAGCCCTTGCGGTTCACGAGTTGCACCCGCCGCTCGGCGGACAACGCCAGCAGGAAGACCTGTGCCATCTCAAGGTACATGTTGGCCCGGTCGCGCTCGCGGCGGATCGCCGCCATCGCCTCGCGGCGCAGCGTGATGTCGTGCAGCAGGCCTACGAAGCGGGGCGGTTCAGAGCCCGCCACCTGTCCCACCGAGAGGAAAACCGGGAAGACCGAGCCGTCCTTGCGCCGCGCATCGACCTCGCGGCCGATGCCGATGATGTGCGGCACGCCGGTGGTCATGTACCGGTCCATGTACTGGTCGTGGGATTCGCGATCCCGACCGGTCATCAGGACGCTCACGTTGCGTCCGAGCAATTCGTCGGCCGTGTAGCCGAAGAGGCGCTCGCCGGCGCGGTTGAAACTCTCGATTCGCCCGCGGACGTCGATGAGGATCACGGCATCGACCGTCGCATCGAGCAGCGCCTGCAGTTCGCGCTGGGTGGAGGCTGATTGTTGGGGCGAGGGCGTCGTCATGCGTCGGCTCGTACCGTCCCGGATGCTAGCACGTCCCGGCATAGGTATTTTTCGCGATGGCCCCCGACCGTCATGCATGCCACCTTGCAGCGGATGCCGCCGCCCGCGCCCGCTGCAACGCGAAAGCCTGCCACGCCAATGCCTGCCGAGGGAGAGTCCCCGATGATCAGCACCGATACCGCCCGCCGCCGCCTGCTGGCCCGCCGCGAGGAACTCGCGCAGCGCAGCGCGCTCGCAGCCGCCGATCTGCGCCACGAGCGCGAGCCACTGTCGGCCGACTTCGCCGACCAAGTCACGCAACGCGAGAACGAGGATGTGCTGCGTGGCCTCGATCTATCCGCCCGCGCCGGGCTGCAGGAGGTCAATCAGGCCCTTGAGCGGCTTGCGCACGGTCAGTACTTCGACTGCATGCGCTGCGGTGCCGCCATCGAGCCCGCACGCCACGAGGCGCTGCCCGAGGCGGTGCTCTGCGCCCGCTGCGCCGCGGCGGGGGCCTGAGCGGGGCGGCGCGGATTCCGAGGGGACAGCCCGCGGGGCCGGCACACATGGAAGTGCAGCAGCCGACGATTCTGGTGATCGCCGAGCGCGCCGGCGGCGCCCAGGCGGCGCTGCAGAAGGCGTCGATCATTGCGAGGCACTGCGGCGCCACCATCGAGCTTTTCGCCTGTGATGTCGAGCACGGCTGGGCCGTGCGCCGACAGGCTACCGATCCGCTGGCGCGCGGGACCCTCGAATCCTGTCTCGCGCAGAGCGCACGCTATCTGGACGCGCTGCGCGGCTCGCTGCCCGCACGCGACCTGACGATCGCCACGAGCGTCGCCTGTGCGGACTCGCTCTGGGAGGGGGTGGCGGCGCGCGCCGCCTCACTCGCGCCGATGCTGGTTGTGCATGGGCTGGCGGATGAAGTCGTGCATCTGCCGTCTGACTACCTGAACGCCCTCGACGTGCAGCGGGTGCGTCAGGCTACTGTGCCGCTGCTGCTCACGCGCGGCCGGCCGTGGGCGCCGGCCCCGCGCATCGTGGTGGCGCCGGGCTACGACGCGCCCGATGACTCCACGCGCACGGCGGTGATGCACATCGCGCGGCGCCTGTACGCGCAGTGTCACGGCTGGCTGATCGAGGCGCGGGCCGAGGCCTGCAGCGGACCCGAGGCTCTGACCGATCTCGCCGCGCAGGTCGAGGCCGACATCCTCGCGGTGGCCGGACCGGAGGCCGCCAGCTGGCGCGCCGCCCGCAGCTCGCCATTCGAGAGCCTGCTCGGCAGGGCCGCCTGCGACGTCCTGGTGGTGCCGCGCACCGCCGCGGCTGCAGCGGTCAACGCCGGATTGCCGCTCGCGGTGGTGGCCCTGCGCACCAACCCTCTGCCGGGCCAGTCCTGAGGTCCCCGCCGCGACGGCGAGCGGGTTTGCGCACCTGTAGTGGCGTCGGTAGGCTGCGCGCCATGCAAACCGCCCTCTGGCTCAAGATCAGCGCGCTCGCCGCCGCGGCAGGGATCGCCATGGCCGTGAACGGGTCCCCCGCATCCGGAGTCGAGGCTGCACCGACCACGTCACCGCGTGTGTTCCCGGCTGCCGACGAGGCGCTCTATTTGCAGCGCTTCACACAACTCGAGCAGGCATTCCGTCAGGGCCTCGGGCTCGAGTCCTATGCACCGCTCGAGGCGGTACCCGGCGATCCGCGGGCGCGCCCGCTGCCGCAGGCGGCCCCCGGAGAGGAGCGCATCGACCCTGGCGCGCTGCGGGAGGCGCGCGAGTACGCGGCCCGCAACAATTCCGCTGCGTTCATCGTCTGGCACCGCGGTCGGCTCGAGACGGCGGCTTACTTCCAGGGCATGCAGGCCGTCGACACTTTCCCGTCACGCTCGCTCGCCAAGCCGATGACCGCGGTGGCGGTTGGACGTGCCATCGCGCTCGGCAGGATCCGCTCGCTCGACCAGCCGGTGGCGGATTTCATCAGCGAATGGCGAGGCGATCCGCAGCGCTCACGGATCCTGGTGAGACATCTACTCGACATGCGATCGGGCTTCCTGCCGCAGGCAATGGCCAGCACTCCGCAGGACATACTCAACCGCGCCTACCTGCATCCGCGCCACGACGAGATCATCATCCACGACTATCCGGTGGTTGATGAACCCGGCACTCGCTACGAGTACAACAACGCGACTTCCGAGTTGGTCGCCGTGCTCATCGAACGGGCGACCGGCGTTCGCTACGGCCAGTTCCTGGCCCGCGAAGTGCTGCAGCCGATCGGCTCCCCGGGCGGAGAGGTCTGGGTCAACCGCGAGGGTGGTGTTGCGCATGCAGGCTGCTGCCTGATGCTGCCGCCCGAGGCCTGGGTACGGCTCGGCGTCCTGCTGCTGCAGGACGGCATCTGGGAAGATCGTCGGCTGCTGCCCGTGGGCTACGTCGCCGAGATGCGCAGCGGCACGGCGCAGAATCCTTGGTACGGACTCGGTGTTTATGTCGCCGGCACCTACAAGGCGCGGCGTGGATTCGCCAATCCTGACCGCGAGCCGGAGTCGCGGCGGGTGCTGCACTCTGAGCCTTACCTCGCTGACGACCTGTTCCTGTTCGACGGCAACGCCAATCAGGTCGTTTATGTGATCCCCTCGCAACAACTGGTGATCCTGCGGGTCGGCAACAGCCCGCCACGTACCCCCGGACAGGAGTGGGACAACAGTTTTCTGCCCAACACGATCCTCCGCGGGTTGCGCCGCGACCCCGGCGAGCCAATGCCGCGAGCACAGCCGCGGAATTGACTGCGTTATACTGTTGTAGTTTAATATAACACCTGTGAGTTCATGATGATCCCGCGGCGACATGCAGTCGTCGTGGCATCGATTTGCCTCGGAAGGTTCCATGTCCCGCATTTCCCTTGCCAACATCCCCCGCAGCATCACTTGGACGATCGCTGTGCTGCTGCTGCTGACCCTTTTCGGCTTGCTACGCCAGTTCGTGCTGACGGGCGGCGGCGGTCAGCAGGCGAGTCCGCCGCCTCTGGTCTCCGTGACGGTGGTCGAGGCCATCGAGATTGCCGACGTCGTGACCTTCACCGGCGCCATCGCCGCCCGCGACGAGGCGGCGATCAGCGCCGAGGGTGAGGGTGGCCGGGTCGCTGGCCTGTTTGCCGAGAGCGGCGATCGGGTGAGGGCCGGCGAGGTGCTCGCGCGGCTCGACACTTCGTTGATCGCGCCGCAGGTGGCGAGTCTCGAGGCCTCGCTGCAGGAGTCGCGGGCAAACGCCGCCGTGGCGCAGGCTGACTACCGGCGGGCGCAGGCTGTGGCCAGCATGGGTGCGCTGTCGGTTCAGGAGATCGAGCGTCGCGAGGCGGCGGCGATCGCGGCCGAGGCCAAGGTGAAGGTGGTCAGCGCCCAGCTTGCCGAAGCGCAGGCACGTCTGCGCCGCACCGAGGTCCGTGCGCCATTCGACGGCATCGTGCTCACTCGCTCCGCAGAGGTGGGGCAGCTCGCGGGACCCGGTGGTGCACCGTTGTTTCGCCTCGGCCGCGCGGGCGCCATCGAGATGCGCGGCAACGTCGCCGAGCGCGATCTGCCGCGGCTTGCGGTCGGTCAGCCGACAAGTGTGCGCGTGACCGGCGTCGAGCAGGCATTCACCGGCCAGGTACGCCTGATCGGTGCCGTGATCGATCCGCAGACGCGGCTCGGCAGCGTACGCATCGATCTCGAGCCACATCGTGATCTGCGTCCCGGCGCCTTCGCGCGCGGCGAGATCGCCGTCGGCAAGGGCCGTCGGCCGCTCTTGCCGCAGACCGCGGTGATGAGCGACGAGACGGGCAACTACGTGCTCGTCGTCGACACCGCCGGCAAGGTGCAGCGGCGCGTCGTGCGCGTCGAGGGCGCTCGCGCCGACGGTGTGGTCATCGGCGCCGGACTGGCGGGTGGCGAACGCGTGGTGACCACCGCAGGTCCCTACCTGCGTCCGGGCGAAGCGGTACGGGTAGCCCGATGAAAAACATCAGCGCCTGGGCGATCCGCAACCCGACGCTGCCCATCGTCCTCTTCATGGTGCTGACGGTCGTCGGACTCGTCAGCTTCCAGCGGCTACCCATCAACCTCAATCCCGATCTCACCTTCCCCATGGTGTTCGTCGAGGTCTCGCAACCTGGCGCCGCGCCGTCGGAGATCGAAACGCAGATCACGCAGAAAATCGAGGGCGCGGTGCGCAGCGTCGCCGACGTGCGCAACATCAGCTCGCGGGCCGCCGAGGGCGGCTCTTTTACCAGCGTCGAGTTCCAGATCGGCACACCCATAGACCGTGCGCTCAACGACGTTCGCGATGCCGTGAGCCGGGTCCGCGCCGACTTGCCCGATGGTGTCGATGAGCCGCAGGTTCGGCGCGTCGATGTGGAGGGCGGGGCGATCGCTTGGTACGCGGTGACCACCACCGGCCGTACTCCCGAGCAGCTCAGCTGGTACGTCGACAACACCATCAGCAAGCGACTGCTCGCCATCAACGGGGTGGCGCAGGTCTCGCGCGGCGGCGGCGTATCTCGCGAGATCCGCGTCGAACTCGATCCGGCTCGTATGCAGGCGCTTGGCATCACGGCGGCCGAGGTCAACCAGCAACTGCGCATCCTCAACCTGAACGCTCCTGGCGGACGCGCGCAGGTGGGCGGCGGCGAGCAGTCGATCCGTGTCCTCGGGTCGGCGGCGAGCGCGCTCGACCTTGGCGCCACGCAGATCCGCCTTCCCGGTGGCGCGAACGTACGCCTGCAGGACATCGCAGAGGTTCGCGACTCGGTCGGTGAGCAGCGCTCGATCTCGCGGGTGAACGGCCGGCAGGCAACGAGTTTCGGCGTCTTCAAGGCGCGCGGCGCTTCGGATGTAGCGACGCTGGACGCGGTGGAGGCGGAGCTCGCCCGACTGCAGGGCGAGTCGCCGGACGTAGTCGTAAAGCGCGTGTTCACCACCGTGGAGCACACGCGCGAGACCTACCGGTCGGCGCTGATGGCGATGATAGAGGGGGCCATCCTCGCGGTGCTGGTGGTGTTCGTCTTCCTGCGCGACTGGCGCGCCACCGTGATCTCGGCGCTGGCGATTCCGTTGTCGGCGATCCCCACCTTCGCGTTCATGTATTGGCAGGACTTCACGCTCAACAACATCAGCCTGCTCGCGCTCTCGCTGGTGGCTGGCGTGCTGGTCGACGATGCGATCGTCGAAATCGAGAACATCGTGCGTCACATGCGCATGGGAAAAAGCGGTTACCAGGCCGCGCTCGACGCCGCCGACGAAATCGGGCTGGCGGTGGTCGCCACTTCGGCCACCATCATCGCGGTGTTCCTGCCGGTCAGCTTCATGGGCGGTTTCACGGGTCAGTACTTCGAGCAGTTCGGTTTGACGGTCGCCGTGGCGGTCTTCTTTTCGCTGCTGGTGGCGCGGCTGATCACGCCGCTGGTCGCCGCCTATACCCTCAAGCCGCATGAGGAGATCCGCTCGGCCGACGGTCCGCTGATGAGCGCCTATCTGGAGGCGCTGCGCTGGACGCTGCAGCATCGCGGCGCGACTCTGGCCGGCGGCACGCTGTTCTTCCTGATTTCTTTGGGTCTGCTGGTGGTCGTACCGAAGTCCCTGATCCCGCCGTCGGACTTCTCCTCGGCGCAGGTCACCATCGAGCTGCCGCCCGGCGTCCAGCTCGAGGAGACCGCGCGGGTGTCCGCCGAGGTCACCGCGCTGCTGCGCAGCCAGCCCGAAGTCACGGACATCGTCGAATCGATAGGCGGCGGCGACGTGCGCAGCGCCGAGATCTTCGTCACCCTCGTCCCGCGCGATCAGCGCGAGCTGTCGCAGAAGCAATGGCAGGACCGCGTACAGCCGGCGTTCGCCGAGATTGCCGATGCCCGCATCGGGTTCGCGAGCAACGACGGTCCGGGTGGCCTGCCGATCACGCTGTACCTCACCGGCGACGATCCGCAGAAGCTCGACGCCGCCGCCCGCCGCGCCATCGTCGCCATGCGCGCACTGCCCGAGTTGCGCGATCCGCGCATCAACGGCGATATGCAGCGGCCCGAGATCCTCGTCAGACCGCGGCTCGATCTAGCCGCCGAACTCGGCGTGTCGGTGGCCTCGATCAGCCAGACCATCCGCATCGCCACGCTCGGCGACCTGCCGCAGAACGCCGCCAAGTTTTCGCTTGCGGACCGGCAGGTGCCAATCCGCGTCAGTCTGCTAGAGGATTCTCGGCGCGACCTCGCGACGCTCGAGAACCTGCCGGTGCGCACTGCCGACGGTTCGACGGTACCCCTCAAGGCCGTGGCCGACATCAGCTTTGGCGAGGGGCCGGCGACCATCCGCCGCTACAACCAGAGCCGGCGTGTGGTGCTCGAGTCGGAGCTCGCGCAGGGCGTCGAACTCGGCCCCGCGCTCGCCAAGGTGTATGCGCTGCCCGAGATCCGCGACCTGCCCGAGGGCGTACAACTCGTCGAAGTGGGGCAGGCCGAGTTCCTCAAGGAACTGCTCGACAACTTCACCCTTGCCATTGTCGCCGGTATTCTGCTGGTGTTCGCCGTCCTCGTGCTGCTCTTTGCGCGGGTGTTCCAGCCGATCACGATCCTCTCGGCGCTGCCGCTCTCCGTGGGCGGTGCGGTCATCGCGCTGATGCTCACCGGCAAGGCCTTCTCGATGCCGGTGGTCATCGGTTTCCTGATGTTGATGGGGATCGTCGGCAAGAACTCGATCCTGCTCGTCGACTTCGCGATCGAGGAAATGCGCGCCGGTCGGCCGCGACTCGACGCCTTGATCGAAGCCGGCCACAAGCGCGCCCGACCGATCATCATGACCACTGTGGCGATGATTGCCGGCATGCTGCCGGTGGCTGTGAGTACCGCAGCGAGCGGCTTCCGCGCACCGATGGGCATCGCCGTGATCGGCGGGCTGATCACCTCGACGTTGCTGACGCTGGTCGTCGTTCCCTCGATGTTCTCGCTGGTCGATGACTTTGAGCGCTGGATTGCGCCGCGGTTCAGCCGCCTGCTCACGTCGTCGAAGGAGTCCCGGGCAGACGCCGGCTGAGCCGCCGTCTGCGCGTGGTGTCGCCGCGCGCCGGGATGCACGCGCGCAGGTCCGTTCAGCGCGCGACCCGGTGCCGCCGGGCCGTCGGTCAGCGCTGCCAGAGCAGCGCGAGCAGCAGCGTGCCTGCGCCGATGAACAGCGTCGCGAGCGCACCGAGCGCAAGCGGCTGCCAGCCCTGGGCACTGAGTTTGCGTACATCGGTTTCCAGGCCGACCGCGGCAAGGGCGAGTGCCAGCAGCGCCTGCGCGAGCAGCGCCAATGGCGGGCGCGTCTCGGCTGGTATCCAACCGGTGCCAGCAAGCAGCACCATTGCGAGAAAACCGAACACGAACCATGGCATCGGCACGCGTGCGGGCGCCGCAGGCACATCGCCGGTGTTCGCGGCAGCGCTGGCTGCGCTGCGGCGCTGCATCCAGAGCCCCAGACCGATGACGAGCGGCGCGAGCATGAGCACCCGCGCAAGCTTGCTCACCGTGGCAAACTCGCCCGCCGCCTCGCCGCGGGCGAAGCCAGCCGCGACCACTTGTGCGACCTCATGCACCGAGGCGCCGGTCCACAGCCCGTAGCCGCGCGCATCGAGCGGCAGCAGTGCGCCCAGCACGGGGTAGGCAAACATCGCCACGGTACCGAACAGGGTGACGGTGGCGAGGGCATAGGCGACGGCCTCCTCGCTGTCGCGCACCACGGTGTTCGCGGCGACGATTGCCGAGGCACCGCAGACTCCCGTGCCGGTGGCGATAAGAATGGTCAGGCCGGCCGGCACGCCCAGTCGCTCGCCGAGCCACAGGGTGAAGAAAAAGGTTCCGAGCAGTGCCAACGCAAGGATGGCGAGGCCGGCGATCCCGATGCCGAGGATCTCGGCGAGCGTCACCTGCAGGCCCAGCAACACTATGCCCGCGCGTAGCGGAGCGCGCAGGCATGCGGCGAGACCGGCACGGGCAATCTGCGGTCTGCCGATCAGGTTGCGCAGCCCCATCCCCAGCAGAATGGCGAGCATCAGCGGGCTGATGCCGGAGAGGCCGGGCAGGCCGGACGCGCGCAACAGGTAGGCCGCAGCGGCCACGGCGCCGGCCAGCAGCAGGCCGGGCAGCAGCGTTGCCGAGTCGGCTCCCGGGGGTAGCCCCTCCGCTGGAGGAGGCTTCGAAGGCGGGGGGGCGATCAAAGGATTTTCGTCGGCTCCTGCTTGTTGCGCCAAACCAACGGCGCGCCCCTGAGGGTGGACGAAACTATACCTTGCAAAAAATGATGTTGCTGACATCACTCGGTGTTAGACTCACGGGCGATCGTTGCCTTTCTGTCTGCATCTCTGGGCGTAATGACGCCGGTCTGCATTGCCGAATCGACATCGATCAGGAGCCGAAGTGGGTCCCCGTTCCAAAGACGGTAACAGCACTGAGGCGTTTGTCTTGAGTCAGTTGGAGAGTGTGTCCAGAGATGGCAAAAATCTATGTAGGCAACCTGCCTTTTTCGGCAGACGAGGCGTCAGTTCGTACGCTGTTCTCGCAGCACGGTACGGTGACTTCGGTCGCGCTTCCGGTCGATCGTGACACCGGTCGTCCCCGTGGCTTCGGTTTCGTCGAGATGTCCCAGGAAGACGCGGCTCGCGCAATCCAGGCGCTGAACGGCTATTCCATGAACGGGCGTCCGCTGCGCGTCAATGAAGCGCAGGATCGTCCGCGCACCGGTGGCGGCGGTGGCCGTCCGGGTGGCGGCGGTGGCGGTTACCGCGGCGGTGGCGGCGGCGGCGGTGGCGGCGGTGGCTATCGCGGCGGCGGCGGCGGCGGTGGTGGCATGGGCGGCGGCGGTGGCCGCTGGTAACAGTCCAAGCGGCCGTCGTTGAACGACAGTCGAACCAAGAAGGCCCGGCGTTTTCGCCGGGCCTTTTTTATTGGGGCCTGATTTGCCCTAGAGTTCGCGGTGCCGCGTTTCGGGCACCAGCCACAGCGCCAGCAGGAAAGCGCCGCCCATCACCGACACCGGGTACCAAAGTCCGGCGAGCACATCACCGGAGCGGGCCACGAGCCAAGCGGCGGTCAGCGGCATGAAGCCGCCGAACCACGCGCTCGTGAGGTGG
>JBILMF010000109.1:0-10861 GCA_044375655.1 Steroidobacteraceae bacterium | reverse complement strand
GCCGTGCCGCGGCGCGTGGGGAAGAGGAAGTCGGTCTGTCGTGTGCCGAGGATCTCGCCGCGTGCCTCCCGCTCGAATCGGCGCAGCCACTCGAGCGCCTCCGCGCCGAGCGGCACCAGCCGCTCGCGATTACCCTTGCCGACCACGCGCACCACCCCCTGATTGAGATTCACCTGCGCGTGTCGCAGCCTGACGAGCTCCGACACCCGCAGGCCCGTGGCGTAGAGCACCTCGAACATCGTGCGGTCGCGGCAACCCAGAGGATCACCCACCAGTGGCGCGGCGAGCAGCGTCTCCACATCCTCTTCGCTCAAGGATTTCGGCAGAGCGCGACCGGTACGCGGCATGGCGATTTCGGCAGTCGGATCGTCGCGGCGGCTGCCGTCGCGGACGAGCTGCCGATAAAACCGGCGGATCGCCGAGAGCTGGCGCGCCGTGGAGCGCGGGCGGGCGCCGCCGGCCACCCGCGTCGCCACATACTCGAGCAACTCGGCACGCGTCGCCGTGCCAAGCGACCCGCCACGGCCCGCGAGCCAGCGCTGCAGCGCGAGCAGGTCGGTCCGATAAGCGGCCAGCGTGTTGGCGGCGAGGCCGCGCTCCATCCAGATGACGTCGAGGAAGCGCGTCAGCGCCGGATCCGGATCCCCGGCGACTGCGGTCTGGCTGCGTTGACTTTGGCTCACGGCTGACACGAGGATACCGCGCCCCGCGCCCCGCGACCGCGCACTGCCGATGCCAGAGCCCGCCCCAACGCCCAGCGAGACCCTACCCGCCCTGCTCGCCCGCGTGCTTTACGGCACGGGTGCCTGGCTGGCGTTCCTGGTCATCGCGCTGGTGACGCTGCTGCTGTTGTTGGTGGTGCCCGGGATGGACCGGCGGCGGCATATCGCGGGGGTGGCCTCGCGGCTCGTGCTGCGGGCCACGGGGCTGCGCCTCGTGGTCAGCGGAACCCGCAACCTGCCCGCCGGGCAGTGCGTCGTAGCGGCGAACCACGCCAGCTACATCGACGCCATCGTCATCAAGGCCGTGCTGCCCGAAAACTACGCGTATGTGGTCAAGCGGGAGATGGCCGATGTGCCGCTCGCCGGTCTGCTGCTGCGGCGGCTCGGCACCGAGTTCGTCGAGCGCTTCAACCGGCAAAAAGGCTCGCTGGATGCGCGCCGCGTGCTGCGGACCGCGGCCTCGGGGCAGTCGCTGCTGTTCTTCCCCGAGGGCACCTTCGTCGGCGAGCCGGGGCTGCTGAAGTTCCACAGCGGCGCCTTCAAGAGCGCCGCCCACGCCCGCTGTCCGGTGCTGCCCTGCGTGATCCGCGGGACCCGCCGGATCCTGCCAAGTCCGCGATTCTTCCCGCGGCCGGGGGTGATCGAGGTGGAACTGCTGCCGCCGATCGTGGCCCCGCCCGAACTCGACGCCGAGGCGGCCGCCCGCATGCTGCGCGACGCGACCCGCGCGGCCATACTCGCCCGCGTCGGCGAACCGGACCGGGGCGGATTCGCATAAACTCGCGGTTCCCTTTTCGACTGTCTCCACCGGGAGCCCCATGACCGACTCCATCGTCATCCTCGGCGCGCGGCGTACGCCGCTCGGCGCGTTTCAGGGAGTGCTCGCGCCGGCCACCGCGCCACAACTCGGCGCCGCGGCGCTCGCCGCAGCGCTGCAATCGAGCGGCCTTGCCGCCACCGACCTCGACGAAGTCATCATGGGTTGCGTGCTGCCCGCCGGTCTCGGCCAGGCGCCCGCGCGTCAGGCCGCGATCCTCGCCGGCATCCCGCAGTCCGTACCGGCGACCACGATCAACAAGATGTGCGGCTCTGGCATGAAGGCGGTGATGATGGCCGCGGACCAGCTGCGCGCGGGAGCCGCCTCGGCGATCGCGGCCGGCGGCCTCGAATCCATGACCAACGCGCCCTACCTGCTGCCGAAGGCGCGCAGCGGCTACCGCATGGGTCACGGCGAGCTGCTCGACCACATGTTCACCGACGGTCTGCAGAGCCCCTGGGACGGACAGATGATGGGCGCCTTCGCCGAGAACACGGCCGGGCGCTACGGCTTCACGCGTGCGGCGCAGGACAGCTTCGCAGCACGATCCGTGCAGCGCGCGCTCGCCGCCGTAGAGGGCGGTGCCTTCGCCGCCGAAATCGCACCGCTGACGGTGAAGGGCCGCAAGGGCGAGACCGTCGTGTCGCGCGACGAGACGCCCTTCACCTGTGATCTTGCAAAGATCCCGCAGCTGAAGCCCGCGTTCCGCAAGGACGGCACGGTGACCGCAGCGAGCTCCTCCTCGATCTCCGATGGCGCCGCCGCGGTGGTGCTCGCCACCGGCGCATTCGCCGCTGCTCGCGGGCTGCAACCGCTCGCCCGGGTGGTTGCCCAGGCAAGCCATGCGCAGGAGCCCGAGTGGTTCACCACCGCGCCGGTGGGCGCGATCCGCAAGGTGCTCGCCAGCGCCGGCTGGCAGGCTGCCGATGTCGATCTCTTCGAGGTCAACGAGGCGTTCGCGGCAGTGGCCATGGCCGCTGCGCACGATATCGGCATCGCCGATGAGCGGCTCAACGTGCACGGCGGCGCCTGCGCACTCGGCCACCCGGTGGGTGCGACCGGCGCGCGCATCATCGCCACTCTGGCGCATGCCCTCGCCGGCCGCGGACTGCGCCGCGGCGTCGCCGCCCTGTGCATCGGCGGCGGCGAGGCCACGGCGATCGCCATCGAGAGGATCTGACGGATGAACGACGGGATCGAACGCGACGTGATGGAGTACGACGTGCTGGTCGTCGGCGGCGGGCCCGCCGGCCTCGCTTGCGCGCTGCGCCTGAAGGAACTGCGGCCGGAGCTCGCCGTCTGCGTGCTGGAGAAAGCCTCCGCAGTGGGCGCGCAGGCGCTCTCGGGAGCGGTGCTGGAGCCGGGACCGCTCGATGCCTTGCTGCCTGGCTGGCGCGACCAGCCGCCCGGGATCTGCATCCCGGCGAAGCGCGACGAGTTTTCGCTGCTTACCCGCACCGGACGTATCCGCCTGCCCGTGCCACCGCAGCAGCACAACGTCGGCAACTTCATCATCTCGCTGGGCCTGCTGACGCCGCAGCTCGCCGCGCGCGCCGAGCAGCTCGGCGTCGATGTCTTTCCGGGCTTCGCCGCAGCGAAACCGTTGTTCAACGAGGACGGCAGCGTCGCCGGCGTGCAGATCGGCGACATGGGCATCGAGAAATCGGGTGAGCCCGGTCCGAACTACGCGCCGGGGCCCGAGGTGCGCGCCCGCGTCACCGTGCTCGCCGAGGGCTGCCGCGGCAGCGTCAGCAAGCAGCTCATCGCCCGCTACGGCCTCGACGCCGACTGCGACCCGCAGACCTACGGTCTCGGCTTCAAGGAGCTGTGGCAGTTGCCCGCCGGCCGGGTCGAGCCGGGTCTGATCCAGCACAGCATCGGCTGGCCGCTCGACTCGCGCACCTACGGCGGCAGCTTCCTCTATCACCTCGACAGCAACCGCGTTTACGTCGGCTACGTGGTCGGTCTCGACTACCGTGACCCGCGGCTCAAGCCCTTCGAGGCGTTCCAGCAGTTCAAGCACCACCCGAGCATCAAACCGCTGCTCGAGGGCGGCGAGATCGTCGCGGCCGGCGCACGTACCATCGCAGCGGGCGGCTGGCAGTCGCTGCCGAAGATGGAGATGCCGGGCGCGCTGCTGGTCGGCGACGCCGCTGGCACCCTCAATGTCGCCAAGATCAAGGGCATCCATCAGGCCATACGCTGCGGCATGCTCGCTGCGGAGCACCTTGCGCAGAACGATTGCGCGACCGCCGGTTTCGACGCCCGCTACCGCGCCTCGGCCGGTGGCCGCGAACTGAAGTCGGTACGCAACATCAAGCCCGGCTTCAAGCGCGGCCTGTGGTTCGCGCTGGCCAATGGCGCCCTCGAAACCGCCACCGGCGGACGCACGCCCTGGACGCTGCGCAACACGGCGGCGTACGCCGAGACGCAGCGACTCGACGAGTTCGAGTCCCCCGACCGCGGCTGGGTCGACCGCAGCCTGCCGCCGCGCGACCGCCTCGCCGCGGTGTTCTTTGCCAACAATTCGCATGAGGAGAACCAGCCGGTGCACCTGAAGGTGCGCGACCCGGACCTGTGTGTGACACGTTGTGCCACCGAGTACGGCAACCCCTGCCAGAACTTCTGTCCGGCAAACGTCTACGAAATGGTCGACGACGGGGCAGGCGGCAAGCGGCTGCAGATCAATGCCGCCAACTGTGTGCACTGCAAGGCCTGCGACATCAAGGACCCCTACCAGATCATCGACTGGACGACGCCGGAAGGCGGGTCGGGGCCAATCTACCAATCGCTCTGAGGCGCGCTGTCCGTGACCGACCAAGCACTCTGGTCACCCGGCGAGCAGCGCCGCAAGGCGACCAACCTCGTGCGCTTCATGGATTGCCTCGCGGCGCGACGCGGGCTGCAGTTCAACGACTATGCCGAGCTGCACCGCTGGTCCATCGAGCACGCCGATGCCTTCTGGTTCGAACTCGCCCACTTCGCCGACGTCAAGGCCGACTGGGCCGCGGCTCCCGTGCTGGTGGACGGAGAGCGCATGCCCGGCGCCCGCTGGTTCCCGGGCGCGCACCTCAATTTCGCCGAGAACCTGCTGCATTACCGGGACGACCACCCGGCGCTCGTTTTCCACAACGAGCGCGGCCAGCACCGGGCGCTGTCCTACCGGCAGCTTGCCGCCGAGACCGCGCGCATCGCCGCGGGACTGCGCGATGCGGGAGTGACGGCCGGGGATCGGGTCGCCGGCTTCATGCCGAACCTGCCCGAGACCGTGATCGCGATGCTGGCCACGAGCAGCATCGGCGCCGTCTGGTCATCCTGCTCGCCGGACTTCGGGATCGCCGGCGTCCTCGACCGCTTCGGGCAGATCGCTCCCAAGGTGATCATCACCGCCGACGGCTATTTCTATGGCGGTAAAACCCTCGACTCGCTGACGCCGATCGCCGGCGTGCTGCAGCAACTGCCGTCCGTGCACACCGTGCTCGTCGTGCCTTACTCGGCCGTCGAGCCGGATACCGGACGGCTGCAGGCCGGCGGTGGCCAGCAGGTACATCTCTGGTCGAAGTTCGGCACGCCCGGCGCCAAACCGGTGTTCGCACGCCAGCCCTTCGATCATCCGTTGTTCGTCATGTATTCGTCGGGCACCACCGGCAAGCCGAAATGCATCGTCCACGGTGCCGGCGGCACGCTGCTGCAGCACCTCAAGGAGCACATGCTGCAGGTCGATCTGCGACGCCCAGACCGCCTGTTCTTCTTCACCACCTGCGGCTGGATGATGTGGAACTGGCTGGCGAGTGGACTCGCGACCGGCGCCACGATCGTGCTCTATGACGGTTCGCCCTTCCATCCGGACGAGGGCGTGCTGTGGCGGATGGCCGAAGAGGAGCATGTCAGCATCTTCGGTACGAGTCCGAAATACCTCTCGGCGCTCGAGAAGTCCGCTTACCGGCCGCGCGAGCGCGTTAGCCTGCCGGCGCTGCGCACGCTGCTCTCCACCGGTTCACCGCTGGCGCCCGAACAGTTCGACTTTGTCTACCGCGACATCAAGGCCGACCTGCAGCTTGCATCGATCTCGGGTGGCACCGACATCATCTCCAGTTTCTGCATCGGCAATCCGCTGGGTGCGGTGTTCCGCGGCGAACTGCAGTGCGCCGGGCTCGGCATGGCGGTGGATATCGTCGACGAGCAGGGGCAGTCGCTGCCGGCGGGCGCGAAGGGCGAACTGGTGTGCCGCCGCAGCTTTCCGTCGATGCCGGTCGGTTTCTGGGGCGATGACGACGGCGAGCGGTACCGCAAGGCGTACTTCGCGCGCTTCCCGGGCATCTGGCACCACGGCGACTACGCCATGCGGACCGCCAACGACGGCTTCGTTATCCTCGGCCGCTCCGATGCGGTGCTCAACCCGGGCGGCGTGCGCATCGGCACCGCCGAGATCTACCGGCAGGTAGAGACGCTGCCGGAGGTCCTCGAGTCGCTGTGCATCGGCCAGGATTGGCAGGGCGACGTCCGCGTCGTGTTGTTCGTGCGGCTGCGCGCGGGCGTCGCGCTCGACGATGCGCTGCGACAGCGCATCCGCGATACGATCCGCGCCAACACCACGCCGCGGCACGTGCCTGCGCGCATCGTTGCCGTGCCGGAGATACCGCGCACCATCAGCGGCAAGATCGTCGAACTCGCCGTGCGCAACGTGGTGCATGGCTTGCCGGTCACCAACACCGATGCACTCGCCAACCCCGGCGCCCTCGAACACTTCCGCGACCTGCCGGAGCTGCGCACTTGAGCGAGGGCGGAACCGGTACGCTCGCCCTGCGCTACGCCTCGACCCTCGCCGCGAACGGTTTCGCGGAAGATCCCGCACAGCGGGCGGCGGTCGTGCATCTTGAGCGTCTGCGCAGCGAGCTGGTGCGCGCCGAGAAGTTGTCGCTGGTCGCGCGCCTGATGCGCCGCTTCTCCACCGTGCCGGGTCACGGCCGGGCGGTGCGCGGCGTTTATCTTTGGGGAGGCGTCGGCCGCGGCAAGACCTGGCTGATGGATTTGTTCTTCGACAGCCTGCCATTCGAGGCGAAGCGCCGCAGCCACTTCCACCGCTTCATGCAGGGCGTGCACGAGGGGCTCCGCCGGCACCGTGCCGAGGTGGATCCGCTGGCGGCCGTGGCCACGGACGTGGCGGCCGCTGCGCGCGTAGTCTGCCTCGACGAACTGTTCGTCGACGACATCGCCGATGCCATGCTGCTCGGCGGCCTGTTCGCCCATCTCGTCGATCGCGGCGTGACGCTGGTGTTCACCGCCAACGTGCCGCCCGCCGGGCTCTACCGCAACGGGCTGCAGCGGCAGCGTTTCCTGCCGGCGATCGTCCTGCTGGAGCGGCATTGCGAGCTGGTCTGCGTGGACGGCAGCACGGACTACCGGCTGCGGCAGCTGACGCGCATGCCGATCTACCTGCAGAGCGATTCGGAGCGCACGGCCGGCGCGTTCACCGAGATGTTCGAGGATCTGGCCGATGGCCTCGGCAGCACCGGCGGCAGCATCGAGATCGAGGGCCGGAAGATTCCCGTGGTGCGGGCCTGCGACAACGTGGTGTGGTTCGACTTTCGTGCGCTGTGCGAAGGCGCGCGCAGCCAGGCGGACTACGTCAGCATCGCCCGCGAGTTCCAGACCGTGCTGGTGTCCGACGTACCGATCTTCACGACCCTGCAGGAGGATGCCGCACGGCGGTTCATCGCGCTGGTCGACGAGTTCTATGACCGGCGCGTGAAGCTCGTGGTATCGGCGGCTGCGGCGCCGACGCAGCTCTACCGGGGCGAGCGGCTGCGCTTCGAGTTCGAGCGCACGGCGAGCCGGCTCATCGAGATGCAGAGCGAGGAGTATCTCGCCAGCGAGCATCGCGGCTGAGACCCGCCGGCCGGCGCTCAGTTGATGGCGTCGGACGCGGGCAACTGGTCCACTGCGGCGCCGAACAGCCGCGACACGTCCACCGCGTCGAAGCGCCATGGCCGGTGGCAGAACTCGCAGGTGACCGTGACCGCGCCCTGCTCGGCGATGATCGACTCGAGCTCGGCGGCACCAAGCGCGCGCAGCATGCCGGAGACGCGCGCCGCATTGCAGCGGCAGCGGAAACCCACCGGTTGCGAGTCGTGCACACGCAGATCGAGGCCGGCAAAGCTGCGGCGCATCAGCTCCTCTGGCGGTCGGGCGAGCAGTTCGTCCGGCTGCACGCCGGCGATCGCCGCGCGCGCGGCCGCGAAGGTGCTGTCGGCCTCGAGCGGCCCCGCTACGCCGCCGTGGTCCGGCATGCGCTGCACCAGCAATCCGGCCGTGCCGTAGTCGTCTGCCCCGAGGACGATCCCCGTCGGCAACTGCTCAGAGTTCGCGAAGTAGTGTTCCAGCGAGGCAGCGAGCGAGCCACCGCCGATCGGCACGATCCCCTGGTAGCGCGCACCCTGCCGGTCGGTCTCCACGGTCACCACCAGCGTGCCCTGGCCGGTGAGGCGCAGGAAGTCGTCGGCCGCGTCGGCGACCCGCGCATGGTCGAAGCGTGCCACCGCGCGCACGCGGAAGTCGTGGGTGCACTGCGCCACCAGCAGCCGCACCGCGCCGTCACCCTGCAACTGCAGCGTCAGTTCGCCGCGGAACTTCAGGGTGGAGGCGAGCAGCACCGCGGCGGACACCGCCTCGCCCAGCAGCCGGCGCACGCCCGCCGGGTAGTCGCCGTGTTCGCGCAGTGCGAGCCAGGCGGGTCCGAGGCGCACGAACTGGCCGCGGACCAACTGGTGCTCGACGGCAAAACGCTGCACGAAATCGAGCCGACCGCTGCCCTGGGTACCCTGCTGCGACATGTCGGCGGTGCTGCGGGAGAGGCCGGCCTCAGCCGGCCAGCTTCTTGCGCAGCAGCTCATTGAGCTGCGCCGGATTCGCCTTGCCGCCGGTGGCCTTCATGACCTGGCCCACGAAGAACCCGAACAGCTTGTCCTTGCCGGAGCGATAGTCGGCGAGCTGGCCGGGATTCTTTGCCATCACCTCGTCGATAGCCTGCTCGATGGCGCCGGTGTCGGTGATCTGCCGCAGGCCCTTCTGCTCGATGATGGCATCGGCGCTGCTGCCGGTTGCCCACATCGCCTCGAACACATCCTTGGCGATCTTGCCGGAGATGGTCGCATCGGCGATGCGCATCACGAGACCCGCCAGCGCCTCGGCATCGACCCGCGAATTGCCGATTTCGAGATTGTCCTTGTTGAGGAAGGCCGCAAGATCACCCATGACCCAGTTGGCGCAGAGCTTCGGATCGCGCCCGACCCGACGCACCACATCCTCGTAGAAGGCGCCCAGCTCGCGGCTGGCAGTGAGCACGCCGGCGTCGTACTCGGAGAGTCCGTAGTCGCGCACGAACCGCGCCGCCTTCTCGTCGGGCAGCTCCGGCAGCGAGGCCCGAATGTCGGCGATGAAGCCTGCGTCGAGCACCACGGGCAACAGGTCGGGATCGGGGAAGTAGCGGTAATCGTTGGCCTCTTCCTTGGAGCGCATGGAGCGGGTTTCGCCCTTGTCCGGGTCATATAGGCGCGTCTCCTGCACGACCCGGCCACCGCCCTCCAGCAGGTCGATCTGCCGTGCTACCTCGTGGTTGATCGCCTTCTCGACGAACCGGAAAGAGTTGAGGTTCTTGATCTCGGCCCGAGTGCCGAACTTGTCGCTGCCCTTTGGCCGCACCGACACGTTGGCATCGCAGCGGAACGAACCCTCCTGCATGTTGCCGTCGCAGATCTCGAGGTAGCGCACCAGCGTGTGCACCTTTTTCATGTAGGCCACGGCTTCCTTCGCCGAGCGCAGATCCGGCTCGCTGACGATCTCGATGAGCGGCGTGCCGGCGCGGTTCAGGTCGATGCCGCTGACCCCGGGCAACCCCTCATGCAGCGACTTGCCGGCATCCTCCTCGAGGTGAGCGCGGGTAATGCCCACGCGCTTGCGCGTGCCGTCCTCGAGGACGATGTCGAGTACCCCGCGGGCTACGATCGGCAGCTCGTACTGGCTGATCTGGTAGCCCTTCGGCAGGTCGGGGTAGAAGTAGTTCTTGCGCGCGAACACGGACTGCGGTGCGATCTCGGCGCCGATCGCGAGCCCGAAGCGCACTGCCATGCGCACCGCCTCGCCGTTGAGTACCGGCAGTACACCCGGGTAGCCAAGATCGACGAGGTTCGCCTGCGTGTTGGGCGCCGCGCCGTAAGCGGTCGCGGAGCCGGAGAAAATCTTGGAGCGCGTGGCGAGTTGCGCGTGGATCTCGAGGCCGATGACGGTTTCCCATTCCATGGCGGGACCTCAGGCGAACGCCGCCGGCAGCCGCAGGTGCCAGTCGGTTTCCTGCTGGAAGCGGTGCGCGGCGTTGAGCATCCGCGGCTCGGAGAAGTGCGGGCCGACAATCTGCAACCCGACCGGCAACCCGTCGACGAAACCGCATGGAATGGACATGCCGGGCAGTCCGGCGAGGTTTGCGCCGATGGTGTAGATGTCGTTCAGATACATGGTGATCGGATCGTCGCACTTGGCGCCGATGCGGAATGCCGGGGTCGGCGAGGTAGGTCCGAGCAGCAGGTCGCACTCGGTGAAGGCGCGGGCGAAGTCGGCGCTGATGAGCTGCCGCACCTGCTGAGCCTTGAGGTAGTAGGCGTCGTAGTAGCCGGCAGAGAGCACATAGGTGCCGGTCATGATGCGCCGCTTCACCTCGGCCCCAAAACCCTCGCCGCGAGAGCGGCAGTAGAGGTCGAGCAGGTTCTTTGGCGAGTCGCAGCGGTAGCCGTAGCGCACGCCGTCGAAACGCGCGAGGTTGGAGGAACACTCGGCGGGCGCCACCACGTAGTAGGTCGGCACCGACAGCGGCAGGTTCGGACAACTCACTTCGCGCACCCGCACGCCCAGACGCTCGAGGACCGCAACGGCATCGCGGATGCGCTGTTCGCAGGCCGCATCGAGACCCTTGTCGAAGAATTCGCGAACCAGACCAACGGTAAGGCCATCGAGGGAGTCAGCGAGATTCGCCGTGTAGTCGGGCACCGGCGAGTCGACGCTGGTCGAGTCGCGCGGGTCGAAACCGGACATCGGACCGAGCAGCAGTGCCGCATCCTCGGCGCTGACAGTGATGAGACCCGCCTGATCGAGGCTCGAGGCGAAGGCGATCATGCCGTAACGGCTGCAGCGCCCGTAGGTGGGTTTGATGCCGGTCACGCCGCAGAGCGCGGCCGGCTGACGGATCGAGCCGCCGGTGTCGGTGGCCGTCGCGGCAGGCACGATGCGCGCGGCAACCGCTGCCGCGGAGCCCCCCGAGGACCCCCCGGGC
>JBILMF010000108.1:0-10897 GCA_044375655.1 Steroidobacteraceae bacterium | reverse complement strand
CCAAGACTTCGCGGCTCGATCGATTTCTCGACGTGGTCGAGCGGGGTGGCAATGCCCTGCCGCATCCGGCGACCCTGTTCGCCCTGCTGGCGCTCGGCGTGGTGGTCGCCTCGTGGTTTGCCTCGCTCGCGGGCCTGTCGGTGCAGCATCCGACCACCGGCGCCACGGTCAGCGCAGTGAATCTGCTGAGCCTCGATGGACTGCACCGCATCCTTACCAACCTCGTGGACAACTTCACCGGTTTCGCGCCGCTCGGCACGGTGCTTGTTGCGCTGATCGGCATCGGCGTCGCCGAACACTCGGGACTCATGGGCGCCGGGCTGCGCCGGCTGGTGCTCGCCGCGCCGCGCCGTCTGCTGACGCCCATCGTGGTGTTCGCGGGCGTGATGTCCAACATGGCAAGCGAGATCGGCTATGTGCTGCTGATCCCGCTTGCCGGCCTGATCTTCAAGTCCGCTGGCCGGCATCCCATCGTCGGCATGGCTGCCGCTTTTGCCGGCGTCTCCGGTGGCTATTCCGCCAACCTCTTGATCGGCACCATCGACCCGCTGCTCTCGGGTCTTTCGCAGGAAGCGGCGCGTATCGTCGACCCGACATACACCGTCAGCCCGCTCGCCAATTGGTATTTCATGGTCTTCTCGACGCCCCTGATCACGCTGCTCGGCTGGTTCGTCGCCGAGCGCTTTACGGCGCCGCGCTTTCCTGATGCGCGACCGACCGCAGACGGCGCCGCCACCCCCTCTGCCGCCACCGCTGCGGTATCCGCCGACGAGGCTGCTCCGTCAGCCGTCTCGACGACGGGGGAACTCACGGCTGCCGAGCGCCGCGGCCTGCGCGGGGCGGGCTGGGCGACGCTGGTGCTGATCCTGCTGCTCGTGTGGTCCATGCTGCCCGTCGGCACGCTGCCCGGCGCCGGCTTCCTGCGCAACCCCGGGAATGGCGATCTTCTCGATTCGCCTCTGCTCTCGGGCGTGGTCGCCGTCATCTTCCTCTTCGGGCTGGTCAGCGGCCTCGCCTACGGCATCTGCGCCGGCACCATCCGCAGCGACCAGGACGTCATCAAGGGAATGAGCGCGAGCATGTCGACGCTCGGTGGGTACCTCGTACTGGTTTTCTTTGCCGCGCAGTTCGTCGCCTTCTTCAACTGGACGCAGCTGGGTCTGATCTTCGCAGTGAATGGCGCCGAGGGGCTGAAGGCACTCGGGCTTTCCGCGGTGCCGCTCTTCGCCCTCTTCATCCTGCTGACCGCGACCATCAACCTGCTGATGGGTTCGGCCTCCGCCAAGTGGGCGCTGATGGCGCCGGTCTTCGTGCCGATGTTCATGCTGCTCGGCTACTCGCCAGAGCTCACGCAGACGGCCTATCGCGTGGGTGACAGCGTCACCAACATCATCTCGCCGATGATGGCGTACTTCGCGCTGATCATCGCGTTCTTCCAGAAGTACGAGCCGCGCGCCGGGCTTGGCACCATCGTCGCCGTGATGCTGCCCTACTCGGTCACCTTCCTGATCGGCTGGTCGACCGTATTCGCCGTTTGGCTCGCGCTCGGACTGCCCATCGGCCCCGACTCACCGCTCGAATATCCGGCGCCCGCGGCCGAATGAGCCGCGTACCGGCCGCCATCGATCGCCGCAGTTGCCTTGCCGCCCTCTCGGCGGTGGCGACGACGGCTGCCGTTGCGGGACGCATGGCCGTCGCCGCGAACCCTGCCGCCGGCAACTCTGCCGTCGGTAGCCCTACTGCAGGCAACGCGCCGCCCGCCGACGAGGCGCTGGATGCAGGCTGGAGCGAAGCGACCTGCCTCGTCGCTGACGGTGCCGCGTTCGGTGCATTCGCCGAGCAGGTCGCCGGCTGGCAGCTCGACCCGCCGCAGCGGGTCGATCGCTCGCTGGCCGCTTTCATGGGTTTGCCGGTAGACGGCGTGCGCGACGCACGACAGTGGCGGGTGAGCGATGGTTCGGGCCGGGCCGCGGCACTGCGGATCGTCGAACTGCCTGGTCTGCCGCGGCTGCGCTTCGCCGACGGTCTGCCGCCACCGGTAGCGCCCGCATGGTTTGCCGGCGGTATCTTCAGCCTGATGACGCGCTCGAACTCGCTACGCGAACGTGTACTGCGCGCCCGCGAGCTCGGCTGGGGCGTCGTCGCCGAACCTGTCGAACTCGCTTTCGGCAACGTGCAGCTCGCCAACGTCATCCTGCTCGGCCCGCAGGGCGTCAACGTCGCGATCTACGAGCGGCTCGCGCCCCGGTTGCCCGACGATCCCGACCTGCGCCGTCTGCGGCGGCCTTTCAACTCCATGCAGGTGGTGGCTGATTTGCCGCTCGCCAGGAATTTCTATGTCGAGGGCTTGGGCTTCGCAGTCGTCGGCGAAGGACAATTCCGCTGGGAGCCGGGGAAGCCCAACAATTTCGGTATCCCTGCCGAGTTAGCCGCCGGAGCCGCGCTCGACTACCTGATCGTCGCGCCGCGCGCCGGCGGACCCACCCAAGTGGAGATTGTGCAGTTCAGGGGGCTGCCGGCGGGACGTCGCGCCGCCGCCGGTCCCGCGCAGCCTGGGATTCATGCGCTGCGCTTTCCGGTGCGGCAGGTCGCACGCGTTCGCGAACGGCTGATAGCTGCAGGCTGGCCTCTCGATACGATCATCACGGAGGTCGTCTTCGGTGGCACCAAGGCTCAGCAGGCACTGGCGGTGACCACCCCCGAGGGCGCCCGGCTAGAGTTCATCGAGGCCTGAGCGGCGGCATGAAGGCAGCGGCGCGTCAGTGCCGACGCGCGGATTCCCGGGTCGGGGGAACCATCAGGCCGGTGACCACCCGGCGCAGGGACGATACCTCGGCGAGCCGCTCGTACATCTCGCGGGCGTCACGAATTCTTTGGCGACTGTCGACGTCGGTGTCGTTACGGCGCTCGAGCGCCACGATTGCCGACTTCAGCTCGCTGAGCGCGACGACCTGCGTCACGCCGGACTCATCCGGCGTGCGCAGTTCGTCGAGTGCCGCGAGTATCAGCGGCTCGAGCTCCTCGAGCCGCACGGACACATCGTTCGCCATGAGAAAACCCCCGGCCCGGAGAGTGGACCCCGATCTGTGGCGAAGCAAGGAGTTTCGCCATTTCGCGCTCCGCGGTGTAAACCCGGCGTGACGGTCGTCCGCTCGAGGGCGGCCTGGGCTCGACCCGCACAGGCGACGAGCATGGCCATCGCTCGGGTTCAGCAGGGGAAGAATGCCCGGGCATAACGGCGATCGGCGGCGATCGCGCTGCAGCGGGAGGAGGTGAGTCATGTGGCGTGCAGGGCGATGAATTCATTGATCCGCTGCGCCACCTCCACGCCTTTGTCTTCCTGCAGGAAGTGGCCCGCGCCGCGGATCGCCGCGTGGGGCATGCCGGCCGCGCCCGGTACCCGTTGCTGGAAGACCCGCTCGCCGCCGCGGGTGATCGGATCGCGGGTGCTGAAGAGCGTCAGAAAGGGCTTCTGCCATGCGCCGAGCACCCGCCACGCCGCTTCGTTGGCCGCCCGCTCCGGATCAGCGGCGGTTATCGGTACGAAGCGCGGGAACAGTCGGGCGGCGAGGCGATGCCGGCGGGTCGGGAACGGCGCATCATAGGCGGCGATTTCGGCCGGCGTCAGTGTCGTGGCGCAGCCCGAGGCCACGATGCGACCGGGCGGGAACCACGGGCTCCAGCGGGCAAACGCCCGCCAGAGGCGGAACGCCCGCGGCACCCGCCCCACGGCACCGGTGGGCAGGCCGCCGTTTGCCACCACCGCACGCGCGAAGCGCTGCGGCGCACCCGTCAGCATGCGCAGGCCGATCAGCGAGCCCCAGTCCTGGCAGAACAGCGTGATATCGCGCAGGTCGACGGCCTCGAGCCACGCCGACATCCACAGCACGTGATTGCGGTAAGAGTAGTCGCCAGGATGCGACGGCTTGTCCGAACGTCCAAAGCCCACGAGATCCGGTACCACCACCCGGTGGCCGGCGGCCAGTAGCGGCGGGATCATCTTGCGGTACAGGAACGACCACGTGGGTTCGCCGTGCATCAGCAGCACCGGTGCCGCAGTGCGCGGGCCCTCATCGATACAGGCGATGCGCAGTCCGCCGATCTCGACGTAATGCGGGGAATAGGCAAAGTCGGGGAGCCCCGCGAATCGCTGCTCGGGAGTGCGCAGCACCTGGTCGTGATGGATCGTCGGCAGCTCTGTCACCCGTTGGACGGGCCCGGGACCCGGCGTGGCGAGAGTCACTGTCGGACACTCAGCAGGGCGAGGCCAGTGGTGCGTTCGAGCTGCTCCAGGGGCACGCGGTGGTCGGCGGGGTCCGCTGTGGCGGGGTTGTGGTTGGGATACACAAAGGCCACTACCTCACGTCGGAAAGGATCGAAGACCACCTTGAAGTACGCCTGTGGCACGCGGATTGGACTGCTGCCGATGGTGCCATCCTGGGCGCCGAACACCGGCCCCGTGATGACGAGCAGATCGTTTCGCTCCAGCACCCAGTCGCGGATGGTCTGCTCGAGCCTCGCCCAGGCACCGCGATTGAGCGCGGGGTTCTGCGGGGCGATGTTGGACAGGTAGAAGCTTTCGAGCATCGCCTGATTGCTCCAGGTCAGGTTGCCGGCCGGCGCCATGTGCCCCCGGTCGAATCCTGAGCCGGCGTAATCGGCGAGCTCCGCACGCCTGCCCGGCATGAGGTCCGGATCGGCGCGGAAGTTATCGCTGCGCCGCACATCGCCGGTCAACGCGGCCAGCCCGAGCCGTTCGACCACCCATGCCGGGATGCGGGCGTTCGGGTCGTGACCGATGGCGAAACCCGTACGGCAGAGGAAGTCCACGCCACTCGAAGGCGCGCCGTACTCGAGCAGGGGCGGACAGAAAAACCCGGCGGTGAACTGCTGCGGGCGAACCTTGAGGGTGAGGGTGGTAAAACCGGCGGCCGCTGCGTTCGACGGCGATGTCGCGGCCGGCACCGCCGTGGACGGCGCTGCGGTCGTCGGAGCCGGCGTCGCCGACCCGCCGATGCCGCCGGCAGAAACCGTGACGACTGCAGCGGGCGCACCGTCCGCCGCCCCGCCTCCCGAGCAACCGGCAAGCCCCAGTGCCGCCAGCAGCAGTGCGTGCAGCCATCGCTGACGCCGGATTGGGTGCGCGTAGCTTGCCGATGGGTTCCCGGAGGCCATTTCCCGGGAGGTTACCCTTGTTTGCGGCTTGATTTCACACGGCGAGCGTAAGCGGCTCCTGCGGATTCTTCATGCCCGCGGGGGCCTGCACCCGCACCACTACACCGTTCAGTGCCGCGTTGCCGCAGAGTTCATCGAGGAAACGCTCGTCGGTGAGGTCGTTGACGCTCACCCCGGGATGGCGGCTCGCGACCTGCAGGCGCAGGCCCGGACGGTCGTGACCCCAGCCGTGGGGGATGCTCACCACCCCGGGCATCATCTCGTCGGTGACTTCGACGGCGAGTTGCACGCTGCCGGTGCGCGAGCTCACCACGGCCTCGCCGCCGTCGACGAGGCCGCGGGCAGCCGCGTCCTGCGGGTGCAGGAGCAGGGTGCAACGGCGCGGTCCCTTCACGAATCGTCGCGCATTGTGCAGCCACGAATTGTTGGTGCGCGGGTCGCGGCGACCGATCAGCAGCAGCGGCTGCGCTTCGTCCGCCGTAGCCGCGGTAGCCGCCGTGGCTGCTGCGTCCGCCGCAGCTGTCAGCCGTGCGAGATCGGCGACGAGCGGCGGCGGCAGCAGGTCGATGCGCCGCTGCGGGGTCTGCAGTCGCGTCGGCAGACAGGGCTCGAGCGGCCCGAGATCGATACCGTGCGGATTGGCGATGATCCGCTGCAGGCTCAGCTTGCGGGACAGCGGATTCAGTCCGGCGCCGCGCCCGCCGAAGCGTATGCCGAGGGCGACGCTGCGCCGCGGTGTGAGCAGCCTGCTGCGCAGGCGCGCCAGCAGTGGCGGACGGCGCTGCGGATCGAGGGCTTCGATGCGGCGGCACAGTCCGTCAAAGATTTCCCAGTCATGCAGCGTTCCCGGCTGCTTCTCGAGCAGTGGCGGGGAGTACTTGACCGTATTGCGGATCGCAAGCAGGTGGAAGGCAAGGTCGAAGTGCTCGCGCTCGAGGCCGAAGGTCGGCGGCAGGATGAGATGCGCGTGGCGCGTGGTTTCGTTGATGTAGAAGTCGACCGATACCATGAACTCCAGTTCGCCCAGGGCCTGCTCGAGCTGGCGGCCGTTCGGCGTCGAGAGCACCGGGTTGCCTGCAGCCGTCACTAGGGCGCGGATGCGTCCCGTGCCGGGTGTGAGGATTTCTTCGGCCAGGGCCGCTACCGGAAACTCGCTGCTGAACTCGGGCAGGCCGCGTACCCGCGTACGACGCCGCGCGTAGGAGCCGCGCTGGCCGGAACCTGACGCCAGGCCGATCACGTCGAAGGCCGGACGCGTGAACATCGAGCCGCCGATGCGGTCCAGATTGCCGGTGACGATGTTGAGCAGCTGGATCAACCACTGACAGAGGGCGCCGAAGCGCTGCGTCGAGACGCCCATCCGTCCGTGGCACACCGCGGCGCCGGCGCCGGCGAAGTCGCGGGCGAGGCGCCGGATGTCGTCCGCCGCGATGCCCGTATGCCGGGCTGCCTGCTCGGGCGTGTACGGCAGGCAGAGATCGCGCAGTCCGTCGAGGCCATCAAGCATCGCCGCCAGGTGTCCCGGTGCGACCAGTTGCTCCTCGAAGATCACCTGCAGTATCGCCAGCAGCAGCCAGGCATCGCTGCCCGGACGGATGAAGAGGTGGGTATCCGCGAGGGCTGCGGTCTCGGTGCGCCGCGGATCGACCACGACCAGACGACCGCCGCGCGCGCGCAGATCCTTGAGTCGGCGCGTGACGTCGGGGGCGCTCATCAGGCTGCCGTTGGACACCACCGGGTTGCCGCCGATGACCAGCAGGAACTGCGTCCGGTCGAGATCGGGCACGGGGATCATGAGCTGGTGGCCGTAGAGCAGGTAGCCGGCGAGGTGGTGCGGCAGTTGGTCCACCGAGGTTGCAGAGTAGCGGTTGCGGCTGCGCAGCGTACGCAGCAGACGTCCGCCGCCGAGCAGCCCGGCGTAGCTGTGCACCTGCGGATTGCCGAAATAGCTGGCTACCGCATCGAGGCCGTGACGGCGCTGGACCTCGAGCAGCCGCGATGCGGCTTCATCGAGCGCTTCGTCCCAGGAGATCTCCTGCCAGCCGTTCGCCGTGCGGCGCACCGGGCGTCGCAGCCGGTCCGGATCCTCGTGTACGTCCTTGAGTCCGAGTGCCTTCGGACAGATATGCCCGCGGCTGAACGGGTCGGCTTCGTCGCCACGGATGGAGAGGATCTGCGTACCGCGTAGACGGATCTCGACGCCGCACATGGCCTCGCACAGATGGCAGCTGCGGTAGCTGGTTCGTTCGCGTTCGCTCATGGGCGTGCCTCCCTCGCTTTGCGGCTTGCCTTGAGGTATAGGCTATCGCAAGCAATGCCGGTCGGGAGGGAACATGCTCGGGCTCATGCAGGATCAGCCGCTGCTCATCTGGCAGCTCCTCGAATTTGCCTCGCGGCATCACGCAGATGCCGAGATCGTTTCGCGCCGGATCGAGGGAGACATTCACCGCTACACCTACGCCGACGCGGCGCGCCGCGCGCGCCAGGTTGCCAATGCACTCGATCGGCTGCAATTGCCCATGGGCGAGCGCGTGGCGACGCTCGCCTGGAACGGCTACCGCCACTTCGAGCTCTACTATGGCGTAAGCGGCAGCGGGCGCGTGCTGCACACCGTAAATCCGCGGCTGACGCCGGAGCAGGTCGCGTGGATCCTCAACGACGCCGAGGATCGGGTGTTGTGCTTCGATGCGACCTTCCTCCCGATCGTCAAGGCCATCGCCGCGAAGTGCACGACGGTACGCAAGTGGGTGCTGCTGTGCGATGCAGATCGCCTGCCATCGGACAGCGGCATCGACGGACTCGTCAGCTACGAAGCGTGGATTGCCGCCGAAAGCTCGGTTCATGCCTGGGCGCAGTTCGACGAGCGCAGTGCCGCGGCGCTTTGCTACACCAGCGGCACCACCGGCAATCCGAAGGGCGTGCTCTACAGCCACCGCTCGACCCTGCTGCACTGCTTCGGCGCTGGTTTGCCTGACGGCATCAACCTGTCGGCGCGCGACACGGTGCTGCCGGTGGTGCCGATGTTCCATGTCAACGCCTGGAGCCTGCCCTATCTTGCACCGATGGTCGGGGCCCGGCTGGTGCTGCCCGGTGCCGCCCTCGACGGCAAGTCGCTGCACGAGCTGCTCGAGAGCGAGGCTGTGACCCTCTCGGCCGGCGTACCCACCGTCTGGCTGGGACTGCTCAACCACGTGGAGTCGGTCGGCGGTCGCTTCAGCCATATGCGCCGCACCTTGATCGGCGGCGCCGCCTGTCCGCCCGCCATGATCCGCAGGTTCAGCGGGCATGGCGTGACGGTGGTGCACGCTTGGGGCATGACTGAGATGTCGCCGCTCGGCACCATCTGTACGCTCAAGCGCAAGCACCTCGGCGCGCCGCCCGAAGAACAACTCGCGGTACTCGCGAAACAGGGTCGTGCAGTGTTCGGCGTCGAAATGAAGATCGTCGATGGCGATGGTCGCGAGTTGCCGTGGGACGGCCGGACTTCGGGTGATCTGCTCGTCCGTGGTCCGTGGATCGTGTCGCGGTACTTCAAGGGTGCAGGGGGTGATCCGTTGCGCGATGGCTGGTTCCCCACCGGCGACGTCGCCACCATCGACGCCGACGGCTACATGCAGATCACCGACCGCAGCAAGGACGTCATCAAGTCAGGCGGCGAGTGGATCAGTTCCATCGACATCGAGAACATCGCGATGGCTCATCCGGCGGTGGCGCTCGCCGCCTGCATCGCCGTGCGTCACCCCAAATGGGACGAGCGGCCGCTGCTGGTGGTTTTGAAAAAGCCCGGCGCGGACGCGAGTCGCGAGGACATACTGCGATTCTTCGACGGCCGCGTCGCCAAGTGGCAGATCCCGGACGACGTCGTCTTTCTCGACGCGATTCCCCTTGGCGCCACCGGTAAGGTGCAGAAGATGCGCCTGCGCGAGCAGTTCAGGGACTACCAGCTGCCGGGTTGACGCCCGGCAGTTTTTTTGAGGCGTCACCGCCTGGAGTAATGCCAGATGTTGCGAGGGCGAGTCACGTGTTCTTTGACCGAAGATGGGTACGAGCGATGATATTGGTCACTGGTGCTGCAGGCGTTCTCGGCCATGCCGTGGTGCGAAGATTGTCCCGTGAGGGACTCGTCGTCGTGGCCGTGGACTTCCGCACGACCCTCCCGGACGCCGGTCAGGCGTATTCGGTGGGCGATGTGGATCTTGCCGATCCGGCGGGCTGCGCGCGTCTGCTGCGTACCCTCACGGATCGGGGCGTCGATACGCTGCACGGACTCGTCAACGTGGCCGGCGGCTTCACCTGGGAGACGCTCGCTGATGGCTCCTGGGACGCCTGGGAGCGCATGTACCGCATCAACCTGCAGTCCGCCCACCACGTCATCTTCAATGCCCTGCCGTTGCTGCGGCGTGGACGCGCCTCCATCGTCAACGTGGGTGCGGCGGCCAGCGCGCGTGCCGGCGCCGGAATGGGCGCTTACACGGCCAGCAAGTCGGCGGTCGCCCGGCTCACGGAGAGTCTCGCAGCGGAGGAGGCGGCTGCGGGGATCCGCGCCAACGCCGTATTGCCGAGCATTATCGACACCCCGCAGAACCGCACCGACATGCCGGACGCCGACTTCACGCGCTGGGTGACTCCCGCCGAGCTCGCCGAGGTGATCGCCTTCCTGCTGTCCCCCGCGGCGAGCGGCGTGAGCGGCGCCTGCATTCCGGTCACCGGCCGCGTTTTCTGACTCCGCGGCGGAGAGTCAGCCGCTGCGGTCCCTGTTTCTCAGGTACTCGGAATCCTCGAACAGGAATTCCTTCCAGTTGCCGGTATCGAAGATCTCCGGCACGAAGCGCCGCGCACCGGCCTTCACCGCTTCCGGCAATGCATCGAGGCTCGCCAGCTTGCCGCCGAAGCCCCGCGCGACCGTGCCGCCCGGACGCTCGCCCATGCCCATCCATGGTGCCCAGCGGTTCTTGTTCTGCAGTTGCAGATGCACGGGTGCCGAGAGCACCGCCGGATTGGCGACATCCGCGAGCGGCGCCGACATGGTCATGAAAGAGTTCGTATACGCCGTCCGGCCGGGGTCAAGCATGTCCGGTCTGCTCTCGATGGACTGCGTAGCGAGAAACACGCGATCGCCGATCACCTCGATCGGCAGCAGCTTCGGCGTGTAGCCCATCGCGAACACGCCGGTCGGCGTGTAGAGCCGAGGCACGGGCCCGAGGCGGAAGTGGTGGATGGGTGTGGTCTTGCCGGTGATCGGATTGGCGAACTCCTCGAGCGGTTCCGGTCCGTCGAACTGCGTGTAGAAGCCGACTTCGTACTTGCGCATCTCGTGCTGGTCGTCCGCCTTCGGCTCCCAGTAGTCCACCAGAATGTTGTTCATGGTGAAGAAGGGCACGAAGTTGCCCTCGCCGAGATCGGCGTAGATGTTGAGCCGCATGAACGACACCACCTGTGCGGTACCCAGGGTGCCCACCATCTTGACGTGCGTGCGCAGCACGGTGAGAGGGTCGCTGAAGTCGGGTAGCGGCACCGGCGTCGATGGCGCCCCATTCGCGACCGGCACCGCAGCGGCAACCGGCAATGCAACGAGACCGGCGCCACCCAGAGTGACTGCCGCCTGCAGTGCCTTGCGACGTGAAACGCTCATGCAACCCCCGCCATGATCTGTCTGGAACGCTGAGGGTAGTCGTAGCAGGTCGCAATCGCCAAGGAGGTTGTCGCTGCTCGCGCACCTGCG
>JBILMF010000226.1:0-2849 GCA_044375655.1 Steroidobacteraceae bacterium | reverse complement strand
GCCGTCGGCTTTCCGCTCCGCTCGCTCGCCGCGCTGCCACCCGGCGACTACCGCGTGCAGGCATTCCTCAACCGCTACGAGACATTCCGCCTCGGTGACGGCCGGGTGCTCAAGCTGCCGCCCGATCACGGCGAGGGCCAGCAGTGGCGCGACAAGCCGGGCAACCTCCACTCGCGGCCGGCACTGTGGCGCTGGCGCGGTGCGCTCGCTGGCGAGCCGCCGCCGCGGCTGGTCCTCAGCGAAAAGATCCCGCCGGTTGCCGCTTTCAAGGAAACGCCGTGGGTCAAGCAGGTCCGGATCCGCAGCGAGCTGCTGTCGAAGTTCTGGGGTCGGGACATTTTCCTGGGTGCTTTCGTGACGCTGCCGCTCGGCTTCAACGAGCATCCGGACGCGCGCTATCCGCTCGTCATCAACCACGGCCATTTCCCGGCCGCGCCGTCCAACTGGCGCGAGACACCGCCTGATCCGGACTTGCAGCCCGATTACAGCAAGCGCTTCCGGCTCGCCGGCTACAACCGCATCCAGCAGCAGCTCGAATGGGAGTTCTTCCAGGCCTGGACCGGCAAGGGCTTTCCGCGCGTACTGCTGGTCGAGATCCAGCACCCGACGCCCTTTTACGACGACTCCTACGGCGTCAACTCTGCCAACAACGGTCCCTACGGCGACGCCATCCAGCAGGAACTGATCCCGGAGATCGAACGGCGCTTCCGCGGCATCGGTCAGGGCTGGGCGCGCTTCGTGTACGGCGGCAGCACCGGCGGCTGGATAGCCATGGCGGTGCAGATGTTCCATCCCGACGAGTACAACGGCGCCTGGATCGCCTGCCCTGATCCGATCGACTTCCGGCACTACATGACAGTGAACATCTACGAAGACAAGAACGCCTACTACATGCCGAACCGCTACAAGCGCACGCCGCGCCCCGCGCACCGCAACTGGCTAGGCCACGTCAGCGCGACGATCGAGGAAAACAATCTTTGGGAGTACGCGCTCGGTACACGCGGTCGCAGCGGCGACCAGTGGGATGCCTGGGAGTCGGTGTTTTCGCCGGTGGGGCCCGACGGCTACCCGCGCCGCATCTGGGACCGGCAGAGCGGCGAGATCGACCCCGTGACAGCGGCCTACTGGCGCGAGAACTACGACCTCGGTCATATCCTGCGTCGCGACTGGCAGACACTCGGCCCGAAGCTGCGCGGCAAGCTGCGCATCTACGTCGGCGACATGGACAACTACTACCTGAACAATGCCGTCTACGCGGTGGAGGAATTCCTGCGCAGCGCCCAGCCGGCCGCCGACGCGGTCATCGATTACGGCGATCGCGACGAGCACTGCTGGAACGGCGACCACACCCGTGCCAACGCATACTCGCGCCTGCGCTATCCGCAGATGGTGCTGCCGTGGGCCGTCGAGCGGATGCTGCTGACGGCTCCGCCCGGCGCCGATCTGCGCAGCTGGCGGTACTGACGGGCCCGGATCGGGTGCGGTTTGCCGCCTACTTCCGCCAGAAGGCGGCGGACAGCAGCACGAGCACGCTCAGGATCTCGAGTCGACCGAGCAGCATGCCGACGGTGCATACCCACGTCTGGAAGTCGGTGAGCACCTGGTAATTGCCTGCGGGGCCGGTCGGTCCGATAGCGGGCCCAAGGTTGTTGACGCTGGCGACCACCGAGGAGAACGCCGCCACGATGTCCATGCCCGACAAGAGCAGCAGGAACGTGAGCACCGCGATGGTCTGGAAGTAGAGGAATATGAAGGCCAGCACCGAGGCGATGATGCGCTCGGGGATCACCTGGCCGCCGACGCGCACCGGCAGCACCGCGGACGGGTGCACGATCTGCTTCATCTCCCGCTGTGCCTGACGGACGAGCAGCAGCGTGCGGAACATCTTGATGCCGCCGCCCGTCGAGCCGGTGCTGCAGACGATGCAGGAGAGAAACAGCAGCCATACCGGTGCGAACACCGGCCAGAGGTCCCAGTTCTGGGAGACGAAGCCACTGGTGGTCGCCACCGAAACCACCGCGAACGCGGCGTGCCGCAGCGACTCCAGGAAACTGCCGAAGGTGTCGTGAACGGTCAGCAGCACGGCGAGCCCCAGAGTGCTGGAGCCAAGAATCACGAAAATCGCACGCACCTCCGGATCGCGCCGGTAGGGCGTGAGCGAACGCTGGCGGAGGGCCGTGAAGTGGCGCGCGAAATTGAGCGTGGCCGCGAGCATGATGACGATCATCACCAGCTCGATCAGCGGTGACTGGAAATAGCCGACGCTCGCGTCTCTCGTCGAGAAGCCGCCCAGCGCCATCGCCGAGAACGCGTGGCAGATCGCATCGAACCAGCCCATGCCAGCGAGGCGCAGGGCCAGGATGCCGACGATGGTCATGCCGCCGTAGGTCAGCCACAACGCCTTCGCCGTCTCCGTGATCCGCGGCGTCAGCTTCTCGTCCTTGATGGGACCCGGGGTCTCGGCGCGATAGAGCGCCATGCCGCCGACGCCGAGCAGCGGCAGGATGGCGACGGCGAGCACGATGATGCCGAGACCGCCGAACCAGTGCAGCGTATGCCGCCAAAGATTGATCGACGGCGGCAGTCCGTCGAGACCCGTGAGCACCGTGGAACCTGTGGTCGTCAGTCCGGAAGCCGCCTCGAAATAGGCGTCCGTGAAGCTGATGTCGGGTAGCGCGATCAGCAGCGGCACCGATGCCGAGCCCGACATCAGAACCCAGGCGAGGGATACCAGCAGGAAGCCGTCGCGCGCCTTCAGTTCGCGCTTGTGGCGGCGCGTGAGTCCGGCGATCAGCAGGCCGAGCGTGACGTTGATCGCCGCCGCGATGGCGAATTCGGCCAGCAGGCCG
>JBILMF010000107.1:0-11007 GCA_044375655.1 Steroidobacteraceae bacterium | reverse complement strand
GCCGGGCGCAGCGCCTCGAGGATGGAGAGGCCCTTGTGGGTGCCCCAAAGATATCGACGCGTAGAATAGGCCTCGTGGGCCTCGCCGGCCACCGGCGTGCCCGGTGCGGGCGCGAAGCCAAGATCCACCAGCCAGTCGATCGTGGCCGCCGCATGCTCGACGAACAACCGCAGCACCACCGGATCGATGCGCCCGTGCGCGATCCGCTGTGCATCGCGGAAGTGCTCATCGGGACTGTCGTCGATGCCCTGCGAGCGCTGCAGCCGGGTGCCGGCGCCGCTGATCTGGCCGGAGGACCAGTGCAGGGTACCGCCGATGCGGTAGTCGGCCTCGAGCTGCAGCACCCGCAGTCCGCGCTCGGCAGCGCGGATGGCGAGAGGCAGCCCCGCCGAGCCTGCGCCGACGACGATCACGTCGTATCTCGGGGTCGGCAGGGGATCGCCCGAGTGACGCGCAGCGTCGGCTGGGGCGGCGGCGGCACGGGTAGCAAGCGCGTCCGCGGCGCGTCGCTTGGAACGCACTTTTTCCATGCCGGGCATTCTGGCACGGGCCTGGCAACGGCTCACCATTTGAGCCGGCGGGGTTCTATAGTGCGGGTTGTGCGGCAAGTGCGGGCGCCGTCGGTCGTCGACGACCCTGCCGCCGAGTCTCCGGGGGCAGCGCGGTGTTCGAGTCCATGATCTTTCTCGTGGTGTTTGCAGGCGGCGCCATCGCCGGCGCCGCACTTGGCGTGCTGTGGGGGCGCCAGCGGCCCGCGCCCGCCCAGCTCGCCGAGCTCGCCCGCCTCCAGGAGCGGGTGCTGGCGCTCACCGCCGAGAGCGCCGCCCTGCAGGCGACGCTCGCGGGCGAGCAGGCTGCAGCAGCCGAAAAAGTCGCCTTGCTCGACGCTGCGCGCGAGCAACTCGCCAATGCCTTCAAGGCCGTCTCCGCCGAGGCCCTGCGCAGCAACAACCAGCAGTTCCTCGATCTCGCCCGCACGCAGCTGGAGTCCTTCCAGACGCAGGCGCGGACCGACCTCGAAACCCGGCACCAGCGCATCGACGAGACGCTGAAACCGATCCGCGAGTCGCTCGACAAGTTCGACGTCCAGGTCAAGGATCTCGAAAAGACGCGTGCCGTGGCTTATCAGTCGCTTACCGACCAGGTGCAGCAGCTGATGCGCGAGCAGGTAGCGCTGCGCGGCGAGACCGGTAACCTCGTCAGCGCGCTGCGGCAACCGACGGTACGCGGCCGCTGGGGCGAGATCCAGCTGCGGCGCGTGGTCGAGCTCGCCGGCATGCTCGCCCACTGCGATTTCCGCGAGCAGCTGTCGATCGAGACCGAGGATGGCCGTCTGCGTCCCGATCTCATCATCCATCTGCCCCGCGGGCGCAGTGTGGTCGTCGATTCGAAGGTGCCGCTCGCCGGTTACCTGAGCGCGCTCGAGGCGCGCGACGAGCTCACGCGCAGCCTGCGTCTGCAGGAGCACGCCAAGGCGGTCAAAGCCCACATCAGCGCACTCGCGCGCAAGGGCTATGCCGCCGAGGTGCGCGGCAGCGCCGAGTTCGTGGTGCTGTTCCTCCCGGGCGAGGTCTTCTTCAGTGCCGCACTGGAGCAGGATCCCTCGCTCATCGAGGCGGGGGTCGCCGAGGGCGTGATGATCGCCACGCCGACCTCGCTTATCGCGCTGCTGCGGGCTGTGGCCTATGGCTGGCGCCAAGAGGAGATCGCGCGCAACGCCGAGAAGATCAGTGCCCTCGGCAAAGAGCTCTACGACCGGCTCGCAGTCATGGGCGAACACTGGGTGAAGCTCGGCAAGAATCTCCGCCAGGCCGTCGACGGCTACAACTCCGCGATCAGCTCGCTGGAAACGCGGGTGCTGGTGACGGCGCGGCGGCTGCGCGATCTCGATCCGGCGCTCGATGCGACGCGACTCGAACCCATCGAGCCGGTGGACGTCACTCCGCGGGCTCCGCGCGACGAGGCCAACCGCCTGCCGGCAGCGGAAGACCGCTAGCGGGTCGTCGTCGGCAGGCCGAACACCCGGGTCTCGCCGCGCCCGCGCGGGTCGGCGCCGGCGCTGACCACCCCCGACCCGTCGACGTCGATCAGTTGCACGTCGCCGAACTCCCAGCTGCTGGGCTCCACCTCGTAGCCGAGCTCCGCCAGTCCGGTGAGCACCTGCGCATCGCCAAGCGCGCAGCAGCGGCTGTACACGATGCGCGTTGGCGGCAGCAACTGATGATGGAAGCGCGAGGCGGCGACCGCATCCTGCGCACTCATGTCGAAGTCCAGGCGGTTGACGATAGTCTGGAACAGCGACGTGAAGATGGTCGAGCCGCCGGGTGTGCCGAGCACCATGCGCACCCGATCTTCCGCCAGCAGCAGCGTCGGCGTCATCGACGAGAGCATGCGCTTGCCAGGCGCGATTTCATTGGCGGTTCCCCCGACGACACCGTAGAGGTTGGGGATCCCGGGCTTGGTGCTGAAATCGTCCATCTCGTTGTTGAGCAGGAAGCCCGCACCCTCGACCACCACGCCGTTGCCGAAGCTGCCGTTCAGCGTGTAGGTCAGTGCGACGGCGTTACCGACGCCGTCCATGATGGAGAAATGCGTGGTCTCGCGGCTCTCCTCGAGACCCGGTTTCACCGCCGATAGCGGCGAAATGGCGTCGCGCCGCACCTCGGTGGCGCGGCGGCGCAGGTAGTCCCCGTCGAGGAGCCCGCTCACCGGAACGTTCGTGAATTCCGGGTCGCCGAGATACTCGGCGCGGTCGGCGAAGACACGTTTGGAGATCTCGGCGACCAGATGTACGTAGCGTGCGGAGTTGTGGGCGACACCCGCGAAGTCGGCGGCGAGTGCGTCCTTCATGGCCAACATCTGCACCAGAGCAATGCCACCCGAACTCGGTGGCGGCGCCGAGACCAGCGTGTAGTTGCGCCAGCTGACCTGCAGCGGTTCGCGCCAGAGCGGGCGATAGGCGGCAAGGTCGGCCCGGGTGATGAGACCGCCGCCACGGCGCATCTCGGCGGCGAGCAGTCCGGCGGTGCGTCCGGCATAGAACTCCGCCGCGCCCTCACGCGCGATGCGCTGCAGCGTGCGCGCCAGCGCCGGCTGCCGAAAGCGACCGTCGCCGCCAGCCGGCGGTGCCGCGGCGAGTGCGCCGAACCACGCGGCGAAGTTGGTCCTGCCGGCGTAGTCGGGCAGCGATTCCGCGACCCGTTCGCGTAGTTGCGGATGCGGCACGAAGCCGTCACGGGCGAGTTCGATCGCCGGTTGCAGCAGTTCGCGCCACGGGCGGGTGCCATACCGGCGGTGCACCTCCCACAAGCCGGCAACGGTACCGGGAACCCCCGCGGCGCGATGACCGATCAGGGAGGCGTCGGCGATGGGCTGCCCGTCGGCGCCGAGATACATGTCGCGGTAAGCCGCCCGCGGGGCGACTTCACGGAAGTCGAGGAACGCCGTCTCGCCGTGCATACGCAGGGTGATGAAGCCGCCGCCGCCGAGATTACCGGCCTCGGGGTAGGTGACCGCGAGCACGAACGCCGTGGCTACGGCCGCGTCGACCGCGTTGCCGCCGCGCCGCAATACCGCCTCCGCGACCTCTGCAGCGTACCGATCGGGCGCCGCGATGGCTGCGACCGCCACCTCCCTCGTGTTGGCTGCCGATGCGGCCACGGCGCAGACCGCCGACACGGACGCGAGCGACAGCAAGACGACGGTGAAGAGAGCCCGGCGGCGTGATCCACTAGACTTCAGGCAGGCGAAGAGTTTCATCGGACGCGGATTCTCGCGGGACGCCGGTTTGCGCGGGGTGCATGTTCGCACGGGACGCGTGGACCGAGGGAGGCGGTATGAGCGGAGCGGTATGGCGATGGATGGCTGCACTCGGCGTGCTGCTGTGCGCGTGCGCAACGACAGCCGGCGCGCAGGGGCGTGACTCCACGCCCGGCGAGCGCAACCTGCGCATCATGGCGGAGCTGCTGCCGGGGCATTACGACAATTCCAACCAGAGCTATTTTGACGTCCGACGCAAGCTCGACGCCGCCGACCGTCATCCGCGGATGTCCACCACCATCACGCGCATCGCGGCACCGGCCTTCGGCAGCCACGTGTTCCTGTGGGTCAACCGCACCGAGACCGCTGGCGGTCCGCAGATCTCCCATCGCATCGCCACCCTGCATGCGGGGCCGAACGCCGATGAGGTGACCCTGCGGCACTACCTGCAGATGCAGGGCGAGATCACCGCGGCCGCGCTCGCTACGCTGCGACCCGCGGATCTGCGACGGACCGAGGGCTGCGATTACCTCTTCAAGCGGCGCGCCGATCATTTCCGCGGTCTGCAGGGCCGGCAGACCTGCCGTTTCGACTGGGAGGGCGCGGCCGTATACACCGACAACGAGATCTCGCTGTCGCGCAGTGGCTTGTGGTTCCACGATCACAAGTGGCGGTTCGACACCGGGCAGCGCATCACCGGCGTCGCCTCCGGCGAACCCTTCTGGCTGGAGCGCGCGCGGTTCTTCCACTGCTACGCCGACGTCCCCGGCGTCGGCGGCGGCGTGGCCATTCCCTACCACCGCTACGACGGCATGCTGCTGCACGACAAGGGCGAGACACGCTGGTTCACCGCCAAGGCCGATGCCGCCAACGCGCTGCCGCAACGCGAGCTCGCGCTGAACCTGCGGGCGGTCACCTGGCACGTACTCAACGAGAAGGACGGCGACTTCAATCGCGACTCGTTGGTCCTGTCGGTGCTCGAGCGTCTCGCCGACGGTTCGGTGAAGGAGCACGGCTACGCGTTCACGGATCCCCACGCCGAACGGATCGCGATCAACCTTAAGTGGATCCTCGCAAACTGCGCGCTCACCCCGCGCCACGAGGCCCGACCCGAGATGTGAATGCCGGTGCGACGCCGGGGCTGCGGTGTGCCGCCCTGTTCCGCACCGCGCGTCGGATCAGTCGGCCGAGTGGCGCAAGTCGATGATCGAGGCCGCCACCAGCGAAACGTCCTGCTCGTGCGGCAGGTCGCGCCACGGTTCGCGTAGCGCTGCGGTGTACCAGTCCTGCATCGCCGGCAGCGCGCGCAGCCCAGCCGCGTAGCCGTCGCAAGAGGGGTCGAGCACGATGCCATAGGTTTGCAGGCGGAAGCTGACCGGCGCGAAGAAGGCATCGACAGCGCTGAACCGCGCACCGGCGAGGTAGGGCCCGCCGAAGCGCGTCAGACCTTCGGTCCACAGCGACTGCAGCCGTGCCAGATCGGCTTCGAGGGCCGGGGTGCGCTCGCGCAGCACCACCCGCTGCCCGCAGGACATGCTGCACTGGTTGCGCAGTGCCTGATAGCTCGAGTGCATCTCGGCGGCCGCCGAGCGTGCCCAGGCCCGCGCCACGGCGTCAGTCGGCCAGACTCCGGGATGCCGTTCGGCCAGGTACTCGACGATCGACAGTGAGTCCCAGATGCGCAGTCCGCCGTCGTGCAGACAGGGCACTCGACCGGTCGGCGAATGCTGCCGGAACAAGTCGGCGCTACCGGGTTCGCCGAAGGGGATGAGTAGTTCATCGAAGTAGATGCCCAGCGTGCGCATCAGCACCCACGGACGCAGCGACCACGACGAATAGTTCTTGTTGGCGATGATCAGCGTGTACATGCAGCGGTTCCGGTCGGTCGAGGTGTCTGCGGTCGGGTGGCGCTCAGCGCGCCGGCTTGCGGAACTTGAGGGTGAAGCGGTCGGTGTAGCCCGCGATCGAGGGTCGCTGGCTGTCGAAACGCAGTTCGTCGTCCGGCCGGTAGTGCAGGTTGCTGAAGGCTTCGAACACGAAGCCGGCGTCGAGCGCTTCCTTGATGATCAGCACGGGGTCGATGCGCCGCCAGTTCTCCGGTGAGGTCGGTTCGTTGTGTCGACGCGTGTGATCGACCACGCCGTAGATGCCGCCCGGCTTCAGTGCGCCGAAGACGGCCTTGTTGAGCATCGCGCGGGCGCCCGGGGTCATGTTGTGAAGGTTGCGGAAGGTGAGTGCCATATCGACGTCCTGCAGCGGCAGTTCGATGGCCTCGGTGTCGAATACGCCGAACTGGCCCGAGGACCGGGTCACGAACTTGCCGTCGACGACCTGCACCTTGTCGAGACCCCACTCGCCGAGGCGGGGCGCCAGCCGCGACGTGCCGCCGAAGACATACAGTTTGCCTTTGTCGGCCAGCACCTGACCGAGGATCTTCGTGTACCAGCCAGCCCCCGGCATGATCTCGACCACAGTCATGTCGGGCCGCAGTCCAAAGAATTCCAGGGTCTGCACCGGACGCCGCTCCGGGGTGTCGCGGGCGCGTTCCTCGGGCGTACGGATCGGGCTGGCGAGCGCCTTCTCGATGGCAACTGCGGTCTCGCTCTTCGGCGGCGGCGATGCCATCTGGCCGAGCGCTGCCTCGGCGCCAAGGAGCAGCAGGACGATGGGGAAGAGTACGGTGGGTTTCATGTTCCGCTCCGGTTCAAAATGCAGCAGAGGCGCCGATTCTGGCATGCTTCGCGGGTCGGACAAGGGTCGGCGGTTCCGGCCGCACCGGGGAGACGGATGAATACAGATCGTCGGCGCGTAACCCTCGGCCTTGCCGCCGCTGCAGGTTGGATGGCCTTGCTCGCCGGCGGCGCCAGACAGGGGCTTGCGGCCGCGCGCGAGTCGCTTGTCGCCCTGCCCGGGAAGTGGCCGCTGCGGCGCCTGACCCACAGGCCACCCAACTTCGAAACTCCGCTCGAGCATTTCCGCAGCACGTTGACGCCCAACGAGGCGTTCTTCGTGCGCTACCACCACGCCGGCATCCCCGCCATCGACGCCGACAGCTTCCGCCTCGAGATCGCCGGTCCTGCGGCGGCAAATCCGCTCGCGCTGTCGCTCGCAGAACTGCGGCAGGACTTCCCTTCCGCCACGGTGGTGGCCGTCTGTCAGTGCGCGGGCAACCGGCGCGGGTTGTTCGATCCGCCGGTTGCCGGGCTGCAGTGGGGCCATGGTGCGATGGGCAACGCCCGCTGGCGGGGCGTGCGGCTCGCCGATGTGCTGGCGCGCGCCGGTCTGCAGTCGTCCGCCGTAGAGGTGGTTTTCGACGCCGCGGACTTCCCGCCGCTCGAAGGCACGCCGGACTACATCAAGTCGTTGCCGGTCACCAAGGCCTTGCACCCGGATACGCTGCTCGCCTACGAAATGAACGACGCGCCGCTGCCTGAGGCAAACGGCTTCCCGCTGCGTCTCGTGGTGCCCGGCTGGACCGCCACCTACTGGATCAAGCACGTCAACCGGATCCTGGTCGCCGATGCCCCCGATAAGGGCTTCTGGATGTCCGCTGCCTACCGCATGCCGCGCACGCTGTTCCCGCTGGTCGAGCGCTTTCCCGGTCAGGAGTCGGCAGAGCGGACGCCGGTGACCGAGATCGCCGTCAATTCCCTGGTGACCTCGATGGATGCCGAAGGCGTGCTGCTGGCCGGCAGCTCGTCGCTCCAGGGCATCGCCTGGGACTCAGGTCGCGGTATCGATCGGGTCGAAGTGTCGTTCGATCGCGGCGCCTCGTGGCGGCGCTGCGCGCTCGGAGAGGACCTTGGCCCTTACTCCTTTCGACCGTGGAGCGCGGAGTGGCCGCCACTTGCCGCGGGCCGTCACGAGCTGTGGGTCCGCGCGGCCAACAAGGCCGGTCAGGTCCAGGTCGAGACGCCAATCCCCAACCCGTCCGGCTACCAGCACAACGCGTATCACCGGGTAGCGGTGGAGGTGCGCTCATGAGGCATGCAGTAGCGTTGGCGGCACTCGTCTGCCTGACTGCCGCGTCGGCGGCCGTCGCTGCGGAGCCCGAGGCGGCAGAGGGCGAGGGCCGCGAACTCTTCGTCGCGCGCTGCAGCGTCTGCCACAGCATCGACTATGTGCAGATGCACGCGCGGTTCGGCACGCGCAGTCTGTGGGAAGCCTCGGTCGCGAAGATGCGCAACGCCTTCAAGGCGCCGCTGAGCGACCAGGAAGCCCGGGTGATCCTCGACTACCTGGAGCGGCAGTACGGTCCCGCCGCGGCGGCTCAGCGCACCACGCCGAGCAGCTCGATGTCGAACACGAGCGTGGCACCCGGCCTCACGGCTGGTGGCGAACCACGGTCGCCGTAGGCGAGTTCCGCCGGACAGATCAGGCGGCTGCGGCCGCCGACGCGCATCGACTGCAGGGCCTCGCTCCAGCAGGGGATCACGCCGCGGACCGGCAGGGTCGCCGGATCGGTGCGGTCGCGCGAGCTCTCGAACACCGTGCCGTCGATCAGCATGCCTTCGTAGTGGACGCGGACATGGTCGAGCGCTGAGGGCTGCTCGCCATGACCTGGAGCGAGCGGCTGCATGACGAAGCCGCTCGCGTGGCGTTGCACACCGGGTTCCTGCAGCGCTGCCGACAGAAAGGCGGCGCCCGCCGAACGCTCGCGCTCCAGAGTGGCGGCGCGGCGCGCCTCCTGCAGCGCGGGCAGGCCTGTGGCCTCGGCTGCAAGGTCGACCCGGGGCGGGCGGCGCAGGACGCCGTCGTCGAGCCCGGACTTGACCCATTCGAGTTCCTGCGGTGTCAGCGAGAACGTTTCAAGGGTGCGGGAGATCAGCTGGCCGAGCGTATAGAGCGAACGGGCCTCAGCGGTGGGCAGTGATTCCCCGGCTGCTGCGGGATCGTTCGGAGCAGGCGCTCTGCTGATAGCCGTTGACGCCGCTGCGATCGCGCCGCTGCCGCAGGTGACGAGCACCGCGCCGATGCAAGACCACGACCATCGAGCCCAAAAAGGCCGATCGTTCTTCATGGTTGTTCCCCCGTCGACTGCCGGCCCGCAACCTCAGAAATGCCCTGTCGCAAAGCCGTCGTCGAGCCCTATCTTGCGCCTCGGCCCGATGGTGTCAACAGCCCCGAGGAGTCCCTGTCGACGGCTCGCGGGGCTGATGATGGTCAATAATGCGCCAAACCGTTCCGCCGTCCGCAGCCGAGGAGCCAGCGCCATGTCCAAAACCGTATTCATTACCGGGGCCTCGTCCGGGATCGGGGCCGGTCTTGCCCGCGAGTACGCCCGCCGGGGTGCGCGGCTCGCGCTCCTAGCCCGCCGGGTCGATCTGCTCGAGGGACTGGCCGCGGAGTTGAGCTCCCTGGGCGCCGAGGTCAGCGTGCATCAGGGTGATGTCACCCGTGATGGCGACGTCGGCCGAGCCCTCGACGAACTCGCGGGCCGCGGGATCGGCGTCGACATCGTCTATGCGAATGCCGGTTTCGGCGTGGCCGGCAGCGTGCAGCGACTGACGCTCGAAGATTACCGCCGGCAGTTCGAGACCAATGTTTTCGGCCTGCTGCGTACCGTCAAGGAATCGCTGCCGGCGCTGCGCGCGAGCCGCGGCCAGCTGGTGCTGGTGGGCAGCGTCGCCGGGCATGTCGCTTCGCCCGGCATGTCGGCCTACTCGATGAGCAAGTTCGCAGTCCGTGCACTCGCCGAGACGCTGCACGGCGATTTCGCGCCGGAGGGAATATCGGTGACGCTGGTCTCGCCCGGGTTCGTCGATTCCGACATCCGCCGCACCAACAACCAGGGCGTGGTGCAGCCCTCGGCCACGGATCCGATTCCGGCCTGGCTGCGGGTCGGTACGGCGGCGGCGGCGCGGGAGATCGTCCGCGGCGTCGAGCGGCGACGTGCCGAGGTGGTGGTGACCCGGCACGGAAAACTCATCGTTTTCTTTGGCCGGCACTTCTCCGGGCTGCTTCGCCTGCTCGGTCGGCGGATGTACCGGGGGCGGCCGGAGCCGCAGGCCGGTTCGACGCCGGCGCAACCGGGTGGCCGCACATGAACCGCTCGAGCGGCGGTGGCCGGATCCTGTTCCCGACACTGATTCATGTCGCGCCCCTGCAGCGCAGCGGTGCTGCGGCCCTTAACCGCCGCCTGCTCGCCGAGGCCCTGCAACTGCGCGCTGATGATGTCGCCGGCCGGCGCTGGTCGGCGCGCAACTACCCGGGCGGCTACACCTCGTATGGCTCGCAATGCCGGTTACAGCGGATCTCGCCGACTTTTGAGCGGCTGGAGCGACTGCTGCAGCGCCATGTCCGCACTTTTGCGCGCGCGCTGGCCTTCGACCTCGAGGGTCGTACGCTCGCGATGACCGATTGCTGGGTGAACATCATGCCGCAGGGCACGGCGCACAGCCTGCATCTGCATCCGCTCTCGACCTTGAGCGGCACCTACTATGTACGCACGCCACGCGGCGCCCCGGGCCTGAAATTCGAGGACCCGCGGCTCGAACGCTTCATGGCCGCGCCGCCACGCCGTCACGATGCCCCGCCCGAACTGCAGCCCTGGCATACCGTGCCGGCCCGCGCCGGGCAGGTCGTTCTCTTCGAGAGCTGGCTGCGGCACGAGGTGGTGGCCAACCAGACCGCCGCGGAGCGCGTGGGCATCTCCTTCAACTTCAATTGGTTTTGATGCGGCGTTGCCATAGGCGGAATCATCAGCGGCGGCTGGCGGATCCTGGTCTAGGAAACCTGGTCAAATATTTCGAAAAGGTCGAAGTATTTCATCTATTTTTTCGAATTGTTTTGATGGCTCGCTTGTTTGTTAGATAAAAGGCGTCGCGTCTGTTTCTGAATCCAAGGGCTTTTGGCTTCGGGGGTGGCGGATGTCGGATCAGCGAGTCCCGACCGAGCAAGTCGTCGGGGGTTATGCATCTACGGGTGGCGCACAGCCGCCCGCGGCGCCTCCACCCCGTAAGGCCGGGGGGGGGGGGGAGTGACTCTTCGCCCGCCTTGCCGCTCTTCCGCCCTGAAGCCCTAGCCGCCCACACCGAGCTACGCTGGGGTCGCCCGATCGGGCTGATCCCGTTTTCCTGGAAGATCGTCAGCGTATTTTTGGCGGTGTTGGTCGCCGCAGCGGTGGTGTTCCTCACCACAGCGACCTACTCGCGCAAGGAAACGGTGCGCGGGATATTGAAGCCGGTCGGCGGCGAGACGCGGGTGTTGGCTACGCAGGGCGGGGTGCTGCGCGCGCTGTATGTCGCC
>JBILMF010000106.1:0-11039 GCA_044375655.1 Steroidobacteraceae bacterium | reverse complement strand
CTTGCAAGATACCGCAGTGCGCAGCCGGTGGACGGAGGCTGGCGATCCCGTCCGTCTGCGCACCCTCGTGGAGATAGGCTCAGATTTCGCGCAGCCACTCCTCGATCGCCAGCGCGACGCCCTCGGCCGCCTCTTCGTGCACATAGTGGCCGGCGTTCGCAAAGCGCACGAGTTTTGCGCCCGGAATCATTGCCTGCAACTCATCGGCCTCACGCAGCGGCTTGTTGCGGTCGCGATCGCCCCAGGGGATCAGCGTTGCCACCCGTACGCGACCGGCAAGCTGCAGTTCCTCTCCTTCGCGGTACTGCTTCATCAGCGAAGTCATGCCGGCCATGTAACCCTCGCTGCGCGCGGCGAGCATCACCTCGTCGATCACCGCTTCGGTGACCAGTGAGGGGTCGAAGTAGGATTGCCGCAGGAAGTTGCCGCGGAACTCCCGGCTCGCGAACAGCTTTGCCGACATACGCGGCAGCGGCGGCAGGGTTACCTGCACGATCTTCGGTACACCCGTGCTGATGATCCCGGGATTGAGCAGCACAAGACCGCGCGCGCCGGGATCGAGCACCGCTGCCTGCAGCGCGACCGCTCCGCCGAGCGAGTGGCCGATATACACGACCCGTCCGAGCCCGAGCTTCGCAGCCGCGTCCACCAGCCTCTTCGCTTGCGGGCCGTTGTGATAATCGAAGTCCACGGGCTTGTCGGACAGCCCGTATCCCGCCATATCGATGGCGATGACGTGGCAGCAGTCGGCGAGCCGCGGCGCCAGTAGCCGGAAGCTCTGCAGCGAGTTGCCGAAGCCATGGATAAGCAACAGCGTTGGCCGGTCGGCACCGGCGCTGCCCCACTCACGGTAGCGCAGACGGACGCCGTCGATCTCCACGAAGCGATCCTCTGCGCCGGCCAGCTGCGACACCGGTAGCTCCGGCTCGCCCGGCCAGTAGGCCCAGAGCGCGAGCGCTGACCAAAGCAGGCCGACGAGCAGCAGCATCCCGAGGACGACGCGTTGCAGGATCTTCACGTGTCCGATTGCATACAATCCGGCGGCGCCTTGCAATGACTCCCCCGTACGAGCCGCCCGCCCTGTGATCCCGCTGCCGCGACTGCCGATAACCGAGGCCCTGCCGGCGCTGCGCGCGGCGCTCGCAGCGCGCGGTGCCGCCGTGCTCGAGGCGCCGCCCGGAGCGGGCAAGAGCACGCTGGTGCCGCTCGCCTTGCTCGAGGAGAGCTGGCTGGATGGGCGCAAGCTGCTCATGCTCGAGCCGCGCCGCCTTGCGGCGCGCGCGGTAGCGGCGCGCATGGCTGCACTGCTCGGCGAAGACATCGGCGAGACGGTGGGTTACCGCATGAGGCTCGACACGCGGGTCGGTCCGCGCACCCGCATCGAGGTGGTCACCGAAGGCGTGCTGACCCGCATGCTGCAGCACGACGCGGCGCTGCAGGGTGTGGGACTCGTGATCTTCGACGAGTTCCACGAGCGCAGCCTGCAGGCCGATCTCGGGCTGGCGCTCTGCCTCGATGCGCGGCGGACGCTGGAACTCGGGCTGCGGCTGCTCGTCATGTCGGCCACGCTCGATGGCGCCGCCATCGCCGGCCTGCTTGGCGATGTGCCCGTGATCAGTGCAGCGGGACGCATGCATCCGGTCGACGTCCAGTATCTCGGCAAGGGGTTGCCCGCGTTGCCGGGCGATCCAGATCCGCCCGAGCGCGTGACCGCGCTGGCGGTGCAGCGGGCGCTGCGCGAGTGTCAGGGCGATCTGCTGGTGTTCCTGCCCGGAGCGGGAGAGATCCGCCGCGTAGGCGAGATGCTGGCCGGACCCGGCGAGTGCAGCGATCGCGGCATCGTGGTGTTGCCCCTTTATGGAGAGCTGTCGGCGGCAGAGCAGGACGCCGCGCTCGCCGATGATCCGCGCGCGCCGCGGCGCGTCATCCTTGCGACCAATATCGCGGAAACCAGCCTGACGCTGCCGCGCATCCGCTGCGTCATCGACAGCGGGCTCGTACGTCGGGCCGTATTCGATCCAGTCACCGGTATGAGCCGCCTCGAGACACGGCGCATCTCGCGCGCCTCGGCGGAGCAGCGGGCGGGTCGTGCGGGTCGAGTGGCTGCCGGGCGCTGCTACCGCCTGTGGAGCGAGGGTGCGCAGCGCAGCCTCGCGGCACATACGCCGCCGGAGATCGTCGAAGCCGATCTTGCGCCGCTCGCACTCGAGCTTGCGCAGTGGGGCGCGCGCGATGCCGCTGCCCTCGACTGGTTGGATCCACCGCCCGCCGCAATGCTCACGGCGGCGCGTGACCTGCTCCGACAGCTCGACGCGCTCGACGTCCGCGGGCAGATCAGCGCGCACGGCCGCGAGCTGGCTGGCTGGCCGCTGCATCCGCGGCTCGCCCACCTGCTGCTTGAGGCTGGTGCGCGCGGCGTGCCGCAGCTTGGAGCGAGGCTCGCCGCCCTGCTCGGCGAGCGCGACCTGCTGCGTACCAGTGGTGGCCGTCACGGTCATCCCGGGGGGATTACGCGCGATACCGACGTACTGACCCGACTCGACATCCTCGAGGGACGCGATGCCGCGGGCGGGCAGGTGGATCGAGGTGCACTCGCTCGGGCACGGCGTGCGGCCGGCCTGTTCGAGCGACGTCTGCGCGAGTTTGCGGCGACCACCGCGTCGCGCTCCGCCGGTGCCACTGTCGATGCCGCCGGATTACTGGCCTGTGCCTACCCAGACCGCATTGGCCGCCGCCGCGCAGGCGGCAGCGGCCGCTTCCTGCTCGCCAATGGCCGCGGCGCGGTGTTTGCCGGGGCCGATCGACTGGCACAGGCCGAGTACATCGTCGCCATCGATCTGGATGATCGCGAGCGCGAGGCACGGGTGCTGCTGGCCGCAGCGCTGGAGCGGGCGATGCTGGAGGTGGCGGTCGGCGAGCGGATCCTGCGACAGCGGGAACTGTTCTGGTCGGGCACCGAGGAAGCGGTGATCGCCCGCGATATCGTCCGCCTCGATGCGCTGGTCCTCGAAGAAAAGACGCTGCAGGGCGTGCCCTCGAGCGCAGCCGTACCGGTGATGATCGAGGGTATCCGCTCAATGGGCGTGGAAAGCCTGCCATGGGATGTCGCGACCCGAGCCTTCTGCGCGCGCGTCGAACTTGCGCGGCGTCGGGCGCTACGGACGGCGGGCGGCACTGCGGCGAGCGTCTGGCCGTCATTCGACCCAAAGGCCCTGCTCGCCGAGCTCGAGCAGTGGCTGATGCCCTGGCTGGAGGGCATCACGCGCCGCTCCCACCTCGCGCGGTTGCCGCTCCTCGAAGCGCTGCGCTTCAGGCTGGGAGACGCTGCAGTGCGCGAGCTCGATGCGCTGCTGCCGGAGTACATCGTGGTGCCCACGGGTTCGCGCATCCGTATCGACTACGAGCACGATCTCGCCCCCTGTGCCGCGATGCGCATGCAGGAGGTGTTCGGGATGGCCAGCACGCCGCGGATCGGGGGCGGTGCGCTGCCCGTCACCTTCAAACTGCTCTCGCCGGCACAGCGTCCACTACAGGTTACCGCCGACCTTGCAAGTTTCTGGCGCAACGCATATGCCGATGTGCGCAAGGATATGCGCGGCCGCTATCCCCGCCACTACTGGCCTGAAGATCCTTTGCAGGCAGAACCGACGCGACGCGTGCGCCCGCGCCACTGATCCGCACCGCCGGCGTCAGGTGCCGCCGCGGTGGGCGGCCGCGGCCGGTACTTGTGTCATCATCGGTCGACCGGGGAGGGCTCGACATGGCTGATTCCGACGCAGGCGCCGGTATTCAGGGTGCGGCTGGCCGGAGCCGTTGGCGGCTGCACTTCGGCTGGGGCATTGGCACCCTGGGCGCAGCGCTGCTGCTCAACGGCTTTGCCGCACTGCAGGCCTACTACCTGACCACCGTGATCGGCATCTCCGCGGTCACTGCCGCCACGCTGCTGTTCATCGCCAAGATATGGGACTGGATCAGCAACCCCTTGGTCGGTGTGCTCAGCGACCGCACGCAGTCGCGCTGGGGGCGTCGTCGACCCTATCTGCTGTTCGGCGCCGTATTGTCGGGACTCGCATTCGCGGCGTTCTTCTCCCTTGCGCTTACGCCGATGGCCCAGTCGGCGACGGCGATAGTCATCGTGCTGGCGCTGGTCGGCACGGGCTACACGCTCTTCAACGTGCCGTACATGGCTATGCCTTCGGAACTGGTCAGCGACTACACCGAGCGCACGCGAATGTTCCAGTACCGCGTGTTTTTCATAGCGATCGGCACGCTGATCGGCGCCGGCGCCAGCCAGCGCCTCGCCGAGGTGCTCGGCGGCGGAGTCGAGGGCTACTCGCGCATGGGGCTGATCCTCGGCGGCGCCATCATGCTGTTCATGGCCTGGTCCTTCTTCGGCACTGCGGGCGGCAACGTATTGCCGCGCTCCGAAGTGCGCGTGCCGTTCGCCGAGCAGGTACGTCTCGGCTGGCAGAACAAGCCCTTCATCGCGCTGCTGGCCACCAAGGCGACACAGCTGTTCGGTCTGTTCACCACCTCCGCGATGGGCATATTCGTCATCAAGTACGTGCTTGGCGAGGAAAACCCCGGCACGTGGCTGCTTTGGTTCGTGGTGTTCAGTTTCGCGGCACAGGTGCTCTCCATGCCGGTGTGGCAGTGGATCACGCGGCGGCTCGAGAAGCAGCGCACCTACATGCTGGCCACCGTGATCTTTTCTTTGGTCTCGCTCAGCTGGCTGCTGGCGAGTCCCGCCGAGGAGTTCTGGTTCTTCTGTCTGCGCGCCGCACTCAAGGGTTTTGCCGCCGCAGGGCTGTTGTTGATGGGTCAGTCGATGCTTCCGGACACCATCGACTACGACTACAAGCGCACCGGCCTGCGACGCGAGGGCATCTATTCCGGTCTCTACAGCGTGGTCGAGAAGGTCGCCTCCGCGTTCGCGCCGTCGGTGCTGCTGCTCTCCTACGCCTGGTTCGGTTTCGACTCGCGGGCGCCCGTGCAGACAGCGGCGACGATCGACGGGATCCGCTACTGCGCGGCCTACCTGCCCTGCATCTACTTCGGTCTGTCGCTGATCCCGCTGTGGTTCTACCGGCTCACCGAGAAGGACCTGAAGCAGGCAGTGTGATTCAGCGACTGGCCGAGAACGGCGCTCCGCCCCGCTCGTGCAGTACCGCCTGTATCTCCGCCACGATCGACAGCGCGATCGCCTCCGGCGTGCGCCCGCCAAGGTCCAGTCCGACCGGCGCCCGTAGCCGGCTGCGCAACCGGTCTGCCGCGTCGCCGATCTCCGCATAGAGCCGCTCGCGCCGCGCAGCGGGACCCAGCAAGCCGACGTACGGTACGTCCGAGCGTGCCAGCGCAGCGAGATACTGGCCGTCGGCGACGAGGTGGTGGCTCATCACCACGGCCGCGTCGAAGTCCGAAAGGTCGATCAGCGAGTCGAGTTGGGGCGGGTCGGCTCGCAGCAGGCGCACGGTCTCGCCAAAGCGCTGTGGATCGAGGTAGGCGGGGCGATGGTCGACGGCTGTTACCTGCCAGCCGAGCATGCCGGCCAGCGCAGCCACGGGTTCGGCATCGGGTCCTGCCCCGCACAGCAACAAGGTAGGGCAGCGGGCGGCGACGATCGTGAACAGCGTGCCATCAAGCCCGGTGACCCTCGCCGGCACCCTGGCGAGCGCACCGCTGCCGATATCGATGGTGAAGGCAGCCGGGCGACGACGGATCTCCGCTTCCAGCAGCGAGGCAAGCGGCTCATAGCCGCTCGCTTCATCCACACGCAGCAGCAGTACTTTCATCAGTCCCTCGCAGCCTAGCCCTAGTCCCCAGATGGGATCGTCAGACCCGCGGCTGTCGTAGGTGCGCACCAGACAGTGATCGGTACCGCGCAGCAGCGCGAGAGCATGCTCCTGCAGATCGCCCTCGAGGCAGCCGCCGCTCAGGAGTCCGCAACGCTCGCCGCGCGCCGAGAAGAGCATCAGCGCGCCGGGCTTGCGGTAAGTGGAGCCTATTGTCGCGATGACGAAGGCGGCAACCAGTGGCTGGCGCGCGAGGCGCTCACGTTCAAAGAATTCGCGGATCAATGGCGGATGACGATCTTGCCGAAGTGGTTGCCGGTATCCATCCATGCGTAGGCCGCCTCAGCCTCTCCAAAGTCGAACTGCCTGTCGATCACCGGTTCGATGGAATGCCGGGCAATGAAGGCGTTCATTTCCTCGAAGTGCCGCCGCGACCCGACGAAGATGCCCGAGATGCCTGCGCTACTCCCGATCAGCGAGGCCGCGGGAATCTCCCCGCCGAATCCGCCGAGGCCGCCGATGATGGCCGCGTGGCCGCCCACCGCGAGCGCCGTGAGTGATTGCTGCAGGGTTCCCACTCCGCCCACCTCGAGCACCTGATGGACGCCGACACCGCCGCTCGCCGTACGCACCACCGGTGACCACTCGGGCGTGGACCGATAGTTGACGGTGGCGATGGCGCCGAGCGCGCGGGCGCGCTGCAGCTTCTCATCGCTGGAGCTGGTGATGATCGGACGGGCACCCGCAGCAGCGGCGAACTGCAGGCCGAAGATCGATACGCCACCCGTGCCGAGCAGCAGCACGTGGTCTCCGGGCTGCATGCCGCCGCGAGTGACGAGACCGTTCCAAGCGGTGACCGCCGCGCAGGGGAGGGTGGCTCCCTGCTCGAAGGTATACCCTGCCGGCAGCGGCACCAGCCCCTCGGCGGACAGCGTGACGTATTCGCAGAGCATGCCGTCGGCCTCGCCGCCCAGCGCACTTGCGGTGGTTGCCGCGGTGGGCCGACCGTCCAGCCAGTTCTGGAAAAAAATGGCCGCTACGCGATCGCCCGGCTTGATGCGGGTGACCCCGCTACCAACCTCAAGCACCTCGCCGGCACCATCCGACAGCGGCACCAGCGTGTCGCGCGCGCCAACCGGGTAGAAGCCGCGCTGGATCATGAGGTCGCGGCGATTGAGCGACGTGGCACGCACACGCACAAGTGCCTCGCCTGCCGATGGGGCACGCACCGGCGCACCTTCACGCAGCTGCAGGCTGTAACCCTGCTGCTGGCGGACGAGTTGGTAGCGGAGCTGGCTTTTGGGGAGGGTCATATCGCCGATTGTACGGCGTGTGTCCCGCCCTTACAGCGGCTCGCCGTCCTCGCGACTGACAGCGATGACGGCCGAGCGCGCCGGCAGCCCGTGGCCGTCCGGCCAGTGGCTGACCGGTTTGTCGACACTTCCGCCCTCTCCTGGGTGCTGGACGCTGAGGAACAGCGTGGTGCCGTCGGGTGTGAACTCGCAGCCGCAGACCTCGGCGCCTACCGGTGCACTCATCACCTGTTGCAGCAGTCCACGATCAGGCCCGTTGGTCGGCACCACAAAACAACCGTCGTTGCCGATCAGTTCATCCGCGCCGTCGGTCACCACCCACAGGCGCCCCGAGGGATCGAAGCCCAAATTGTCCGGACAGGCTATCGGACTGACGCGCGTCGGATCGCGGAAGCCGCCGTAGTAGGTGTCTTCGCGGGTCAGCGCGCCCGCGGACAGATCCTCCGCCCGGGTCAGGAAGCGCGCGGCAGGGTTGCGCGGATCGCCGGCAAGCAGAAAGACGTTCCATGCGAAGCGCAGGCTTGCGGCGTCGTCGCCGTCCTCGATCAGTTCGATGATGTGGCCAAAGTCGTTGCGCGGACGGGGGTTGGCGTGGTCAGGGCCGAGATCGATCTCGCGTCCGTTGAACTCGCGGCGCGCCGGGTTGCGCTCGTCGTTCTTGGTGAGCGCCATGTATACGCGGCCGGTGAGCGGGCTCGGCTCGACGTCTTCCGGGCGGTCCATAGGCGTGGCGCCGAGCAGATCAGCGGCAGCGCGGCACCTGATGACCACCTCTGCTTGATTGCGAAAGCCGCTGCGGCTGTTGAGGGGGCCATTCTCGTCGTGGACCAGCGGCAGCCATTCGCCCTTGCCGTGGGCATCGAACCGGGCTGCATACAGCGTACCGTGATCGAGCAGGTCGCGGTTTGCCGCAAGGTTGCGCGGGTCGAAGCGGTCGCGGGTGACGAACTTGTAGATGTACTCGAACTTGGCGTCATCACCCATGTATGCGGCGACGCGGCCATCTTTCGCGAGGATGGTGTTGGCTCCCTCATGGCAGAAGCGACCAAGCGCGGTTCTTTTCTTTGGTGGCGAGGTCGGGTCCTGCGGGTCGATCTCGACGATCCAGCCATGCCGCAGGGGTTCGCGCGGCTCGCGACGCACATCGAAACGCGCGTCCGTCACCTCCCAGCCGTAGGCCGAACGCTCGCCCAGTGGCCAGCGGCGATGGGCGAGTCGGGTCGCCTCGTCGGTCGTCTCGGCAGCCCATGAGCGGGCTCCACCGAAGTAGTCCTGGATGTTCTCCTCGGCCGTCAGGTACGTCCCCCATGGCGTCTTGCCGCCGGCGCAGTTCGCAAAGGTGCCGAGTGCCACCGTGCCGTCCGGGTCCGCATTGGTGCGCAGCAGCAGATCGCCGCGTGCGGGGCCCATGAGCTCGGTCGGCGTGTTCGCGGTGATGCGCCGGGTGGAGCGCCCGCCGCGGACCACGCGCCAGCCGTCCGTGCCGCGTTGCAGATCGAGCACGCTGACGCCGTGTGCGGCCTGCATCCATGGGACGACCTGCGGCCGGGCCTTGATCCACGCTTCGCGTACTGCTACCCGACCGGCAGGATCGGCCGGCAGGCCGGCGAGCGAGAGCTCGGGCGTGACGTACTCGTGATTGACGCAGAGCACACCCGCCGTGCGCTTGCCGTCAGCCTGGAAGAACGCAAGCGCATCGTTGTTGGTGCCGAAGCGGCGTTCCTGCCGTGCGGACGCCTCGTCGTCCAGCCAGTCGAGGCTGCGAATATCTTTGGCGGAAAGGCCCACGTCGCCCGCGAACAGCGGATCACCCCAGCCGATCAGCACCTGATGCCGCAGACCCGCCGACAGCCGCACCGCATCGTCGCGCAGGGGGCCGATCGAGCGGTACGATTTTCGTGCGCCGCCGGCCGCCGGCGGCGCGGCGGCGAGGCCTGCCGCGGGCAGCGTGCCCGCCGCCGCGGCAGCCAGACCAGTGGTCGCGAGAAAACGTCGGCGCGATAGGCGCTCGTCCAGCAGCAGCCCGAAGTATCGGGACGAAACTCGATTGCGATCGTCCATGGGGCCACGATGCTACCAGTGGCTCACCGCAGTTGCGTGAAGCTTGTATTGCTGCCGACCCTACGGGCCGGCTGTCCGGCGGCACGTTGGCTGCCCCGACCTGCCAGCCGCTGAATCAGGTGCCCGGAAGGCCCTCGAGGACGGTCACAAAGAAGCTGCCCTTCCCCTCGCGCAGCTTCTTCGCCTCCGAGTACTCCGTCGACCTCCAGAACCCCCATGCCGCTTCGCGGGACGGGAACTTTGCGATCAGGATGCTCTCGTTGCGCGGGTCGCCCTCGGCGACTTCCACGCGGGATGCCGGCGTGACGGTCAGGTAGTGGCCCCCGAACTTACGGTAGATCGAGGGCAGGGCGGCGTTGTAGGCCCTGAAGCCTTCGATGTCGGTGACTGTCCCCTGTACCAGCAGATATCCGGGTGCGCTCACTTCAGCAAACCCTCTGCCCGCAGTGCCGCCTGCACGGCCGGCCGGCCGGCGATCCGCCCGTGATAGCCCTTCAGGCCGGCCCACTGACCAAGGTCGATTCCCACGTACGCACACCAGCCGAGCACGGTGAACAGATAGGCGTCGGCGACCGTGAATGTGTCGCCGAGGAGGAAGGGCTTGTCACCGAGTTCCACCTGCAGGAAATCGAAGCGCCGCCCAAGGTTCGCCTTGGCGGCCGCCTTCTGCTCGTCTGTCGTACCCGGTGCGAAAAAAGGCGAGAAGTTCTTGTGGACTTCGGAATTGATGTACCCGAGCCACTCGTGAAGACGATACCGCGCCATGGTTCCCGCAGCCGGCGCAAGGCCGGAAGCCGGCTTCAGGTCACCGATGTAGGGCAGGATCGCCGTTCCCTCGGTGAGCACGGCCCCGTCGTCCAGTCGCAGCGCCGGGACGTAGCCCTTGGGCGTGATCTTCGCGTAATCCTCACCGGCGGCGGTCTTCTGCCCGCGGCCCTCGACCTTGATGGCCTCGAAGGGCAAGCCGGCCTCGATCAGCGCGATATGCGGCGCCAGCGAACAGGCGCCAGGCGAAAAATAGAGTTTCATCGGCGGTTCCTCTGCGGATACATCGGGGGGGTTGGTACCCCGAATGCTAGCCCCGCCCGGCAACGCCGGGAAGGGATTGATAAACTCGCGGTCACCGGCGGGCCCGTAGCACAGCGGTTAGTGCAGGGGACTCATAATCCCTTGGTCCTTGGTTCGAATCCAAGCGGGCCCAGTCTCAGTCTGCCGATCCAACCCACGCGCTGCTCGATTGCGGCAATTGGCCGATCGAACAGTGCCGCCACCGTGCTGCCAAGGTGCTGCACTGTGAAGCCGGTGGCCCTCGCTGCCACACCGATATTTTCCACAGCAGAGCCGCAGCCCCGCCAAGATCTCAGTCTCGAAAGCCTCAAGCCCGCTCCACCCACCGTCATACATCTACGCGATGGCGAGGTGGTTCTATATAGAAGGGCCGGAAGTCCCTATTGGCAGGTCCGCTACAAACTGCGAACCGGGGCGTGGGTGAGAGAAAGCACCGCCCAAGCCGCATTAGAAAATGCCATCCCTACCGCATGTGAACTTTATGACGAAGCCAGGTTTCGCCAAAAACTGGGATTAGCACACAAGGGCAGAACCTTTACAGAACTCGCACACGAAACACTCAACCACTTGCGGCTGGAAATGGATGCAGGGCGGGGCAGAGTGATCTACTCCTCCCGACGTCCCCCCGCTTTTGAGTAGCGTTTCGGTCTAGAGTCTGACCCCGGATGACGTTGGTCCGTTTTTCGAACTACTTGAAACTAGAGTTTGGGGCTTCGCAGTCCGTTTTCTGACCATTTGTTCTCAAACTCATAGGGGGTCAGGTTACCCAGTGAGCCATGTGGTCGGCAGTGATTGTAGTCATGCC
>JBILMF010000104.1:0-11166 GCA_044375655.1 Steroidobacteraceae bacterium | reverse complement strand
GCGACTCAGGGAGTGAAGGTCACGCCGAGAAACCAAGTGGATCCGACCTCAAGGCCCGCGCGCAGATATTGGTGTTGCGGCCCGGTGGTTCGAGAGCGATTTGCGCTCGTGACGTTCCGCCCCTCGACGCGCAGCTGCCACTGCGGCGTCGCCGCCCATCTGGCGGTGACGTCGTACGTGCGGAAGGGTTCGATGTAGATGTCCTGCCACGGATTCGCGGCGAACGACTCCAGATAGTCCGACTTGTGGTTCATCGCGATGCGAACTTCCGAGCCCTTGCCAAAGCTGTAGAACAGCGCCGTGTTGGCCGATACCTCCGACTGCCACAGCAAGCGGTCCTGAACACGACGTACCCCGTTGTAGCGGTACGCACTCTCGCCCTCGACCAGCAGGAGATTTGCGGATAAGCCGAAGTTCGCGAGAGCAGGATGAATATTCGCGAAGCTGGTGTTGACCAGACCCAGCTCGACACCTTGCAGCGTGGTTTTCTCGCCATTGATCGGCTGCGTCACCGTCCAGAGCTGGTTGTCTATGGTCTGTTGGCCGCTGACTGTGAGGATGTCGTCGGTGATCTCCTTGCGGAAGCCGGTGACGGTAATCATTCCCTCGCCTTCGTTGAAGAAGTACTCCACGCCAAGGTCCATGTTGGTCGATACCCGAGGCTCGATGTCGGGGTTGCCTCGCGTGATCGTCAGTTCCGTTGGATCAAGAGTCTCGGCCGTGGCGGTGTCCTGCGGATTCGGGCGCCCCAGCGTCCGGCTCATACCCGCTTTGATCCTGATGCTGTCGGTGACGTTTATCACCCCGTTGAGATAGGGCAGCAGGTTGCGGTAGCCCGTGTCGCGGCCGACAAGATCGGCTTGCAGCACACCGGCGCGAATCTGCGAGTTGGCCGAGCTCGCATCGATTTCGTCGTACCGCATGCCGGCGGCGATGTTCACCCGGTCACTGATGAAACTCAGGGACGCATAGGCAGCGGACATGCGCTCTTCGTACCGGTAATCGCTCAGCCGGGAATTTCTGGTAGACAGGCTCTGGTTCACACCGACGCCGTTGACCGCCTCGGCCCAGAACTTGTCGGCATCGATCCACAGTCCGGGATAGGGATAGCCGACGTAATTGAAAGGCTGTACGAAACCGAGACCGGTCAGGCTGAGTCCACCGCTCACGTAGTTGATGCTCGTGATGTCGCGACGCAGATCCAGCGATCGGTGGTTCACGCCCAGCGCGTAGCCCCACCCGCGGTCGGTGCTCTTCGTGTTCCAGGTGTAATCGACTCTCGCCTCAACGAGATCTTCCTTGGTGTCCCGCCAGTCGCGATAGGTTTCCCCGAGTCGGTAGTTCGCGGGTGTGATGTAGCTCTGCGGGTCATCAAGCACGAATCGCTGTGCGGCGTTGCGGATGTCATAGGTGACCCGCTTGTTCGGCGCATACACGAACGAGACGAAGGGTCTCTCGGTGAGAAACGTCGCCTTGGAATAACCTGCCTTGGTCGACACCTCGCCCCGGTCAGAGACCATCCAGCTGGCGCTCAGCTGAACCCCCATCTGATCGCGTTCGAAGGTGTTGTATCGCCATTGGGTGTCCACCGAACGAACTCGCATCGAACCGGTTTCGTCCCCCAAGTTCAGCGGCTGGTCAAGCGAGAACAAGCGATTGGTGTTTCGTGTTTCCTGTTCATCGGACATGAACGCGAACCCGTAAAGCGCGATCTGCGGCCCTTCAGTGGGCCGATGTTCGATGTTCAGCGTGCCGCCGTACTTCTGGAATTTGTTGGTGTAGAGGTGGTTCAGGAACGAATTCGGCGCCGCGAACCCATTCCAGTTGGCTGCCTCGGGTGTCGTGGCGGCACCGGTCGAGGTGTAGTAAAGACGGTTGGTGATGGCGTCATTCGCCTGCGTCCGCGGACGTTCATCGTAGATACCGCTGATCGCCACGCCCCAATCGTTGCCGGACCCGAACCTCTCGGTCCAGATGAAGTTCACGCTTTTGCCGAGCGGCGAATCCTTGTCGTCACCCCAGCTGTTGTCGTCGGGAACATCCATGTATGTGGAGTAGCTCAGGGTTCCGCTCAGCACCCGCTTCGGTGACGCGGCATCGAACGCGCCGACGGGCACGATGTTGAGCATGCCGCCCATGGCACCCGCGTCCATGTTCGGAGCGGGCGTCTTGAAGGCTTCGATCAGTCGAACCGAAACGCCGGGGATGACTTGCAGATTGATCATCCGCGTGCCCTCCCCGAGGTCGCCGGTGGTGGCGATCGCAAGGCCGTTGACGGTTACCGGCACGAAGTCGGGATGGACGCCGCGAATCGAGGCAAATTGGCCGATGTCGTCGTTGTAGATCGTGGTTACGCCCGTGATGCGTCGCATCGCCTCGGCAATCGTCAGATCCGGCAGCGCACCGATATCATCCTGCGAAATGCTGTCGACGATCGCTGTGGAGCCCCGACGCGAGGCGATTTCAGCCCGGCCTTGGTACACGGACCCGGTGATCACGACCTCGTCGAGGACGTCGATCGGGACGGCAACGGCAGACGAAGCGCCTACTAGAGCAACCGTAACCGTAGCCGCAGCGAAAAACCTGTTCATCCAGCCGTCCCTCATAGTGAAGTGCGGCTCGGATGGTGTGCACGGCGCGTGTCAATCCTGTTGCCGTTTGATTACGGATCTGCGTCGCTGCGGCGATCCTGCCGCCAGGTTGCGAGCGCCAGCAGGCACAACAGGCCGCTGACGGCGCCCATGACCACGTACGGCGCCGAGGGACGCCAGGCATCGAACAGCGTGCCGCCGACGATGGCTGCGAAGAAAATGCCGAGCGAGCCGCAGAGCGTGAACACGCCGATCACCGCGCCGCGCCCACGCTCCGGCGCCACCTGGCCGATCAGGGCCTGCGAGGCGAGGATGCCGCTCATCTCGCCGATGCCGAGGAACACCGCCGCGAAATACATCGCCGGCTGGAACGGGTCGTCGACGAGACCGAACCACAGGTAGCTGCCGCTGGCGAGCGCGGAGGCGACCACCATGAAAAGCACGCGATCGACGCGGTCGATGAAGCTGATCACCGTCACCGCCCACAGCGTCGCCGTGATCTGGATGGCCACGAAGATACCGCCGCCGCGCGACAGCGCCTCGGCCGGCGTCATACCCTGCTCCTTGCCGGCCTGCACCATCCAAAGAAAAAAGAATGCGCTGATGATCGACAGCGAGGCGCGCGACACGGCGGCCGAGCAATAAGCAAGGCGCACGCGCCGGTCGCTCGCTGCGGCAAGGCCGACGCGCAGCGTCGCCAGCAACGGCTCGCGCGTCGCGAGCTGTCCCGGAGTGCGGCGCGGCAGACCGCGCAGCACGATCACCATGGGCACGAGACAGAGCGCCGCCACCGTCCAGTAGGCTGCGCGTCCGGCGGCGATCGGGTCGAGGCCCTGCGCGAGATAGAACTTCGGCAACTGCGCAGCCAGCCCCACCAGGGTCGCCACGCCGAGCCCGTTCAGGAAGAAACAGATGCCGACCAGCTTGCCGCGCGAACTTTCCTGCGGGTAATCGGCGATCACCGCAGAGAGCATCGCGGCGATCAGCGAGGCGCCGCAGGCGGTGATCAGGATCATCGCGTACAGCGTCCAGTCGAATTGCGCGAACGGGAACAGCAGGTAGCCGACCGCGAGGATGGCGAAGCCCATGCCGTAGATCACGCGCCGGCCGAGACGGTCGGAGGCCGCACCGACGATTCCCGACAGCAGCAGCGCCGGAATCTCGCTGACTATGTCCATGGTGCCGCTCACGCGACCCTGGATGTCGTCGGGGATGCCGAGCATCGAGTTGAAGAGATACGGTCGCAGATTGCCGACTAGCGTCAGCAGGCCGATGGAGAAAAACGCGGTGCCAAGCAGAGCGTGGAAATTGGTGCGCGAGATTCCCGGCGCCAGCTCCCAGATGCCGACCTTGTTTGTCATCCCGTCCCCCCGCGGCCGCGAAGCCGTCATGCCAGCCGTTATACTTGCTGCCCTTTTTGGAAGATAGCGGCGGGAGCCGCACCCCATGGCCCGCACGTTTCAGGAACTCATCTTCGCGCTGCAACAGTACTGGTCGGACCAGGGCTGCGTGATCCTGCAACCCTACGACATGGAGGTCGGTGCCGGTACCTTCCACAGCGCAACCTTCTTGCGCGCCGTGGGTCCCGAGCCCTGGGCGGCAGCCTATGTTCAGCCCTCACGCCGGCCGACCGACGGCCGCTACGGCGACAACCCGTTCCGCCTGCAGCGCTATTACCAGTTCCAGGTGGTCATCAAACCCTCGCCGCTCGACATTCTCGAGCGCTACGTCGGCTCGCTGAAGATGCTCGGCTTCGATCCACTGACTCACGACATCCGCTTCGTCGAGGACAACTGGGAGTCGCCGACGCTCGGCGCCTGGGGCCTCGGCTGGGAGGTGTGGCTCAACGGCATGGAGGTGACGCAGTTCACCTATTTCCAGCAGGTCGGCGGCATCGACTGCCGACCGGTCACCGGCGAGATCACCTACGGGCTCGAGCGGCTCGCCATGTACCTGCAGGGTGTCGACAGCGTGTTCGACATCGTCTGGACGGACGGCCCCCTGGGGCGCGTGACCTATCGCGACGTCTACCACCAGAACGAGGTCGAACAGTCGAAGTACAACTTCGAGCACGCCGACGTCGCGGTGCTGTTGCGCAACTTCGACGAACACGAGGCCATCTGCCAGAAGCTGCTCGAGGCGAAGCTGGGGCTGCCCGCCTACGAGCAGATGCTCAAGGCCTCGCACACCTTCAACCTGCTCGACGCGCGGCGCGCCATCTCAGTAACCGAGCGTCAAAGGTTCATCCTGCGCGTGCGTACGCTGGCGCGCGGCGTGGCCCAGACCTATTACGACAGCCGTGAAGCACTCGGCTTCCCGATGCTGCAGGGCGCAGCCGGCAGCAGCGCGGGTGGCGGCAGCGGCACGGGCGGGACAGGGCGCGGCGACGATACGGGAGTCGCCGCATGAGCACGCGCGACTTCCTCTTCGAACTCGGCACTGAAGAATTGCCGCCGCTCGCGCTGCCGGAACTCGAACGCGCGCTCGCCGAAGGTATCCGCAGCGGACTCGCCGCGGCCGGCATCGGCCACGGCGAACTCCTTTCCTTTGGCGCGCCGCGACGGCTGGCAGTGCTGGTGCGCGCGGTGGCGGAAACGCAGCCCGAACAGAAGATCAAGCGCCGCGGTCCGCCGCTGGCGGCGGCCTACGACAAGGCTGGCCAACCCACGCGCGCCGCCACCGCCTTCGCGGAGAGCTGCGGCGTGCCGCTCGCAGCGCTCGGCCGCGTCACCGAAGGCAAGGGCGAGTTCCTCCACTTCGAGGGCAGCAGGCCGGGTGCGCCAACAGCAACGCTGCTGCCGGGCATCGTGCAGGCGGCGCTCGATGCGCTGCCGATCCCGAAGCGCATGCGCTGGGGCGCGAGCGATGCCGAGTTCGTGCGGCCGGTGCACTGGGTGGTGATGCGCTTCGGCGCCGACGTGCTGCCGGCACGGCTGCTCGACACCGCCGCCGGCGCGGGAACGCGCGGTCACCGCTTCCACGCACCGCAGGTGCTCGACATCCCGCAACCGGCTGACTACGCGGCCGTGCTGCGCGAGCAGGGGCACGTCATCGCCGCCTTCGGCGAGCGCCGTGAGCGGATCCGAGCGCAAGTGCTCTCCCGTGCAGCTGCGCTCGGCGGCCGCGCCGTGCTCGACGACGAACTGCTCGACGAAGTCACCGCGCTGGTCGAATGGCCAGTGGCCGTGGAAGGGCGCTTCGACGAGCGCTTCCTCGCGCTGCCGCGCGAGGTGCTGATCTCGACGCTGCAGGAACACCAGCGCTACTTCGCCGTGGAAGACGCGGGCGGGGCCCTCAGCAACCACTTCATCACCATCAGCAACATCGACAGCCGCGACGTCGTCCGTGTGCGCGAGGGCAACGAGCGCGTGGTGCGTCCGCGCCTCGCCGACGCCGCCTTCTTCCAGCAGCAGGATCGGCGCCAGCCGCTCGCGGCTTCCCGGCCCGGCCTCGACAAGGTCACTTTCCAGGCGAAGCTCGGCTCGATCGGCGACAAGGTGCGGCGCATCGTCGCGCTGGCCGGACACATCGCGCCGCTGATCGGCGCTGACGCCGCGCTGGTGGAGCGCGCCGCCGATCTCTGCAAATGCGACCTGCTTTCCGCCATGGTCGGCGAATTCCCGGAATTGCAGGGCGTGATGGGTGCGTACTACGCGGTGGCCGACGGCGAGGACGCACGCGTGGCCACGGCCATCCGCGAGCACTACCAGCCCCGCGGTGCAGGCGACGGGCTGCCGACGGACCGCATCGGCACGGCGGTGGCGCTCGCCGACAAGCTCGACACGCTGGCCGGCATCTTCGGCATCGGCCAGAAACCGAGCGGCACCAAGGATCCGTTCGCGCTGCGCCGCGCCGCCGTCGGTGTGTTGCGCATCGTTCTCGAGGGGCGGCTGGAGCTGGATCTCGCCGAACTGGTGGCTGCCGCGGTCGCCCTGCAGCCCGTCAAAGCGGGGGATACGGCGACGGACGTGCTCGCCTATCTGCAGGAGCGGCAGCGCGCGTCCTACCTCGATGCCGGGCATCCCGCCGAATCCTTCGAGGCAGTACTCGCCACCGGCTGCACGCGGCCGCTCGACTTCGACGCGCGGATGCAGGCGCTCGCCAGCTTCCGCCAGCGTCCCGAGGCCGAAAGCCTCGCTGCCGCGAACAAGCGCATCGCCAATATCCTGAAGAAATCGGCGGCGGGCGACACGGTCGCGATCGACGTCGCTCGACTTGTCCTGCCCGCCGAACGTGCGCTGCACGAAGCCGTCTCGGCCGTCAGCGCCCGGGTCGAGACGGATCTCGCCGCACGGCACTATGACTCGGCGCTCGCCACGCTCGCCGGACTGCGGCCCGCGATCGACGCCTTCTTCAACGACGTGATGGTCAACGACCCGGACCCCGCGCTGCGCGCCAACCGGCTCGCACTGGTGGCGCGGGTGCGCGAGTTGTTCGCGGGCGTCGCCGACATCTCGCGTCTACCGGGCTGAAGCAAGGCACAGGCCGTGCAAACGCTGCGCTCGCTCGTCTTCACCACCTTCCTGTTTCTCTGGACGCTCGCCTATGCGGTGTTCTTCGTGCTGGCGGCGCCGTGGGTCGGTCGCGTGCAGCGCTTCCGCCTCGTGGAGTGGTATGCGCAGCGCATCTTCGAGGTGTTGCGCGTCACCTGCCGACTCGAGCACCGCGTGGAGGGACTCGAGAACATCCCGACCGAACCCCATGTCGCCTACTGGAAGCACGCCTCGGCCTGGGAGACCTTCGCGCAGTTTCTGGTCGGACCGCCGAAGGTCATCGTGCTCAAGCGAGAGCTGATTTTCATCCCCTTCTTCGGCTGGGGACTCAAGCTGCTGCACTCGATCGCGGTCGATCGTGGTGCCGGCGCCTCGGCCGTCAACCAGGTCGTGCATCAGGGCCGCGACAGGCTCGCCGAAGGACTCTCGATCCTGATCTTCCCCGAGGGCACGCGCGTGGTTGCGGGGGAGACGCGCCGCTATGGCGTCAGCGGCGCGCTGCTCGCCAGCCGCGTCGGCTGCAAGGTGGTGCCGATCGCGCATGACGCCGGCTATTACTGGCCGCGCCGCGGACTGCTCAAGAAGCCGGGCACCATACGCGTGATCGTCGGGCCGCCCATCGACGCCTCCGGCCGCGACCCCCGCGAGATCAACGAGCTCGCGCAGGCATGGATCGAATCGACCATCCGCCAGATCCGCGAGCACAAAGAAATCAGCACGGCGGGACGAGTGGACGCGGAGCAACACCCGGCCACGGCGGAACCCCGCCCATGAGCCTTGCCGTACGAATTCAAGGCCGCGCTCGCCGGCTATCTTTCTTCGCTTGGGCCGAGGGCGGCTTGTGGGCGGCGATCTCCGCGTCGCTGAGCCCCACGAGTTCATGCGGAAACACCAGCCAGCGATCGGTGGCGTGCACATACCAGTCGGGCTGCAAACGGCTGCGGTTGCGCGACGGCTTGTAGTAGACCGTGGCAATGCGCACTTCCTGCGGTCGCCGCTCCCCGCAGCGCCGGTCGATTTCGGCAAGCAGGGCCTCGAGGCTGCGGCCGGAGTCGAACACGTCATCGACGATCAGCAGCCGATCCTGCGGCGTCACCCGCGACACCAGATAATCCATGGCGTGCACGCGTACCGTCTTGTCCTGCTGGTCGATACCGGTGTAACTTGAGGTTCTGACAGCGATGTGATCGGTGCTGACACCACGGCGCTCGAGCAACTCCTGCACCGCGATGCCGATCGGCGCACCGCCGCGCCAGAGCGCAACGAGGAAAGAGGGACGGTAGCCGCTCGCCAGCACACGGGCGCCGAGCTCGAAGGAGTCGGCGAGCAAAGAGTCCGCAGAGATGAAAAGTTTTTCTATCATGTTCACCGGCGCCGCCGCGCAGTGTGCGCCCAGACCACCAAGGGAGTCACGTCCATGAGCGGTTATACGGTGTTCGTCGCCGATTCACGACTCGTCAGAATCTTCGAGCTGGACGAGGCGGGAGCCACGCCCAAATTGCTCGAGGTTGTCGAAAACACCTACACGGCGCGGCACAACCGCGACCTCGGCGCCGATGCGCCGGGCCGGGTGCTGCGCCGCACAGGCGCCAGCGCACAGCGCACGGCGCTGCAGGCGCGCACCGAGCACAAGCAGCACGCCACCGACCGCTTCGCCCGCCAGCTTGCGCGGCGGGTCGGCGGTGCCGCGCGCAACCGCAAGAGCCGCGGCGTGGTGCTCGTGGCAGCGCCGCGGTTCCTGAGCGCGGTGCGCACCCACCTGTCCAAGACCGCGCAGCAGCGGATCGTACGCGAGGTACCCCGCGACCTCGTCGGCATGTCCATTCTGGTGCTGCGTCGGCGTCTCGCCGAGGCGTTGCGGCGGCTCTGAGGCGCAGCTCCGCCAGTCGAGGCACGGCGCTGAGGCGCGGCGCGCCTATTCGAGACGCAGCGCGGCCTCGTCGCTGAGCAGACCCGCCGCCGCGTAGAGCTGCAACTTCTCGCGCGTGTCCGCGATATCCATGCTGCGCAGCGTCAGCTGACCGATGCGGTCCGCAGGCGTGAACATCCCCTCGCCTTTTTCCATGGTGAGCCGCTCGGGGTGGTAGCTCAGGTGCGGGCCGCGGGTATCGACGATCGACCAGTCGTTGCCGCGGCGCAGCTCCAGCGTGACCTCGCCGCTGACCGCGCGGGCGATCCAGCGTTGCGCGCTCTCGCGCAGCATCAGGCATTGCGGATCGAACCACCGCCCCTGGTAGAGCAGCCGGCCGATCCGCCGACCGTTGTGACGATACTGCTCGAGCGTGTCCTCGTTGTGGATCGCCGTCAGCAGACGCTCGTAAGCGATGAACAGCAACGCCATTCCCGGCGCTTCGTAGATGCCGCGGCTCTTCGCCTCGATGATGCGGTTCTCGATCTGGTCGCTCATGCCGAGACCGTGGCGCCCGCCGATGCGGTTGGCCTCCGTGAACAGGGCGAGATCGTCGGCGTAGCCATGGCCGTTGATTGCCACCGGGCGGCCGGCCTCGAAGCGCACACTGACCGTCTCGCGTGCCACGGCAACGTCATCGCGCCAGAAAGCCACGCCCATGATCGGCTGCACGATCTCGATGCCGCGGCTCAAAGATTCCAGATCCTTCGCCTCGTGGGTCGCGCCGAGGATGTTCGAGTCGGTGGAATAAGCCTTTTCCGTGGACATGCGGTAGGCGAAACCCGCTGCCGCCAGATAGGCCGACATCTCGCTGCGGCCGCCGAGTTCCGCGATGAAGCGGACATCGAGCCACGGCTTGTAGATCCGCAGCGCCGGGTTCGCGAGCAGTCCGTAGCGATGGAAGCGCTCGATGTCGTTGCCCTTGTGCGTGCTGCCGTCACCCCAGATGTCGACGCCGTCCTCGCGCATCGCGAGCACCAGTGCCGTACCGGTGACCGCACGCCCGAGCGGCGTGGTGTTGAAGTACGTGCTGCCGGCGGTGCTGATGTGGAACGCGCCGCACTGGATCGCCGCCAGTCCCTCGGCCACCAGTTGCGCGCGGCAGTCGATCAGCCGCGCGTGCACCGCGCCAAGTGCCATCGCCCGCTGCGGAATGGACTCGTAATCCGACTCGTCGGGCTGGCCAAGATGGGCCGTGTACGCGCAGGGCAAAGCGCCGTGCGCGCGCATCCAGTGAACAGCCGCGCTGGTGTCGAGCCCGCCGGAGAAGGCGATGCCGACGCGCTCGCCGACCGGCAGTTGCTGCAGGATCGCGCCGCTCACGCCTCGGCTCCGCTGCCAGCCTCCCCGCCGGGCTCGTAGATCACGTACACCTTGCGCGTGCGCTCGATGACCTCCCAGATCCCCTCGAAACCGCGCGAGATGATGAACTCGTCGCCAGGTCCCACCTCGGTCACCGTGCCGTCGGCGGCGCGCAGCCGGCTGCGGCCCTCGAGGATGCGGCAGTACTCTTCTTCCGTGTAGCGGATGCGCCAGCTGCCCGGCTCGCTTTCCCACACACCGGCGAAGAACTTGCCGCTGGTGTCGGTGTACTGCGACCAGAGACGCTGCTGCGGGTGACCGCTGACGAGCCTCTCGGTTGGCGGCGCATAGGTTTCCGGCGGCTCGGCCGGCGTAGTGGTGAGACGACGGATCATCGGCCGATGATATCGTGGGCGGAACGCGTATCCTCATCCGCGTAGTCGGCGTCATCCGCAGTGAGAGGGCACTCCCATGGTCGATCCGGTTGAATGGCGGACGCGCGTCGATCTCGCGGCCTTGTACCGGCTGGTGGCGCTGCACGGCTGGGACGACCTGATCTTCACCCACATCTCCGCGCGCGTCCCCGGACCGGCGCATCATTTCCTCATCAACCCCTATGGCTCGCACTTCGACGAGATCACCGCCTCGTCGCTGGTGAAGATCGATCTCGCCGGCGCCAAGGTCGACGATGACCCGCAGCCGATCAACCCGGCAGGCTTCACCATCCATTCGGCGATCCATGCAGCGCGTGCCGACGCGCAGTTCGTCATCCATGTGCACACCGATGCGGGAGTCGCCGTGTCCGCGCAGGAGTGCGGACTGCTGCCGATCACCCAGCATGCGCTGATCGTGCTGCCGGACCTCGCCTACC
>JBILMF010000235.1:0-11239 GCA_044375655.1 Steroidobacteraceae bacterium | reverse complement strand
CGTGAACGACCCGTTGCTGCTGATCGTGAGGTCATTGCCCCCGTTGTTGCGCAGCACCACGGTGCCGGTGAGACCAGACACCGTGCCGCCGATCGTGTACGTGTTCGTCGTACAGCTCACCGCGACGTTGGTGATGTTGGCGCCCAGGTTGCTGCCGCTGCCGTTCGTCACGGTGCAGGTCTGACCCGTCGGCTGGGTCTGCACAGCGACGCTGTACGAACCACCCGCGTTCACCGGCGATGAGAACGTAAACGCGCCGTTGCTGCTGACCGTCAGGTCATTACCCCCGTTGTTGCGCAGCACCACGGTGCCGGTGAGACCAGACACCGTGCCACCGATCGTGTAGGTGTTCGTCGTGCAGCTGACGGTGACATTGGCGATGTTCCCCGTCACGGTTCCCGTGCCATTCGTCACGGTACAGGTCTGGCCACCAGGCTGGGTCAGCACGGTAACGTTGTACGGACTCCCATGAGCCAAGCTCGGTGAAAACGTGAATGACGAATTTGCAGAGAGCGACAGATTACTGAGCCCATTGTTCTGCAACACTACCGTCCCGCTGAGTCCAGATACGGACCCCGACACGGTGTGAAAATTCGTTGAACAACTGATCGACACGTTGCTGACACTGCCGGTCGCCGCGCCGCTGCCATTGATCACCGTGCAAGTCTGACCGGTCGGAGCCGTCTGCACGGTCACCGCATAGCCGCTGCCGTGGTTCAACGCAGTCGTGAACGTGAACGCCCCGTTGCTGCTGACCGCGAGGTCATTGCCCCCGTTGTTGCGCAACACCACGGTGCCTGTGAGGCCAGACACAGTGCCGCCGATCGTGTACGTATTCGTCGCGCAGGTCACCGCGACCGAGGTAACGTTCGCCGTAACGCTCGAGCCACTGCCGTTCGCGACCACGCAGGTCTGACCCGTCGGCTGCATGAATACTGTCACGGCGTACGCGCTGCCCGAATTCACCGGCGACGAGAACGTGAACGATCCGTTGCTGCTGATCGTCAGGTCGTTGCCGCCGTTGTTGCGCAGTACCAGCGCCCCCGTCAAACCGCTAACCGACCCTCCAACCGTGAAGGTATTGGTCGAACAGTTGACCGCCACGTTGGTGACATTGCCGGTCGACGTACCGCTGCCGTTCGTGACCGTGCACGTCTGGCCCGTGGGCTGCGTCAGTACCGTCACGGCGTAGGCGCTCCCGTGCGTCAGCACCGGCGAGAACGTAAACGAGCCGTTACCGCTGAGCGACAGGTTGCTGCCGCCGTTGTTGCCCAGCACCAACGTTCCAACCAGCCCCGAAACCGTGCCACCGATCGTGTACGTGTTCGCAGTGAAAATCGCCGTTCGAGTTTTTGGCTCGTTCATCATGACGCTGCAGGGATCCGTACCCGTGCAACCACCGCCGCTCCAGCCCGTGAACACCGAGCCCGTATCGGCCACTGCCGTCAGCACCACCGTGGAGTTGCTCGTGTACCCGGCTGCGCACTCCGGACCGCAGTCGATGCCGGGCCGGTTGCTCGTCACCCGGCCAGTGCCGCTGCCCTCCTTGATCACCCGCAGCGACTGTCGCCCCCCCGCCCGCACGAAGATATTGATCCCGCGGTTCCCCTGGTTCTTCAGCGCCAAAAACTCCGCCGCCGCCGTCGGGTTGCTCTCCCCGAACGCGTTCTCGCCGTACAGGATCTTGTTCAGGTTCGCGTTGTGGTCCCCCTCACAGCCGATCCACGGATCCTCCGCCGTACCGGCGCGCAACAGCACGTTCGTGCTGCCGCCCGCCGCCACCGCCGTCCCCCGCGAGTACAGCACCGTCGCCCCGCGCGCGCCGGGCTCCGCCGTCGCTCCAAAGTTCCCCGAACCACGCTGCAGCACACACCACACCGCCTCGTCGCCCGTCGCAAACAGGTACTCCGTCGACCCGTCGACGAAGTAATCGAACTGCACGCTCCCGTGCCGATCAGCGTTGCGCTCGCCCACCGCCGAGGGCTCGAACGATCCCGTGCCCGACAGATTGTCATCCCCCGGATACCAGCCCCCCGATCCACGGACCCGCCGAACCTGCATCCAGCCGCCACCCGCCCGCGTCAGATCAGCGTAACTGCGGAACGCCGCCCGCCCGCCCGCACCGTCAGGGTCAAACCAGTACACCCCGCTCGGGGCCGTCGGCCGCGCCTGCATCAGCGCCGTCGCCGAAAACGCCGCCGTCGATGCCGCGTCACCGACCAACGCGCCCTCCCCGCTCAGCGCTACCACCAGCGGACTGCCGGGTCCGTCGTGCGCAATCGACAAACTCGCCGAGCGCACTCCCACACTCGTCGGCGTGAAGGTCACCGAGATCGAGCAACTGCCTGCGGGCGGCGTCAGTACCGCCGAACACGCGTTGGTCACCGCGAACGACCCCGCATCACCGCCAACCGAAACCCCGCTGATCGTCGCGTTCGCCGTGCCGCCGTTGGATACCGTCAGCACCCGCACCTCGCTCGTCGAGTTCAGCGTGAGCGCCCCGAACGCCACGCTCGTCGCTGAGACCGTCACCGACGCCGCGCCCCCGCTGCCCGTGCCGCTCAACGCGATCGTCGTTGTCCCAACGCTGTGCACAATGGCGAGGCTCGCGCTCTTCGCACCGTTACTCGACGGCGTGAACGTGACGTTGATCGTGCAGCTCGCGCCCGCAGCCAACGTCGCAGGCGCCACCGGGCAGGCGTTCGACGTCGCCCCAGACACCGCAAACTGCCCAGCCTGCGCGCCGCTTACCGTCGTGCTCGTGATCGTGAGTGCCGCGCCGCCGCTGTTGGTCAGCGTCAGTGTCCGCGCGGCGCTGCTCGCCCCGACGCCCTGATCGCCGAACGCGAGGCTGGTCGTCGCCGCCGGTGGAGCGCTACTCACCGTGAGCGCCGCCACACCCCCCGTCCCCGTGCCGCCGAGCGCCACCGCCGCAGGACTGCCCGCGGCACTATGCGTGATCGAGAGACTCGCGCTCTTCGCCCCGTTGGTCGCCGGCGTGAACGTGACGTTGAGCGTGCAGCTGGCTCCTGCCGCCAACGTCGCCGGCGCCACCGGGCACGCGTTCGAGGACGGCGCCGTCACCGCAAACTGCGCAGCGTCCGTACCACCCAACGCGATACTGTTGATCGTGAGCGCCGCCGTCCCGCTGTTGGTCAGCGTCAGGGTCCGCGCGGCGCTCGTCGTCGTGACACCCTGGTCACCGAACGCAAGGCTGGTCGTCGCCGCCGGCGGAGCGCTGCTCACCGTGAGCGCCGCCACACCGCCCGTGCCCGTGCCGCCGAGCGCTAGCGATGTCGTCCCCACGCTGTGACTGATCGCAAGCGTCGCGCTCTTCGCACCGTTGCTCGCGGGCGTGAACGTGACGTTGATCGTGCAGGTCGCGCCCGCAGCCAGCGTCCCCGGAGACACCGGGCAGGCGTTCGAGGGCGGCGCCGTCACCGCAAACTGCGCAGCGTCCGCACCGCCCAGCGCGATACTGTTGATCGTGAGCGCCGCCGTCCCGCTGTTGGTCAGCGTCAGCGCCCGCACGGCGCTAATCGTCGTCACACCCTGGTCACTGAACGCAACGCTCGTTGCGGACAGCGTCACCGCCGCAACGCCACCGGTGCCGGTCCCGCTGAGCGCCACCGCTGCCGGACTACCCGTCGCGCTGTGGGCGACGGACAGGCTTGCACTCTTCGCGCCGTTGCTTGCCGGCGTGAAGCTGAGGATGATCGAGCAGCTCGCGCCAGCCGCGAGTGTCGCCGGGGCTACCGGACACACGCCTGCGGCGGATGCCGCGATAGCAAACTGCGCGGCATCGACGCCGCCGATCGATACCCCGTTAATCGTAAGCGCCGCCGTGCCGCTGTTGGTCAGCGTGAGCGTGCGCGTGCTGCTAGTGGTGGAGACACCTTGGTCGCCAAAACCGACGCTGCTCGCCGACAGCCTGACCGCTGCGACGCCGCCCGTCCCGGTGCCGTTGAGTGCGAGATTGGTGGTGCCAGCGCTATGACTGAGGACGAGACTCGCGCTTTTTGCCCCATTGCTGGACGGCGTGAAACTGAGATTGAGCGTGCAGCTCACACCTACCGCCAGGGTCGCCGGCGCCACCGGGCAAGCGCCAGTCGCCGGCGCCGTTGCGGCAAACTGCGCGGCCTCCGTCCCGCCCACCGATACGCTGTTGAGGGTGAGTGCCGCCGTGCCGGTGTTGGTTACCGTCAGCGTCTGCGAACCGGAACCGCCCACTGCCGTGTTGCCGAACGAAACGCTCGTCGTCGGTGTGGGCGGGGCGCTGCTTACCGTGAGCGCTGGCACTCCGCCAGTACCCGTCCCCGACAGAGTCACCGCCGTCGGACTACCCGCGGCGCTGTGGGCAATAGAGAGGTTCCCGGTCTTTGCTCCATCGCTGCTCGGCGTGAAGCTCACGGTCACCGTGCATCCAGCACCCGGGGCAAGCGTTGCGGGGGCAAGCGGGCAGGCGTTCGCGGCTGACGCCGAGACAGCGAATTGCGCCGAGTCTGTCCCACCGAGAGACAGGCTGTTGATGGTGAGCGCCGCCGTTCCACCGTTCGTCAACGAAAAGGTCTGAGTACCCGACGTGCCGAGCGCCTGTGTGCCGAACGACAGCGTTGTGGTCGAAACCGCAAGCGTCGCCACGCCACCAGTCCCCGTCCCGGACAGCGCTACCGCCGTAGTCCCCACGCTGTGCACGATGGAGAGATTCGCGCTCTTCGCCCCATCAGTCGTCGGGGTAAAGGTCAGATTGAGCGTGCAGCTTGCGCCCGCGGCCAGAGTCGCAGGCGGTGGCGGACACCCGTTCGCCGACGACGATGAAACGGCGAACTGTGCGGGCGAACCCGATATCGAAATGCCGCTAATTTCGAGTGCAGCCGTACCGCCATTGGTCAAAGTCAGCGCACGTGCGGCACTGGTCGATCCTACCGCCTCATCGCCGAACGACAGCGCAGCGGCCGACGCCGAAAGCGTCGCCGAACCGCCGGTCCCGATCCCGCTCAGCACCAAGGCCACGGGGCTGGCTGCGGCGCTGTGCGTGATCGAGAGACCCGCGATCTTCGTGCCGTTGCTCTCTGGAGTGAAGGTCACGTTGAGCGTGCAGCTCCCTCCCGCCGCCAGCGTGGCCGGTGCTAGCGGGCAGGCATTGCTGGACGGCGCCGAGATCGCGAACTGCGCGGCATCCCCACCATCCAAGGACACCTCACTGATCGTCAGCGCCGCGGTACCGCCATTCGCAATGTCCAACGAGCGTGTCGCACTGGTGCGCACGGCCTGCGAGTCGAACGAAAGCCCGACAGGCGAGATCGAAAACGATGCCGAGCCACCGGTTCCCGTTCCGGACAGGACCACCGACGTCGTGCCGACGCTATGCACTATCGAAAGCGTCGCACTCTTCGCGCCGTTGCTCGTCGGCATGAACGTTGCGCTTAACGAGCAACTTGCACCCGCCGCCAGCGTGGCCGGTGCGGTCGGACACGCGTTGGAGGACGGCGCGAAAACCGCGAACTGCTCAGCCTCTGCACCACCCAGCGAGATGGTATCGATCATCAGAGCGGCCGTGCCACCGTTCGTGATGGTCAACGATCTCGTCGTGCTCGTAGTGCTGATCGCCTGACTGCCGAACGACAGGCTCGCGGGTGATAGTGCGAACGTTGGCGAACCTCCTGTGCCGGTCCCCGAGAGGGCAACCGCTGTCGTCCCAAGGTTATGGGAAATGGACAGACCCGCGCTCTTCGCCCCGTTGCTCGAAGGCGTGAACGTCAGCCCGAGGGTGCAACTCGTCCCCGCAGCGACCGCGAACGGCAGCGTCCCGCAGCTCCCTGCCACTCGGACGAACTGCGCCGAGTCGACGCCACTCACGACGATACTGCTCAAGGTCAGCGTCGCGGTCCCGCCATTGGAAACTGTGAGCGTCTGCGAGCCGGAACTGCCTACGTTGATGGAGCCGAACGACAAACTCGTCGTCGGCGCCGGCGGCGACGCACTCACCGTGATTGCAGCGACTCCACCAGTGCCGGAGCCCGTCAGTGAAATCGTGGTGGGGCTGCCCGAAGCGCCATGTACGATGGAGAGCGTACCGCGTTTGTCACCGTTGCTCTCAGGCGTGAACGTCACCCCGACGGTGCAACTGGACCCCGCTCCGAGGATCGCAGGCAAGGCCCCGCAACTGCTCGCCGTCGGCACGAACTGCGTGCTGTCGCCGGAAACGTTCACGCTCTGTAGCGTCAGGGACGCCGTACCGCTGTTCGTCAGCGTCAGCGTTTGCGTGCTCGAGGTGCCCAACGCCTGCGGGTTGAAAACCAGACCGCCGGTCGATGCGGTCAAAGCGCCGACGCCTCCCGCACCCGTGCCCGCGAGGGCAACAGCCGTCAGGCCAACATTGTGAGAGATCGACAGGTTGCCGGACTTCTGGCCATTGGAAGTCGGCGCAAACGCCACGTTTACCGTACAGCTTGCGCCTACGGCAAGGCTTGCCGGGGCGATCGGACATGCGTTCGACGTCGGCGACGAGACCACAAACTGCCCAGCATCCGTCCCACCCAGCGAAATTCCGGTGATGGTCAGCGCAGCCGTACCGCCGTTGCTCACCGTAAGCGCTCTGGGAGCGCTCGCCGTTCCGAGACTCTGGGTGGCGAACGAGAGCATCGTCGAGGACACCCTCACGGATGGCGCTCCACCGATTCCCGTCCCGCTGAGCGGGAGCAGCGTTGGGCTGCCCGCAGCGTTATGCGCCACCGAAAGCGTTGCGCTCTTCACGCCATCACTGGCGGGAGTGAAGGTCACCCTCACCGTGCATTCAGCGCCCGGGGCAAGTGCCGCCCCGCAGCTCGTCGTGCGCGCGAACTGCCCTGCCTCGGATCCGCCCAGCGAGATCCCCCCGGCACCGCCCGTGAACAACAGCGCTCCGCTGCCCGCATTGCGGATCGTGACAATCTGCGCGCCGCTCGCGGTCCCAACACGCTGATCGCCGAAGCCGACACTACCCGGACTCACGACAATGAGCGGGACGGCAACCCCCGTCCCCGTCAGCGATACCGTGCTCGGGCTGCCCGCCGCATCGTGCTCGATCGACAGGCTCGCCGTGCGCGGCCCGTTGCCCACCGGCGCGAAGCTCACATCGAGTCGACAGCTCGCCCCCGCCGCCAGCGTCGCCGGCGACACCGGACAGCCCCCAGCTGAGGGCACCGTCACCGCAAACTGCGCCCCCTCCCCTCCACCCACGGACACCCGGCTGATCGTCAGCCCACCCGTCCCGCTGTTCCTCACCGTCACCGCGCGCGATGCGCTCGTCAGACCAGACCCCTGCTCCCCAAAGGCAAGACTCGACGGCGACACCTCGATGCTCGGCGTCACCCCGCGCCCCACTAGCGCCACCGTCGTCGGCGTACCCGTCGCGTTGTGCGCAATCAGCACACTCGCCGTCTTCGAACCCGGGCTCCCGGGCGTGAACGTCACGCTCACCGTGCAACTGCCGCCAGGCGCCAGCGACGCTGCGCAACCCGTCTCGCGCGCAAACTGCCCCGCGTCCGCTCCGCCCAGCGTGATCGCGCTACCCGCCCCCCCCGCAAAACTCAGCTCCGCCGTCGCCGTCGACAAGTTGCTGATCGTCACCGTGCGCACCGCACTCGTCCGGCCCACCCGCTGATCGCCAAAATCCAGCCCCGTCAGCGGACTCACCTGAATGATCGGCGCCGCAATCCCCGTCCCCGTCAGCGACACCACGCTCGGACTACCCGCCGCGTTGTGCTCAATCGACAGAACCCCCACGCGATCCCCAGCACGCGTCGGCCGGAACACCACCTCGACCGTGCACGACCCGCCCGTCGCCAGACGACTGCACTCATGCGTCGTCACAAACTGTGGCCCGTCCTCCCCCCGAACGACGATCCCCGTCACCAACAGCTCCGCCACACCCGCGTTGCGCAGCGTCACCCGCCGCGCCGCGCTGCCCACCGTCAGCGTCTGCCGACCAAACGACAGCGCACTCACGCTCAACTGCATCACCGGCGCGCTCGCCGTCGCGCGACCCTCCGTGTACCCCTGCTGCAGATAATGCTGCGCCGCCGACACCGCCGAGACCGACCCCCCAAGGTCAGGGTTCAGCCTCAGGTACTCCGCAGGGTCGAACGTCACCTGACGCCCTTCCCCATACCCCTTCTCGATGAAGTGCCGGACAGACTTCTCCAGATCCAGCCCCACAGACTCGATCAGATCCCCGTGACTCGCCGTGTAGCGCAGCGGGTCAAACGTCACCGTCCGTCCCTCGTTCACCCCAAAGCTCAGGTAGTGCTCACGCGCCCTCGCAATGTCCGTCCCAAACGCCTGCAGCAGATCCGGGTTGCTCGCCACGTAACGCAGCACGTCCAGATCCGAAATCGCCGTCGGGTCCGGCGCAGACTCCTCCACCACCAGCTCCGCCGGAGTCGCAAATCCAGACACCGACAGCTCCGCAGGGCTACCCAAACCCCCGTGCAGCACCGTCAGCCGCGCCGTCTTGAACCCCGCACTCGTCGGCCGAAACGTCAGCCGAATCGTGCACACCCCACCCCCAGGCACGCTCCCGCAGTCATGCGTGAGCGAAAACTGGCTCGCCCCAGAGCCCGCAAAATCCACCCCGCTGACCGTCAGTGCCTCCGTCCCTACGTTGCGCAGCAATACCGTCTGCGCGGGCGAACTGCGCCCAGCCGACAACGACTGAAACAACACCGAGGAGGGCTCCAGCACCGCAACCGATGCAGGCTGGGCGAGGGTAATGCCGGCAGAGGCCAACGCCAGCAACGGGAGCGAGCACAGCCAAAGGTCTCGAGCCGCGGGCAGAATCCTGCGCAGCATGCGGATAACCGCTGTACCTCTGACGAGCAAGAGACTGCTACGAGACACAGTGAGGCCCTGGATCGAACGCGTAAACCCTTGATCCGCCCGGGACTACCGGGAACTACCCCGGACCCCGCCTGCTGGACAGTCTACCGCTGTCGCCGACAAGCGTAACGGCATAGGCCGCGGGATCTGAATCCCCGGCGGATAGAACGCTACCAGCCCACCGCCTGCCGCGCGGCCTCGCAGAAGGCGAACTGCTCGTTTGCGGCCGTAGCGCAGTGGGCTTTTACGTCGAACCTCGCCTCGCGGGCGGACCGACCAATCACGGCGCCCGAGCGGTCGAGGACCACCTCGAACCCGCTCGCGTTCATCGATCCCGAACGCAGCGGTGGCTCGCGATCGCCGACACCGAGCGCATAACCCCGCAGCCGGAGCCCGCCGCCGGTAGTGCACTGCGCGCCGCTGAGCACACTCATCGCAGCCGACTGCTCGCGTCCAGTGCCGAGCACGACCGTGCTGCCCTCGATACGCGAGAGCCCAGGATCGCCGACGTGTGCGAGCAACTCGTAGCCATCCTGCAAGGTCCAGACCCGATCACCGCAGACCAGCGCCCAACCCGTTGTTGGCAGCCGCGCCTCGCGACCATCCGCCAGCCGCCACGATACCTCGGCCGTGGACGGCAGTTCGCTGCGGGCAAACAGCAGACCCGTGCTGCTGCGATACTCGAGCAGCCAGGACTGCTGTCCCGTAAGTCCGGCCGCAGCGCTGCGCAGCACCCGGTAACGGCTGCCGCTCGTCTCGTCGGTGGCCGAGGATTCGACCGACTGGAATTCGACCACGCAGTCGCCTCGGCACCCGCCAACCGCGGCAATGGGTTCGGCAGAGCCAACAACGGCTCCGACGCGCACGGTCGGTGCAAGTGGCTCGCTCACCGCTCCAGCGGCGACGACTCCCGAGGTCTGCGGCGATGACATGACAGGACCTGGAACCGAACCCCCACCATTACAGTTGATGAACACTTCAACGTCCGTCGACGAGAAAAAGCCCTGACTGCCGCCGGTGCAAGTGAGCCCTTCTTGATCGATGACCACGACGTTGTAGGCGCCCGGGGAACCGTTGACGTACTTCGGGAACAGGTACGTACCGTTGGCAGACACGGTGAGATCGCTGACGTCAGAATCAAGGATTCGCAAGTGATTATCGACCACCACATAGAGCACGCCCTCACGCACGATCAAGTCCTCGACAGGCCCAGCCGTGCCGAGATCCAGAGGCGCCCACGTGTCGCCACTATTGCCACTGAGTTGCAAGTCGCCCCCTGACTGCAGGTACGCCACGACCATCGAACCCTGGCCCGACACCTCGATAACTTCACCGGCAAGAATCTCACTCCAGGGACCGGGCAGCCCCGAGGAAAGCGTTGCCCGCCACAATCCGTCATTGGTTGCGGCGTACGCGTGAAAGTCACCAACATAGATTTTATTGACGCTTTTGCCTGGAAGCGACTGACCCCAGTTCGCAGAATCAAAAACATTCCCCCCTGAGTCGCTCAACACGCCAATGCCGTTCGCCGTAGCCACCCAAAGCTTGTTATCCGCGAATACCACGTCTTTGACGACATTACTGGGGATCGTAAACGGGCCATTGATGGTCGCGAACGTGGGAGAAAACGATTCAAAATCACTGGAGAAAAGGACACCGGCCGAGGTCGCGAGAGCGACATAGTTGACATTCAATTCATTGACCGCTACCGCGCGAATGTTTCCTGGCACGACAACTCCGTTGTAGCCGTCCCCGCTGGTCCGCAGCCCGGCATCTGTCGCGACGTAAACCTTTACGGGGGATGAGCTTGTACCCGTGACGAAAATGTCCTGCACAGCCCCGGTGACGTTGGCAACCGGCGTGATGGCGTTTGTGGACCAGATATCATCGATCTCCCAAGCGGAATCCTGCGAACCCACAAACAGCTTGCCGCCTCCCTCGAAGTCACGTACCGGGAAAACCGACAGCAGCGGAGGATTAGCGTTATCTTCGAACCGTTGCACAAAATCCGAACCACCGATGTTTCGGAGTGTTATCGAAGAACCTTCAGGAAGTCCGGTCACGGTGACGATCACGCGCTTTCTGTCGCCCACGGCCGCCTCGTCCATGAGCGTTCCCTCCAGGGGGATGATCGCCGGACTGCCGCCGGCGTTGTGATTGATCTGAAGGTTGGCGGACTTGTCACCTATCGGTCCAACCGCACTGAAAGTCACCAACAAGTCGCACCATTCACTCGGTGCCAGTTGGCTCGGTGCACTGCAGCCCGATACAGAGAAAGACGACCCATCGGAGCCTGTGATCTCAGAAGAGAGCTCCAACGGCCCCGTACCGTTGTTCGTTATTCTCAGCGTTTGCGTCATGGGATCGACAGCGTTGATTG